>JANJVS010000050.1 GCA_024709955.1 Rhodocyclaceae bacterium
GAACTTGACCGCCTGGAAGGCCAGCGCGCTCATGTGCAAGAGGGCAGCCAGCCCCAGCACGCTCGCCAGCAGATGCGGCACGATGCCGACGGTGCAACCCAGCGCCGCCGCCACGCTCGCCCGCCAGCCGCGGAACAGGCCGGTCGAGACGGTATAGAGCACGCCGGTGCCGGGAATCAGCGCGACGATCAGGGCGGTGAGGAGGAATTCGGGGGAGGGCATGGTGGTCTCGGGGATAGGTGAAAAGTCGGCGCTGGTGGGCTGGCGTTATTGATGGTAAGTGTCGAAGGTTATTGATCGTTTTTAACAACATAATGCGATCGAAACTCTTCAACACTATTAACGAATTCGGAACGATGAATCATTCGATGACAGTTTGCACACAGAACTGTGAAGTCCCTCTTCGGATCAAGGAGTAACCGTTGCCCCTTTAATTCAGATAGCGGGGTTAAGTGATGAGCTTCAATAAACTCTCGACCGATGCTGCCGTACTTCAATTCAAAGTCAAAGCCGCAGGCTTTACAGACATACCCAAGGGCTTGCTTTGCTTTTTGCGCTAGCTTTCTGTTTCGCTCAATTCGCTTGTGCTCACGGAGTGTACGAAGATCCTCTTCTCCAAGATTGATTTCATCTTCTTCTGCATCAGCTCGTTCGAAAAGTTGAGCTTCACGTGAGGCGAGCACAAAGTACAAGTTAATGAAATTCAAAAGATCCGTACTAAGAGTCTGATCTTCAGGCAAGCCATCATTCGGATAGTACTTTGAACACACTGCACCGGCTTCGTAAAAAGCACTGAGGTTAGAACCACCAGAAGATGCTAAGTCGATGGGGCCAAGTTGCAGGCCAGATGCATGTGAGCCTAGCCGAGCGAGGAAATCGGACGCACGCACTTTTAGTGCTGACTTTGCCTCCGCACCGTACTGCCTCTTTGCAGCAGTAATGCCTTGGTTTAAAGAGATGTAAACGCCGCTGAAGTCTTCTTTGACCAAGTAAACGACGTAATAACCATCCTGGGCACTGTCAGTTACAAACCGGTCATAGACCGCAGCCCATGGTGCTCGTGCCCAGTTGCCTTGGCCAGGGCTTCCATGGGTTATGTATCTTGGGTTAGCTCCGATTACGGATGAGAGTGTTTCTGGAACATCCTTGCGAATGAACTCGGCAACAGCATCGCCTGCGAAAGACCGAGAAATCGCTTTTGGATACTCTTCAAGAAAGAGACTCAGCGCAGCATGTATGCTCATGGCTTGAGCACCGCATGCTGTGCTGAAGAGGCAGTCCAGTTCTGACTATTACGCACGGTATTCATACGTAATAGTCTAAATCAGCTTGCGACGATTCCCGCCGGTTTGATCTTCGACTCGACCTGATGCCCCTTGCGGGCGCGGGCGGCGCGGTGGGGGACGAGGTCCTTGGCGGTGAGGCGCAGTTCCTGGGGCTTGCCGCCGCGGCCGATGCCGCTGATGGTGAAGGCGCTGCCGTCGCCGATGGCGACCGCGGCGAGTTCGTCCTTGGCCTCGATCGCCTGCAGGATGGTGCCGCGGCCCTTGGCCATGGTCTTGACGTCGGCGAGGGGGAAGAGCAGCAGGCGGGCGCTGGCGGAGATCGCGGCCACCGTATTCACCGTCTCACCAGAACCGAGTTTTGCCGGCTTGAGGGGGGCTTCGCCTTTTTCGAGGCTCATGAAGGCCTTGCCGGCGCGGTTGCGGGAAACCAGATCGCCGATGCCGGCGACGAAGCCGTAGCCGCCGGAGTTGGCGAACAGGTAGTGGGCCTCGGGGGCGTCGGTGAGGGCATGGGCGAGCTTGCCGGCGTCCTGGAACTCGACCAGGGTGGCGAGGGGCACGCCGTCGCCGCGGCCGCCGGGCAGGTCGGCGACGCGCACGCTATACGCCCTGCCGTTCGTGTCGATGAGGACGAGCGGCCAGATCGTGCGGCTTTCCTGCACGAGGTAGGGGAAGTCGCCGGTCTTGTAGGCGATGCTGTTCGGGTCGATGCCGTGGCCCTGGCGCGTGCGCACCCAGCCGTTCTTCGAGACGATGACCGTGACGGGCTCGTCGGGGATCGCCACCTCGGCGGTGCTGACCGGGGCGACGGCCTCGATGAGGGAGCGGCGGTCGTCGCCGTATTTCTTGGCGTCCTCGGTGATTTCCCTGACCACGAGCTTCGTGAGTTCCTTGCGGTCTTCGAGGATGCGGCGCAGTTCCTTGGCCTCCTCGGCGAGCGCTTTTTGTTCCTGCTCGATCTTGATGCCTTCGAGCCGCGCCAACTGGCGCAGGCGGATTTCGAGGATGTCCTCGGCCTGGATCTCGCTGAGCTTGAACTTGGCCATCAGTTCGGCCTTGGGTTCGTCGGCCTCGCGGATGGTCTTGATGATCTTGTCGATGGACAGGAAGGCGAGCATGCGGCCTGCCAGGATGTGCAGGCGGCGCTCGACCTCGCCGAGACGATGGGCGGAACGGCGCTCGACCGTGGCGTGGCGGAACTGCACCCACTCGTGCAGCACCTGCAACAAGGGTTTCTGCGCCGGCCGGCCGTCGGTGCCCATCATGGTCATGTTGACCGGCACGTTGGCTTCGAGGCTGGTGCGCGCGAGCAGCACGGCCATGAACTCGTCCTGCGGGATGCGCGACGAGCGCGGCTCCAGCACGATGCGCACGGGTTCCTTTTCGTTGGACTCGTCGCGCACGGCGTCGAGCACGCCGAGCATCACCTGCTTGAGGTTCTTCTGTTCCTGGGAGACATCCTTCTTGCCGGGGCGCGGCTGCGGGTTGGTGACGGCCTCGATCTCCGAGAGCACCTGGGCGGTGGAGACGCCGTGCGGCAGCTCCTGGACGATGACGCGCCACTGGCCGCGCGCCAGTTCCTCGATGCGCCAGCGGCAGCGCATGCGGATGCTGCCGCGCCCGCTCTCGTAGGCGGCGCGGATGTCGGCCGGGGCGGCGATGATCTGGCCGCCGCCGGGGAAGTCCGGGCCGGGCAGGACGGTCAGCACTTCTTCGAGCTGGACGGTTGGCTTGCGGATAACCAGCTTGAGCGCCTCGGCGACCTCGCGCAGGTTGTGCGGCGGAATCTCGGTGGCCATGCCGACGGCGATGCCCGAGGCGCCGTTCAGGAGCACGAAGGGCAGGCGCGCGGGCAGCAGCGCGGGCTCGACCATGGTGCCGTCGTAGTTCGGCACGAAGTCCACGGTGCCGCGGTCGATCTCGGACAGCAGCAATTCGGCGATCGGCGTCAGGCGGCATTCGGTGTAACGCATCGCCGCCGCGCCGTCGCCGTCGCGGGAGCCGAAGTTGCCCTGGCCGTCCACCAGCGGATAGCGCAGCGAGAAGTCCTGGGCGACGCGCACCATGGCGTCGTAGACGCTGCTGTCGCCGTGGGGGTGGAACTTGCCGATGACGTCGCCGACCACGCGGGCCGACTTGACGTGCTTGGCCGTCGCCTGCAGGCGCATCTCGTTCATCGCGTGCAGGATGCGGCGCTGCACGGGCTTCAAGCCGTCCTCCACCTGCGGCAGGGCGCGGGACTTCACCACGCTCATGGCGTAGGCGAGGTAGGCGCGCTCGGCGTAGGCGTCGAGGGGCAGGGTGCTGCCGTCGTCGATGAAAGTCGGCGCTGGCGGGACGGTGGGGGGCGGCAGGCCGCCGCCGGCTTCTCCGGCCGGGGCGGGAGCGTCGGCGGAAGTCGGTTCTGGCGGGACGGTGGGTGTTTGATTCCAGGCGTCGTCGAAAAGATCAGGAGTTTGTTGCATTGTCGGCAATCAGGGGGTTGGCGCATTTAAGACGCGGGAAACGGCTGAAATCGCGGTCCGCGCTCCACAGCGTGCGGACGCCATGTTGCAGGCAGAGCGCGGCGATGCGGGCATCGTGTATTTGCGGACCGGCCAAGCGCCCCGCGGCGACCAGATCGCGCAGCGTCGGCCAATGGATTTCCGATTCGCCGAGCAGGATCAGCGTGGGCGATTCCAGCCAGGCATCGATCTGTTGGAGCGCCAGATCGAGCGGCGTCGGCGGCGCATAGATGCGCGGGTGGGTGGCAATCGCATAAAACTCGTGCAGGCAGGGCCAGGGAATCGCCCAGGGGGCCGGCGCGTTGGCCAGGGATTCGACGCAGGCCAGGGCGCGTGTATGGAAAGGCGAATCTTCCCGGTGGGCATAGACCAGGATGTTGGTGTCGATGGCAATCATCCGCGTCTATCCGCCATGGTCCTCGTAGGCCATTTCGCGCAGCCGATCCCAACTGGCACCCCGCATTTCGGGCTGGAGACCTTCGCCCTTGAAGGTGACGCGACGCAGCCGAAAGCCTTGCGCCTGCTGTTTCTCGGCGACTACCCTTCGCAAGCCTTGTTCGATCAGGCTGCGCAGGGTCACGCCTTGAAGGGCGGCGACTTGCTTTGCCTGCATCAGCAACGGATCGGAGATTTCGATAGTCGTTTTCATGGAGATGGGTTGAATGATATGGGTGCCCATATCCTAGTTGCTGTATGGCTGTCTTTCAAGTTTGGGTGCCGGAGCGAGATCAAACGTCGGCCTCCGCCAGATGGCCACGGGCTTCCATCCAGGCGCGGCGGCCGGCGGCCTCGCCCTTGCCCATCAGCAGGTTGAAGAGTTTCAGAGTGTCGGCGTGCGCCTCGGGGCGTTCGGCGACGGGCAGCACGCGGCGCGTCGCCGGGTCCATGGCGGTTTCGCGCAGCTGCTCGGGGTTCATCTCGCCCAGGCCCTTGAAGCGGCCGACCTCGATCTTGTCGGGCGCGAAGCCTTCCTTGGCGAGGCGGTCCTTGATGGCGGCGAGCTCGCCGTCGTCCAGCGCGTAGAGCCGCTTGGCCGGGCGCTTCTTGCCCGAGGCCGGCACGTCCACGCGATAGAGCGGCGGCTGGGCGATATAGACATGGCCGCGCGCGATCAGCGCCGGGAAGTGGCGGTAGAACAGCGTGAGCAGCAGGGTCTGGATGTGGGCGCCGTCCACGTCGGCGTCGGACATGATGACGACCTTGCCGTAGCGCAGGTTGGCGAGATCCGGCGCGGCGTCGGCGGCGTGCGGCTCGATGCCCAGCGCGACGGCGATGTCGTGGATCTCGTTGTTGGCGAACAGGCGGTTGGCCTCGATCTCCCAGGAGTTCTGCACCTTGCCGCGCAGCGGCAGGATCGCCTGGGTCTCGCGGTTCCTGGCCATCTTGGCCGAGCCGCCGGCCGAGTCGCCCTCGACGAGGAACAGCTCGTTTTCCGAAATATCGGTGGACTCGCAGTCGGAGAGCTTGCCGGGTAGCACGGCGACGCCGGACTGCTTTTTCTTCTCCACCTTCTGGGCGTTCTTCTGGCGCGCCAGCGCCTGCTTGATCGCCAGTTCGGCGATCGCCTTGCCGGCCTCGACATGCTGGTTGAGCCAGATCTCGAAGGGGTCGCGTACCATGCCGGCGACCAGCTTCACCGCCTCGCGGGAGTTGAGCTTTTCCTTGACCTGGCCCTGGAACTGCGGGTCGAGGATGCGCGCCGAGAGCACGAAGCCCATCTTGCCGCAGATGTCCTCCTGCTGGAGCTTGACGCCGCGCGGCAGCAGGGCGTGGTGCTCGATGAAGCTCTTCACCGCGTCGAAAACGCCGGTGCGCAGGCCGGATTCGTGGGTGCCGCCGGCGACGGTCGGGATCAGGTTCACGTAGGACTCGCAGGGCGCGGCCTCCGGCCACCAGCCGAAGGCCCAGGCCGCGCCTTCGCCCGCCGCGAAGCTCTCGTGGTCGGCGCCGGCGTAGTTCTCGGCGGCGAACAGCGGCGCCACGGCTTGGTCCTCGCCGGCCAGTTCCTTGAGATAGCCGGCCAGGCCTTCCGGATAGCGCCAGGTCTTCTCGGCGAGCTTGCCGTCGGGCTGCTCCACCGCGAGCGTGACCTTGACGCCGGGCAGCAGCACGGCCTTGGAGCGCAAGAGGCGCTCCAGCTCGGCCTGCGGCACCCTGGGCGAGTCGAAATACTTGGGGTCGGGCACGACGCGCACGCGGGTGCCGGTCTGCCGGCCGCAGTCGCCGAGCACCGCCAGCGCCGAGACCTTCTCGCCGCCCGCGCTGAAGCTCACCGCGTGGATCTTGCCCTCGCGGCGCACCTCGACATCCACGCTGATCGACAGCGCGTTGGTGACGGCGACGCCGACGCCGTGCAGGCCGCCGGAGAAGGCATAGGCGCCGTTGCCGGCCTTCTTGTCGAACTTGCCGCCGGCGTGCAGACGCGTGAAAGCCAGCACGACGACGGGAATCTTCTCTTCGGGGTGCGGGCCGACGGGAATGCCGCGGCCGTCGTCGGCGACGGTGATCGAGCCGTCCTTGGCGACCAGCACGTGGATGTGCTTGGCGAAGCCCGCCAGCGCCTCGTCGGCGGCGTTGTCGATGACTTCCTGGACGATGTGGGCCGGCGAGTCGGTGCGGGTGTACATGCCCGGCCGCTCGCGCACGGGTTCGAGTCCCTTGAGGACGCGGAAACTGGATTCGTCGTAGTTCTGTTTCATGGTGGGGCGGGAGATTGCCGCGCCGGGGCGGCGGTTCAACTGCGGATTTGAGCCGGGAAAACGGCTGTTTTGGGAAAATCAGCCCTGCGCCGTCAGGCTTTCGGCCCAGCGCAGGGCTTCGAGCTGGGCGGTGTTGACGTCCTGCAGGGAGAGTCCGAGGGCGGCGGCCTGGCTTTCGACCCGTTCGTAGCGGCGTTGCTCGACGGCTTCGGCAAGGGCGAGCAGCATGCCAAGATTTCCTTCGTAATCGAGGATCGCCCGCGTCAGGTGCTCGGGCAGCGGCAGCTTGGCCAGCGCCTTGGCGAGCGGCAGGCCGAAGACCACGTCGAGCATCGAGAGCATGCCGACCATGAACAGGTTGTCCTGCTCGTGGGCCGGCAGCACGCGGCGGCCGGCGGATTCGATGAAGCGGCTCCTGGTCAGCACGGTCTTCATGAGCGCGGCGGGGGCGGCGGCGTTGCCGGCGGTATAGAGCAGCAGGGCGACCCAGCGGTAGAGCTGACGGTAGCCGAGGATCTGGATCGCGTGGACGATGCTCGTCACCTTGCGGCCGCGGCTCATGCCCGCCGAGTTGATGTAGCCGAGCAGCTTGACCACCAGGGTCGGGTCGCGCTTGAAGGCCTGCTCGATCGCGGCCGGCGCGGCGCTCTGGCCGACCAGGTCGAAGACCTCGACGAGGTGGGCGAGCCCGGTACTCAGTTCGCGCTCGGGCAGGATCTCGGGGCGGGTGAAGAAATAGCCCTGGAAGTAGTCGAAACCGACGTCGCGGCAGAACTTGTATTCGCTGCCGTTGGCGACGTGCTTGGCGATCTTCCTGACCGGGTAGTCCTTGAGCCGGTCGAAGTGCTCGTAGAGCAGGTAGGCGTTCTCGCTGTCGGTGGCGAGCTTGATATAGGACGCGCGCACCAATAGTTCGGGACTGTCGCCGGCCAGCGCGAAGCCGTCGAGGGAGATCGGGATGTCGCGGCGGCGCAGTTCGTCGAGGGCGGCGAGACGCGCCTCGGTGACGCCCCCCGGTTCGCCGTGCAGGTCGAGGACGATCCAGCCCTCGGGCAGCAGGGCGAGGAAGTCGGCGTCGTCGAGCAGGGCGATGTCGGCATTGAGGAAAACGCGCTTGCCCTCGGGCAGCCAGTTGCCGTCCATGTTGCCGAGCAGGTGGGCGAGCACGGCGGCGCTGCCGGCGAGGCTGTTCGAGGCGACGCCGTCGGCGGCGCGGCCCGGATAGGCGTAGAGCTCGTAGCCGAGCGTATCCCCGCCGCGATCGACGATCGGCTGGCGCTCGATGAAGGGCTGCTGCAGGCTGATCTCGGTGCGCAGGGGTTCGTTCATGACGGGAACGGAAGGACGGGAGGCCGGGGCTGCCGGCGCCGCCATTTTATCGCTCCCGCTCCCTGCCGCGCTTTTCCCGGCGCAGGGCCGCCGCGAGGGCGGCGAAGCGGGGATGGGCGCCCCAGTCCTCGACGGGCACGGGCAGGCGGCGCTGCCAGTTGGGGTGCTGGTGCTCCAGGGTGCCGGGCAGGTTGGGCTGCTCCAGCACGCCGAGCATGTCCTCGGGCTGGACCATCATGATCTGGGACGGGGTGCGTGCCAGGTAGGCATGCACCGCCAGCACGGTCTCGGGCGTGATGTCGGGCATGGCGGCGGGATCCTTGCCCGCGCCTTCCGGCAGCAGGTTCTCGCGCTCCAGCGCCCAGAGCAGGCGGCCGCGGTCCCAGCCGCGCTCGGCGAACAGGTGCTGGCGCAGGTCCTCGTTCGGGAACAGGTTGAGGGCGGTGCAGACCTCCAGGTCCTGGCCGCGCCAGTAGCCGCGCAGGGTCGGCAGGTCGTGGGTGCTGACGGCCACCAGTGCCTGGGGCGCCACGTCGGCCGGCAGGCGGAAGTTGCCGTCCGGGTAGCGTTCGAAGATCAGCGGATGGTAGGAGAGCACGCCGCAGTCGGCCAGCCGCGGGCGGAAGCCCTCGGGCACGGTGCCGAGATCCTCGCCGATGACCAGGCAGCGGTTGCGCTGGCTTTCGAGGGCGACGATGCCGAGCATGTCCTCGAAGGGGTAATGCACGTAGGCCCCCTCGGTGGCATGCATGCCGGCGGGCACCCAGAACACGCGCATCAGGCCCATGACGTGGTCGATGCGCAGCGCGCCGGCGTGTTTCATGTTGGCGCGCAGGATGTCGATGAAGGGCCGGTAGGCGGCCGCGCGCAGGCGCTCGGGCACGAAGGGCGGCAGGCCCCAGTCCTGGCCCATCAGGTTGAGCGGATCGGGCGGCGCGCCCGCGTGGGCGCCCCCGTTGCCTGTCGCGAAGACCTCCTGCCAGTTCCAGGTTTCGGCGCCGCCCGGATTGGCGCCGACGGCGAGGTCCTGGTAGAGGCCGACGGCCAGGCCGCGCTCCCGCGCGCGCGCGGCGACGGCGGCGAGCTGTTCGTCAGCCAGCCATTGCAGCCAGGCGTGCCAGGCGATGGCGTCCGGGTGCGCGGCGACGAAGGCTTGCACCGCCGCCGACTCGGGGTCGCGGTATTCCGCCGGCCAGGCCGGCCAGCCCCAGGCGTTGGCGTCCTGGGAGCGGAAGTGCGCCTGCAGGGCCTCGTGGCGCGCGAGGCGTTCCAGCTCCTTGCCCTGGGCGTCGCGCCAGGCGGCGAAGGCGGCGTTGCGCGGGCCGGGATTGCGCTGGAAATGCGCGAACAGCAGTTCAAGGATCTCGAACTTGGCCTTGGCCACGCCGGGATAGTCGACCAGCGGCGCGGCGCGCAGCGCCTCCAGCCGGGCCGAAAACTCGGCGCTGGCGACACGGTGGCGCGCCGCTTCGCAGGCGGCGAATTCGGGCAACGCCTCGACGTCGAGGTAGAGCACGTTGAAGAAGCCGCGCTGCGAGGGGCTGTAGGGGCTGATGTGGGCCGGGTTGTCGGGGAACAGCGCGTGCAGCGGGTTCACGCCGACGATGTCGCCGCCGGCGGCGGCGGTGAATTCGACCAGGCGCGCGAGGTCGCCGAAGTCGCCGATGCCCCAGTTGCGCGCCGAGCGCAGGCCGTAGAGCTGGACCGTCGGGCCCCAGATGCGGCCGCCGTCGCGGATCGCCTCCGGCTGGTGGCAGCGCGACGGCACGACGATGAGCGGCATGGAAAACGCGTCGCGGCCGTCCTCCAACAGCAGGCGGTGGTAGCCGGTCTGCTCGATGGCCGGCAGTTCGAGCTCATGGCGCGCCAGCGCGACGCCGTCGAGCTCGCGCTCGCCGAGGCGCGGCAGGGCGGCGGGGACGCAGGGGGCGGAGGCGCGCGCGCCGTCCTCGCGGAGCACCGTCCAGCGCCAGGGGCGCGCGCAGTCCGCCGCCGGCAGCACCAGGGCGAGGCGGATCGGTTCGCCGGCGCGCGCGACGCACACCGGCGGCAGCGCGCGGCGCCAGTCGTCGGCGTCGAGCCGTTCCATGAGCGCGGCGGGATCGGCATCCGCCGGCAGGTGCATCGCCGCCAGCAGCGCGCGGCGCGCTTCCGCCGAGGTCGGGTGGTGGCCGCCCCAGATGTCGTGATATTCGCCGGCGATGCCGCAATAGTCCGCCAGGGCTTCGAGGGCGTCGGTCATGGCGCATCCTCCGGTACGTGGAGATCCTGCCGGCGCAGCAGGGCCAGGGTGCGTCCTTCGAGCGGATAGGCGTCGCCGCCCCGGTAGCTGCCGTCGGCGTGCAGGCCGGCGTGGTGGTGGGTGTCGAGCACGCAGTGCCAGACGCAGCCGTCGCAGAGGATCGGCAGCTTGAAGTCGAGGCGCTCGTGATGGGCGTTGAACAGCACGATGAAGTTGTCGTCGCGGATCGGCCGGCCGCGGTTGTCCACCTCGTCGAGCGCTTCGCCGGAGAGGAACACGCCGAGGCTGCGCGCGTAGTCGTGCGTCCATTCGTGGTCGCTCATCTCGCTGCCGTCGGGCTTGAGCCAGTGGATGTCCTTGATGCCGGTGCCGCGGATCTCGCGGCCCTGGAAGAAGCTGCGACGGTGGAACACCGGATGGGCGCGGCGCAGGTGGATGAGGCGGGAAACGAAGGCGAGCAGGTCCCGGTCGGCGTCGGAAAGCCGCCAGTCGACCCAGCTGATCTCGTTATCCTGGCAGTAGGCGTTGTTGTTGCCCTGCTGGCTGCGTCCCATCTCGTCGCCGGCCATCAGCATCGGCACGCCCTGGGAGAGCAGCAGGGTGGCGAGCAGGTTGCGCTTCTGGCGCGCGCGCAGGGCGGTGATGGCGGGGTCGGCGGTCGGCCCCTCGGCGCCGTGGTTCCAGGAGAGGTTCTTGTTGTGGCCGTCGCGGTTGTCCTCGCCGTTGGCCTCGTTGTGCTTGTCGTTGTAGCTGACCAGGTCGTGCAGGGTGAAGCCGTCGTGGGCGGTGATGAAGTTGACGCTGGCGTAGGGGCGGCGGCCGTTGTGGGAATAGAGGTCGGAGGAGCCGGTGAGCCGGCGCGCGAACTCGCCGATCAGGCCGTCGTCGCCTTTCCAGTAGGCGCGCATCGTGTCGCGGTAGCGGTCGTTCCACTCGGCCCAGCCGAGCGGGAAGTTGCCGACCTGGTAGCCGCCCTCGCCGAGATCCCAGGGTTCGGCGATCAGCTTGACCTGGGAGAGCACCGGATCCTGGTGCAGGATGTCGAAGAAGGCGCCGAGGCGGTCCACCGCGTGCAGCTCGCGCGCCAGGGCGGCGGCGAGGTCGAAGCGGAAGCCATCCACGTGCATCTCCAGCACCCAGTAGCGCAGCGAGTCCATGATCATCTGCAGCACGCGCGGGTGCTGCAGGTTGAGGGTGTTGCCGCAGCCGGTGTAGTCCATGTAGAAGCGCGGCGCGTCGTGGATCAGGCGGTAGTAGGCGGCGTTGTCGATGCCCTTGAAGCAGAGGGTGGGGCCGAGGTGGTTGCCCTCGGCGGTGTGGTTGTACACCACGTCGAGGATCACCTCGATGCCCGCCGAGTGCAGCGTCTTGACCATGGTCTTGAATTCCTTGGTCGGCGAGCCGCTGGCGGAATAGCGCGGGTCGGGGGCGAAGTAGCCGATCGAGTTGTAGCCCCAGTAGTTGCGCCGGCCGCCGTCGATCAGGTGGCGGTCGTCCACGAAGGCGTGGGTCGGCATCAGTTCCACCGAAGTGACGCCGAGGCGCTTGAGGTGCTCGATCACCGGCGCGCTGGCGAGGCCGGCGTAGGTGCCGCGCAGGGGCTGGGGCACCTCGGGATGGTTGAGGGTGAAGCCGCGCACGTGCAACTCGTAGATCACCATCTCGTGCCAGGGGACCTTCGGGGCGCGGTCGTCGCCCCAGGAGAAGGCGGGATCGGCGACGCGGCACTTGGGCATGCCGTGGGCGTTGTCGCGCCGGTCGAGGGAGAGATCCTCGTTGGGATGGCCGACGCGGTAGCCGAAGTGGGCGTCGCTCCAGCGGATCGCGCCGACGATGTCGTGGGCGTAGGGGTCGAGCAGCAGCTTGTGCGGATTGAAGCGGTGGCCGCGGTTCGGGTCGTAGGGGCCATACACGCGGTAGCCGTAGAGCAGGCCGGGCCGCGCCTCGGGCAGGTAGCAGTGCCAGACCAGGTCGGTCTGCTCGCGCACGTGGATGCGCTGCACCTCGTCGAGGCTGACCGGATCGAACAGGCACAGTTCGACCCGCTCGGCGTGCTCGGAAAACAGCGCGAAGTTGACGCCTTCGCCGTCCCAGGTCGCGCCGCGCGGATAGGGCGCGCCGGGCCAGATGGCGGTGATCGGGAAGTGGGGAACGAAATGCATCGAAAGCGAACCTGGATGCCGGATTGCCGGCCATTGTATGCGATTGCCGGCACCGTCCCGCCGTCCGCTACGGCGAGGAGAGCGTTGTTTGCTCGACCGCCTTGTAGCGCAGTTGCTTCATCAGCGCCGACTTTATGCGGGTTCAGTCGCCCTGGGCGGCCAGCAGGTCGCGGTAGTTGAGCGCCTCGGCGATCGCGGCCCGCAGCACCGGCGCGTCCCAGGGCTTGCCGATGAAGTGATAGACGCCGGCGACGTTGATGGCGTCGGTCAGCACGCCGGTGTCGGCGCGGCCGGACATGAGGATGCGCACGCAGCCCGGGCAGGCGGAGCGCAAATGGTTGAGCAGCGCGATGCCGTCCATTTTCGGCATCGCGTAGTCGGCGATGACGATGTCCGGGCAGCGGGCGGCGGCCAGCTCCAGCGCCTGCAGCGGCGAGGCGGCGGCGGCGATTTCGAACAGCGGGTGCGGCCCCTGGGTGGCGCGGCCCTGGGCCGAGATTTCGCGCGTCAGCGCCTTGAGCTGGGATTCCTCGTCGTCCACCAGCAGCAGGCGGTAGGTCGTGGGCGCCACGGGCGCGAGCAGCGGGAAGCGGCGGCGCAGCTCGCGCTGGTGCAGGGCGAGGGCGATGCGACCCTTGAGGTCGTATTCCTGCCAGGGCTTGATGACCAGGTGGTCGATGCGCGCGGCGTTGATCGCGGCGATCGCGCCGTCCATGTCGATGAGCCCGGTGATCAGGATGCGGATCGCCTCGGGCTGCGCGCGGCGCAGGCGGTCGAGGAAGTCGATGCCGCTCATGCCCTGCATGTGGTAGTCGACGATGGCCACGTCGAAATAGCCGTCCGGCTCGGCGGCGCGCGCCAGCGCGGTCGCCGCGTCGGCGAAGGTCTCGATCTCGATGCCCTCGGTGCCGACCTCGGGCTTGCGCAGCAACTCGCGGCGCAGGGCGTTGGCCGCCAGTGGGTCGTCATCCACGATCAGCACGCGGCACAGCATGGCTCAGGCCTCCCCGGCCGCCGCCGGGCCGGCGCTGGGCAGCGCGATGCGCACGGTGGTGCCCGCGCCGGGAGCGCTCCGCACGTCGATGGTGCCGTCGTGCTTGCGCACGATGTCCCAGGAGACCGACATGCCCAGTCCGGTGCCGCTGCCCACCGGCTTGGTGGTGAAGAAGGGCTCGAACATGCGGCGGCGCGTGGTTTCGTCCATGCCGCGGCCGTCGTCCGCCACCTCGATCCAGACCCGTTCGCCGTCGCGGCCGCTGCGCAGGGTGATTTTCCCCCGTTCGGGAATCGCCTGGGCCGCGTTCACCAGCAGATTGAGGAAGACCTGGTTGATCTGCGCCGGCACGCAGCGCACCGGCGGCAGGGGCTGGAGCTCGCGCACGATCTCCGCCTTGTACTTGAGCTCGTGCCAGACCACGTTGAGCGTGCTTTCCAGCCCCGCCAGCAGGTCGGCCTCCTGCCACTCGGCCTGGTCCACGCGCGAGAAGTCCTTGAGGTCGGCGATGATCTTGCGCACCCGGTCGAGGCCGTCGCGGGATTCGCGCAGCAGGTCGCCGACATCGGTGCGCAGGTAGTCGAGGTCGATCTGCTGGCCGAGCGCCCGGCCCTCGGGGGTGGCGGCGCCCAGGGCGGCGAAGCGCAGCAGGTCCTCGACGTAGCGGCCGAGGGTGCCGAGGTTGGAATTG
This sequence comes from Rhodocyclaceae bacterium, assembly GCA_024709955.1. Classification (GTDB taxonomy): domain Bacteria; phylum Pseudomonadota; class Gammaproteobacteria; order Burkholderiales; family Rhodocyclaceae; genus Sulfuricystis. The sequence continues at coordinate 13,908 of JANJVS010000050.1, forward strand.
ACGAAGCCGATCGGGTTGTTGATCTCGTGGGCGACGCCGGCGGCGAGCTGGCCGATCGAGGCCATCTTCTCGGACTGCAGCAGCTGGCTTTGTGCCTGATTGACCTTTTCCAGCAGGGCGCGCAGCTCGCGGCGCTCGGTTTCCAGGTGGCGGTTCGCCTCGGTCAGCTCGCGGGTACGCGCCGTGACCTCGGCCTCGAGGCGCTGGTTGGCGTCCGCCAGGTCGTGGTTCATGCGCGCGAGCACGCCGTAGAGGTTGCGCAGGGCGCGCAGCAGGGCGGCGGTCGGACCGGCCTCGTCGGGTTCCGTCTCCAGCCGATGCGCCTCGGCCGGGGGCATGCCGGCGCGGATGCGCTCGATTTCGCGCGCCATCGCCATGTCCTCGCCGAGGATGTGGAAGCTCAGCCAGGCGGCGAGGAAGCCGTGCAGGGTCTCGGCGGGGGCGCTCATGGTGGCGCGCGCCCGCCACATCGCCTGCACCTGGGCGATGAAGTCGCGGTGGATCTTGACGTGGTGGTCGAAATGGCCGGCGGCGATGCCGGCCTCCCGCATCAGGCGTTCCTCGTCGCGGAAATGGGTGTTGGCGTAGTCGGCGAGATCGCGGAAGATGGCCTCGATGGCCGCCTGGCCGGCCGGCCGGGGGGCAATCAGCAGATCGCCGACGCGGTTCACGACATCCACCAGGCCGTGGTGCTGGCTGTCCACCAGTTCGATGCCGGTGCGGAAACGCTCGTCCCAGACGAAGGCTTCCATCAGCGCGACTCCACGCGGATGAACACGGAGATCGGTTCGTCGGCGATGCGCGCGAACTCGCGCAGCTGCTTGATGATGGTCTCGTCGAGCACGCTGCCGCGCGCCAGCAGCAGATAGCCTTCCTTGTGGTTGAGGTCGCGCGACAGCACCATGCCGGGCTTGACGCGCTCGGGGGTGAGCACGATTTCCTTCCAGGTGCGCGGCGGCGGTTCCGGCGGGGCGTCGCGCAGCACGCTCGGCGCCGCGTCGTTGCGGATGCCGAGCGTCAGCGCGTGGCCCTCCGCCTGTTCGAGGGCGGCGAGCCGGCCGATGATGTCGGCGTTGAGCACGCGGCCGCGCGGCAGCAGGGTGTAGCCGTCCTTGTGCATCAGGTCGCGCAGCAGCACCATGCCCGGCCGCAGCTGATCGACGCGCAGGTTCAATTCCTTCGGCCGCTTGGCTTCCTCCTCGGCGAGCATCTTGAAGAAGGCATCCACCACTTCGGGATCGTAGCGCCGGCCGCGTTCCTTCTGCAGGAACTGCTGGGCTTCGAGGGGGGCGTGGGCGTGCAGCGTCAGGGCGCCGATCTGCAGGGCGTCGTAGTCGTTGGCGAGGGCGAGGATGCGCGCGCCGAGAGGAATCGCCAGGCCGGCCAGGCGGTCGGGGAAGCCGCCGCCGTCCATGTATTCGTGATGGTGGCGGATGATCTTGGCGGCGTTGGCGAGCTGCTCGACCGCCATCAGCACCTGCTGGCCCTTGACCGGATGGCGCATCACCTCGGCCTTGCCCTGCACGGTGAGCGCGTTGAAGGGGGCGTTGAGCAGGTTGTCCGGCAGGCCGAGCTTGCCGATGTCGTGCAGCAGGGCGGCGAGAAACACGTCCTGCTGGTCGGCTTCCGACAGGCCCATCTGCTCGGCGAGCCGCCGCGCGGTGTCGGCGACGCGGCGCGAGTGGCCGGCGAGCCTGCCGCCGCGCAGTTCGACCAGGCCGGAGAACAGCTGCACGGTGGCGAGAAAGCTCTGGCGCAACTGGCCGTGGGCGGCTTCCAGCGACTTGAGGGCCTTGGCGAGCTGGGCGGTGCGCTCGGCCACCTTCCGTTCCAGGCCGGCGTTGAGCTCCTTGAGCTCCTCGTTCTGCTGCTGGGTGAGGCGCGTCAGGCGGGCGTTTTCCTCCATCAGGTTGCGGTGCGCCAGCGCCTGCTGCACCGTCAGCACCAGTTCGTCGTCGTTCCAGGGCTTGGCGACGTAGCGCCAGATCTTGCCGCGGTTGATGGCGGCGATGGTCGCGCTGGCGTCGGCGTAGCCGGTGAGCAGGATGCGCTTGATGGCGGGCCAGCCCGCGAACACCTGTTCGAGGAACTGCGCGCCGTCCATCTCGGGCATGCGCATGTCGCTGATGACGAGATCCACCGGCTCGCGCGCCAGCAGTTCCAGGCCTTCGCGGCCCGAGGTGGCGGTGAATACCTGGTAGCCCTGCGGACGGAACACGCGCTTGAGGGCCGAGAGGATCGACGGTTCGTCGTCGACGCAGAGAATGCGCGCCGGCGGGACGGCGGGAGGCGGAACGGCGGTGGCGGACGTGTTCATGATCCCTCGCTAAGAGTCGGCGCGACCGCGGGAAGTCCCATGGGAGACTGGCGGGGCGCTGGGGCGCGGCCGATGCGGCGATTTTGCCACGCCCGTCCCGGCGCACGGCGATTCAGCGGCTTTTTTCCTGCGCGGGCTGGCGGAGCGGCAGCACGACGCGGAAGCGCGTGCCGACGCCGGGGCTGCTTTCCACCTCGATGCGTCCGCCGTGCTTCTCGACGATGCCGTAGGAAAGCGACAGGCCGAGGCCGGTGCCCTTGCCGACCGGCTTGGTGGTGAAGAAGGGGTCGAAGATCTTCTTGAGCGTTTCCTCGGACATGCCGGAACCGTCGTCGGCCACCTCCACCCAGGCTTCGTTGCCGGCGCTGCCGCAGCGCAGCGCGATGGTGCCGCGCCGGCCCTCCGGCATCGCCTGTGCCGCGTTGACCACGAGGTTCATGAACACCTGGTTGAGCTGCGAGGGGATGCATTCGACCGGCGGGATGGGGCCGTATTCCTTGACCACCTCGGCCTTGTACTTGACCTCGTTCATGACGATGTTGAGCGTCGAGTCGAGCCCGGTGCGCAGGTCGGCCAGCTCCCACTGCTGGGCGCTGTCCACCCGCGAGAAGTCGCGCAGGTCCTGCACGATGCGGCGCACCCGCTCGGTGCCCTCGCGCGATTCGGCCAGCAGTGTCGGGATGTCCTCCTTGAGGAACTCGAAATCCGCCTCGGCCTTGAGCGCCTCCACCTCGGCGACCCAGGCCCGACCGGGATCGCCGGTGCCCGCGATGAGTTCGCGGTGCGCCTCGAAATGCTCCAGCACGCGCAGCAGGCGGGTGAAGTAGTGTTCGAGCGAGCCCATGTTGGAATGCACGAAACCGATCGGATTGTTGATCTCGTGCGCCACGCCGGCGGCGAGCTGGCCGATCGAGGCGAGCTTCTCCGACTGCATCAGCTGCCGCTGCGCCTCGGCCAGCTGGCCGGTGCGCTTCTTCACCAGTTCTTCCAGCTCGCTCTGGTGGCGCACCAGCGCCTCCTCGGCGCGGCGGCGGTCGGAGACGTCCTGCAGCGTCTCGATCGCGCCGATCACGCGGCCGTTGCCGTCGGTCAGCGGCGCGGCGGTGAAGTAGAGCCAGCAGCCGCTGTCGCCGAAGGCCGGGAAATAGTCTTCCGCCTCGTAGGCATTCGTGATGAAGGGAGAGCGCGTCAGCCGCTTGTCGCGGTAGTGCGCGCGCAGCTGCTCGTCGGACGCGCCGTCCACGATCAGGTCGGCCATGGTCGGCCGCCCGGTGGCGTAAAAAATATGGCGGTGGCCGTCCGTGCCGACGATTTCGTCGGCCGTCCTGCCGGTGATTTCCTGGCAGGCGCGGTTCCAGTGCGTGACCAGGTGGCGGTCGTTGATGACGAAGGTGGGCACCGGGCTGCCGGCGATGATCTGCGTCAGCAGGGTCTGGAGCCGTTTCTGGCTCGCCTCGGCCTGCTTGCGCGCGCTGAGGTCGCGCAGGATGCCGACGAATTCGCGCCGTTCGCCGTCGCGCATCTCGGTGACGCTCAGTTCGACGGGAATCGTCGAGCCGTCCGCGTGGCGCGCGACGACCTCGCGGCCGATGCCGATGATGCGCGCCTCGCCCGTGCTCAGGTAGTGCTGGAGGTAGCCGTCGTGGGCACCGGCATAAGGTTCCGGCATCAGCATGCTGACGTTGCGGCCGATCAGCGCGTCGCGCGGATGGCCGAGCAGGCGCTCGGTGGCGCTGTTGGCGGAGAGGATGTGGCCCCGGGCGTCGATGGTGATGACGCAGTCGAGCATCGCGTCGAGGATGGCGCGCAGGCGCGTTTCGTTAGATTCGGTCATGGCGGAGCGTCCTTGCTGGCTGGCGGCGCGCCGGGAAAAGTCGGCGCCGGCGGCACGGTGGCGGGTGCGTGGATGCGCCAGCCGTTGCGGCCGGCCGCCTTGGCGGCGTAGAGGGCGGCGTCGGCGAGGCGCATCAGGGTGGAGGCATCGCGGCCGTGGGCGGGGTAGAGCGCGATGCCGATGCTGGTGGTCGGCGTCAGCGTCAGCGCGCCGATGGCGAGCGGCGCGCCGACGCCGGCGGCGAGCTTGGCCGCCACGCGCGCGGCGTCGTCCGGCTGGGCGATGTCGGCGAGGACGACGACGAACTCGTCGCCGCCCTGGCGCGCCACGGTGTCGCCGCTGCGCAGGCAGGCCGCGAGGCGCGCGGCGACGATCTTGAGCAGCTCGTCGCCGACCTCGTGGCCATGGGTGTCGTTGACCTGCTTGAAATGGTCGAGGTCGAGGAACATCACCGCCGCGGCGCGTTCCTGGCGCCGCGCCTCCAGCAGGGCCCGGTCGAGGCGCTCCATGAACAGGCGCCGGTTCGGCAGGCCGGTGAGGGCGTCGTAATAGGCGAGCCGGTGGATGTGCTCGCGGTCGTGCTTGCGTTCGGTGATGTCCTCCACCTGGGCGTCGAAGCACTGCGGCACGCCGTGGCTGTCGCGCAGCAGGGCGGCGGTGAGCTGCACCCAGACCACGCGGCCGTCGCGGTGCAGGTAGCGTTTTTCGGCGCGGATCACCGGCAGGCTGCCCTCCAGCAACTGACGGCGGTTGGCCAGGTCCAGCGCCAGGTCGTCGGGATGGGTGATCTGCTCGAAGCTCATGCCTTCGAGCTCCGCGCGCGGATAGCCGAGGATGTCGCAGAGCGCCTGGTTTACCTTGAGCAGGCGGCCGTCGAGGCCGACGACGACCATGCCGATCGGGGCGAATTCCATGACGTCGCGGAAGCGCTTCTCGCTGTCGCGCAGCGCGATTTCGCGCGCCTTGCGCTCGCTGATGTCGGTGCACAGGGCGACGAAGCCGGTGACCTGTTCCCGCTCGTCGCGCAGCGCGGCGAGGTCGAGGGCGACGGGCACGCTCGTGCCGTCGCGGCGCGGCGCCCAGGTTTCGCCACGCCAGCGCCCGGTGCGGCGCAGTTCCGCGAGGATCGCGCGCTGCTCGGCGCCGATCTCCGCGCCCGCCGCGAGCGCGGCCGCCGGCCGGCCGGCCAGCTCTTCGGCCGGCGCGCCGTGGAGGGCGGCGAAGGCCGGATTCACCTCCTCGATCGTGCCGTGGCGGTCGAAGACGGCGATGGCCTCGCCGGCGTTGCGGTAGATGCTGGAAAACAGCCGGGCGCGGCGCGCCTCGTCGTGGCGGGCGAAGGCGTCGCGCACGTTGGCCAGCAGCTGCTCGTTCTCCCAGGGCTTGTGCAGGAACTTGTAGACATGGCCGTGGTTGATCGCCTCGGTGATCGCCTCGATGTCGGCGTAGCCGCTCAGCACCATGCGCACGCAGTCCGGATGGGCGGCGCGCGCGCGCGCCCGCAGCTCGATGCCGCTCATGCACGGCATGCGATGGTCGGACAAGATCACCTGCACGTCGTGTTCGTCCAGCAGGCGCAGCGCCTCGGCGCCGCTGGCGGCGGCGAGCAGCCGGTAGCCGGCGGGACGGAACAGGCGCTCCAGCGCGCGCAGCAGCGGCGCCTCGTCGTCCACCAGCAGCAGGGTGCGCGCGCGCCGGTCGGCGGGAGTCGTCATGGGGCGGCCTCGGCGGCGGGAGCGGGATCGACCGGCAGCGTGATGGCGAAGGTGGTGCCGCGGCCGGGCGCGCTGTCCACCGCGATCTGTCCCCGGTGTTTCTGCACGATGCCGTAGGCGATGTAGAGCCCGAGGCCGGTGCCCTTGCCCACCGGCTTGGTGGTGAAGAAGGGATCGAACAGGCGGCTGATGTGCTCCGGGGCGATGCCGGTGCCGGTGTCGCTGATGCTGATCCGCACGCTGGTGGCGTCCGGCGCGCGCGTGGCGATGACGATGTCGCCCTGTTGCGGGATCGCGTGGGCGGCGTTGACCAGCAGGTTCATGAACACCTGGTTGAGCTGGGCGGGCAGGCAGCGCACGCGCGGCAGCTCGCCGTAGTCCTTCTTCACCGTGCATTTGTACTTGAGCTCGTTCCAGACGATGTTGAGGGTCGAATCGAGCCCCTGGTGCAGATCCGCCCACTGCCAGTCGCACTCGCCGGGACGGGAAAAATCCTTGAGGTCCTGGACGATCTTCTTCACCCGCTGGAGACCCTCGGTCGACTCGGCCAGCAGCTGGAAGATGTCCGTCTTCAGGTAGTCGTAGTCCTTTTCCGTCTTGATCGCCTGGATGCGGGCGAAATCGGCCGGATTGGCCGCCTCGGCGGCGGCGGACTCGCAGGCGGCGGCGATCAGGAAAATGTCGTCGAGATAGGTCTTGAGCGTGCCGAGGTTGCTATGCACGAAGCCGATCGGGTTGTTGAGCTCGTGGGCGACGCCGGCGGCGAGCTGGCCGATGGCGGCCATCTTCTCCGACTGCAGCAGCTGGCTGTGCGCTTCCTCCAGCTTGCGGTTGAGGTCGCGCAATTGCCGCATCTGTTCCGCCATCGCGCGTTCTGCCTGCTTGCGCGCGGTGATGTCGAGGGTGATGCCGGCCAGCAGGCGCGCGTCGCTGGCTTCGTCGATGACGAATTTCGTCGACTCGTAGTCGCGTCCCTGGAAGCTTTCCTCGATGGTGACGCTCTGTCCGCTGGCCAGCACCGCCAGGTCGTCGGCGGTGATTTTCTCGCCGAAGGGGCCGGGGAACAGCTCGCGGTTGGTCTTGCCGATCATATTGGCCGGCTCCAGGCCGAGCAGGGGGCGGAAGCCCCGGTTCGCCATCAGCACGCGCGTCTCGGCATCCTTGACGTAGGCCGTGCCCGGCAGGTGGTCGATGAAGCGTTGCAGCAGCCGGACGGAATGCTTGCGTTCCTCCTCCTTGTGCAGCATCTCGCGCTCGGCGCGCTCCAGGGTCATGAACAGGAAGCCGAGGGAGGCTAGCAGCAGGGCGACCAGGCCAAGCAGGAAACTCAGGGTCTGCAGCGGCGACTGCGCCATCAGCGAGGGAATGCTCGCCAGGCCGGCGCCGGCGGCGATGGTGCGCGCGGCGAAGATGGCGGCGGCCACCAGCAGGCCGGCGACCAGCAACTGGCGGCCGCGTCCGCCCGGCGCGCCGGCGCGGGCCAGCCGCAGCAGGCCGAGCTGCTGCACCAGGTAGATCGCGTTCAGCGCGACGATGCGCGTCGGATGGTCCGCCATGAACAGCACGCACAGCAGGGCCACCGCCGGCGGCGGGCCCCAGGTCAGCCAGCCCGGCGCGCGCCTGGCCTGGAAGCGCCCGATCGCCCGCAGCATGAGGACGAAGGAAGCGGAATAGAGCAGGTTGGCGAGGACGATGCTGAGCCAGTCCGACCAGTGGCCGCGCTGCAGGAAGAGCGGGTAGCTGCAGGCATGCACCGCCATGGCCAAGGCCCAGCCGCGCAGTTCCGTGGAGCGCGTGTCCCGTCCGGCGAGCCAGATCGACGCGCCGAGGGTGAGGCAGAGCGCGAAGGTGGCGAGCAGCAGGGTCTGGATGTCGGCGTGCGGCAGGTTCATGACAAACTCGGCGCTGGCGGGACGGTGTCCGCGGCGGCTTCGATGGGCAGCCAGACCGTGAATGTCGTGCCCCGGCCGATCGCGCTGTCGACCTCGATGCGGCCGCCGTGCTTCCGCACGATGCCGTAGGAGAGGGACAGGCCGAGGCCGGTGCCCTTGCCGACCGGCTTGGTGGTGAAGAAGGGGTCGAAGATGCGCTGGATGTTCTCGGGCGGGATGCCCGTGCCGTTGTCGGCGATGGCGACGAACACCGCGTCGCCGCGCCGCCCGGTGCGGATCGCGATCTCGCCCTTCTCCGCTATCGCCTGGCCCGCATTCACCAGCAGGTTCATGAACACCTGGTTGAGTTGCGATGGCTCGCACCAGACCCGCGGCAGGTCGCCGTACTCCTTGGTCACGACGCACTTGTACTTGAGTTCGTTCCACACCACGTTGAGGGTCGAATCCAGGCCCTGGTGGAGGTCGGCCCATTGCATCCGCGCCTCGCCGGCGTGCGAGAAGTCCTTGAGGTCCCGCACGATCTTCGCCACCCGCGCCAGCCCGTCCTTCGACTCGGCGAGCAGCTGGAATATGTCCTCGCGCAGAAAGTCGTAATCCCTGTCCTGCTTCAGGGCCTGGGCGTGCCGCAGCTCGGCGCAGTCGGGTGGCGCGGCCGCCGCCGCCGCGTCGCAGGCCGCGACGATGGCGAACAGGTCGCGCAGGTAGTTCTCCAGCGAGCCGAGGTTGCTGCTGACGAAGCCGATCGGGTTGTTGAGCTCGTGGGCGACGCCGGCGGCGAGCTGGCCGATCGAGGCCATTTTCTCGGATTGCAGCAATTGGCTGTGCGCCTTTTCGAGCTGGCTGTTGAGCTCCTTCTGCCGCGCCAGATTCTCGGCGAGCTCCAGTTCGTAGCGCTTGCGCGCGTCGATGTCCGTCACCACGCCCTCGTAGGCGATGGCCGCGCCGTCCGCGTCGCGCAGGACGTGGGTGCTGTCCTCGACCCAGAAACAGCGGCCGTCGGCGGCGCGCACGCGATAGTGCTGCACGTATTCGCTGGCGCCGGCGGCGGTGTGGCGCGCGACTTCGTCGGCGATGCGCGGCAGGTCGTCGGGATGGATCAGCTGCGGATAGCCCGGCCGGCCGGCCATCAGGTCCTCGGCCCGATAGCCCCAGCGCGCGACGTTGCGCGACACGTACTCGATCGGCCAATCCGCGCGCGCGCGCCAGCGGAAACTCACCACCGGGCTGGCTTCGAGGGCGCGCAGCGCATCGCGCAGTTCCTGTTCGGCGCGCTTCTTGCGCGCGATGCGCCAGATGTCGTTGGCCAGCAGTTGCAGCGTTTCCGCGTCGCGGTCGGTGTAGGGCGCCGGCTTGTTGCCGATGCTGGCGAGGGCGACCACCTTGCCCGCGTCGATCACCGGCAGCGCGACCATGCGCGTGATGGGGGCATGATCCGGCGGCAGGCCGGGCCATGCCGGGGCGTTCGCGGGGGCGTCGGGCGTCCCGGGCGCGCCCCGCCGGCAACCCTCCCCCCCGCTGCCCGCCGGGCCGGACCCCCCCCGGCCCCCCCCCCGCGGTCCCGCCGGGGCGGGGCGGCACCCGAGCGCCCCGGCCGCCTTCGGGGCGGTGGCTGCCCGGCGCCGCGCGCCCTTGCCGGACCCCGCCCCCGCGAACGCCCCGGCATGGCC
>JANJVS010000096.1 GCA_024709955.1 Rhodocyclaceae bacterium
TCGAACAGGTTGCGCACCGAGGCGGCGAACTCCCACCGCCGGTCGTGCAAATAGGTGATGGTGGTGTCGGCCAGCGTGTGGGCGCGCAGCGGCTTGCGCGGATCGCTGGCCGGGCCGGGGCGCTCGCCGGTCCAGTTGGCCTGCAGGTTCCAGTTCCACCGCGGCCGGAAGGCCCAGTCGATGCGCAGGTAGGCCTCGTCGTCGGGCACCGAGGCGGTGCTGTAGGCCAGGTTGCTTTGCCGGCGATGGGTCAGGTTGCCCGAGAGGCGCAGGGTTTCGGACAGCTGCCAGTGCGCCTCGAACTCGATGCCGCGCGTCGTGTTGTCGCCGATGTTCTGGTAGGCGTTGGTCGCGTCGATGGAGATCAGGTCCGCCTGGGCGAAGTGGAACAGCGTCATTCCCAGCCGCAGGTCCGGCGTGGCGGCGTAGGAGAAGGCGAGGTCCCAGGTCTTCGAACGCTCGGGGTCGAGGTTGGGGTTGGGCTTGGTCGCCGAGGTGAGGGCGTAGAGCTCCAGGAAGGAAGGCGCGCGGAAGGCCTGGCCGTACATCAGCTTGGTGGTGAGCCGTTCCGTGCCGCGCCAGACCAGCGCGAGGCGCGGATTGAGCGTGCCGCCGAAGTCGGAATAGCGGTCGTAGCGCGCGCCGGCGGTGAGTTCCCAGCCCGGGGCGAAGCTCCAGACGTCCTGCAGGAACAGGTAGGCGATCTTGCGCGCCCTTTCCGGCGCGAAGGCATAGGGCGAGTCGGAGACATCCACCAGCGGCCCGCCCGCCGGCAGGACGGCGCCGTCCGGGCCGAGGCCCTTGTTGATCTGCTGTTCGACGCGGTAGAGGTCCTGCAGGACATAGCCGCCGCCGAGGCGCAGCGCGTGGTTCCTGAAGCCGGTGTATAGACCGCTGGCCTCGAAATTGAGCCGGCGTTCGGCGGAACGCATCCGGTTGATGAAGCCGGCCGGATAGGTGGTCGCCGGGTTGGCGCTGTCCTGGTAGCCCGGCGGGCGTTCGTAGAAGCCGTTGCCCGAGCTGTATTCCATGTCGCGGTAGCGCACTTCGGCGTTGAGCCCCCAGTCCCGGGCGAAGCTGGCGTTGTCGTAGAGCAGGGCGAGGCCGTACTGGCTGTCGCTGGCGCGGGTGCGCGGGTCGAGCGCGCCGGCGCCGGTGAGGCCGATGGCGATGTCGCCGTGGCGCATGTAGTCGGCGAGCAGGCGCCAGTGGTCGCGCGCCATGGAGAAGCGGATGTCCTGGCTGTTCCAGCCGTAGTCGGCGCGGGCGGGGGCGAGGGAGGCCAGGGTGCCGGTACGGGCGTCCTGGGCGGTTTGGGCGTCGGCGCCGATCATCGGGCGATGGCCGTCGGTGTCGGAAAACTCCGCGGTCAGGCCGATGTCGAAGCCGTTCCAGCGGGTGCCGTGCTGCAGCCAGCCGCTGCGCGTGTCGAAGCTGCCCATGCGCACGCCGGCTTCGGACTCGGTTATGCCTTCCGCCGTCTTGGTGATGACGTTGATCACGCCGGCCGAGGCATCCGAGCCGAACACGGCGGAACCGGGGCCGCGGATGATCTCGATGCGCGCGATGGCGCTCGCCGGCAGACCCTTCCAGAAGATGCCGGGGGACCAGACCAGGTCCTTCGCCGGGGCGCCGTTCACCATCAGCAGGGCATGGGTGCCGGCGGCGCCGCGGAAGGAGATCAGCGGCTTGAAGCCGAACTGGTTGGCGCGCACGTAGATGCCCGGCACGCTCTGCAGGATCTCCATCAGGTTGGTGGTGCCGGTGGCGCGGATGTCGTCCGCCGTGATGACCGTGACCACCGAGGGCGCGGTGGCGACTTCCTGCTTGGTCTGGGTGGAGATGCTGACCTTGACGGCCATCAGCTCGGCGAGCGTGAGGGGCAGCAGTTTTCTGGCCTGTTCGTAGGTGCTGTCGTCCGCGCGGGCGGCGAAGGCCTGGAACAGGCAGCAGCAGAGCAGGGCAAGGCGGCCCGGCATGCGAAGGGAATCATGGGCGGTCGCGGCCCGGCGCGGCTGTGGCAACGAAAGCTTGCGCATCCCCCCTCCTCTTGGCCATGTACTCACCGATCGAGCCGCCAGGCTCGTCCCCCGGCGAAAACTATAGCAGGGGTCAGGCGCTCGTAGCTATTACTTTTTTAGTACATCGGCTACCGATTTCTCGTTAGCTGGAAGCATGCCGGGATTTCTCGGCGCTGGCGGGACGGTGCGTCAGGCGTGTCCCGTGGCCAGCGCGTTCTCGATGAAATGGCGCGGCACGCGGGGTTTCGGCACCTGCATGTCGAACCAGCCGCGCACGTTCTCGTCGAGGCCGAGGCCGTGCATGTAGTTGTAGAGCGCCTTGTTGAGCGCCGCGCCGAGGCGGTCGTGGTCGACGCCGGTCGGGTCGTCGAAGCGCACGTCGTTCCGGGCGAAACCGAGCGGCGGCGGCGGCCGCAGCGCGATGCCGTAGCGCTCCGGGTGCCGGCCGACCGGGGAATGGGCGGTGCAGGCGAAGCGGTGGAAGAAGCCGGACTGGATGCAGCCGGCGGCGAACAGCTGGCGCACGTATTCGAGGGCGTCCACCGTGTCCTGCACGGTCTGGGTCGGGAAGCCGTACATCAGGTAGGCATGGACGAGGATGCCGGCCTCGGTGAAGGCGTGGGTGACGCGCGCCACCTGCTCCACCGACACGCCTTTCCGCATGAGCTGGAGCAGCCGGTCGGAGGCGACCTCCAGCCCGCCGGAGACGGCGATGCAGCCGCTCGCCGCGAGCTTCGCGCACAGCTCGGGGGTGAAGGACTTCTCGAAGCGGATGTTGCCCCACCAGGAGATCGCCAGGTTGCGGCGCGCCAGCTCGTCGGCCAGTGCGGCGAGCGCCTTGGGCGGCGCGGCTTCGTCCACGAAGTGGAAGCCGGTCTGCCCGGTTTCGGCGATGACGGCCTCGATGCGGTCCGCGAGCGTCGCGGCGTCGGCGGCGTCGTAGCGCGCGATGTAGTCGAGGGAGGTGTCGCAGAAGCTGCACTTCTTCCAGTAGCAGCCGTGGGCCACCGTCAGCTTGTTCCAGCGCCCGTCGGACCAGAGCCGGTGCATCGGATTGAGCATGTCGAGCACCGACAGGTAGCGGTCGAGCGGCAGGCCGTCCCAGGTCGGCGTGCCGACCTCGGCGAAGGGAATGTCCGGCTCGCCGCAGTCGACGTAGCGCACCTGGCCGTCCGCGCGCAGGAAGCTGCGCACCAGTTTTTCCCTGGGCCGCGCGCCGCGCAGGTGCTCGATCAGCGCCAGCAGCGGCCGCTCGCCGTCGTCGAGGGTCACGTAATCGAAGAAGTCGAAGACCCGCGGCTCGGCGAGCTCGCGCAGCTCGGTGTTGGCGAAGCCGCCGCCGAGCACGGTGACGATGGCCGGATTCCGCGCCTTGATCGCCTGGGCGATGCGGAAGGCGCCGTAGATGTTGCCGGGGAAGGGCGCCGAGACCAGCACGAGGTCCGGCGCGTGGCGCGCGACGGCGGCGAGCGTGAGTTCGCGCAGCGTGTCATCGACGAGCGTCGGCGCGGCGGCGAGCGCGGCCGCGAGCGGATCGAAGCTCGGCTGGCTCAGGGCCAGCGACTCGGCGTAGCGCACGAACTCGAAGCGCGGGTCGGCGGCCTCGCGCAGCACGTCGGCGACGTCGTTGAGATAGAGCGTGGCGAAGTGGCGCGCGCGGTCCTGGATGCCGAGCGCGCCGAAGGCCCAGGCGAGCGGATCGCCGCCGTCCGGATCGACGTATTCGTCGAGGGTGGCGAAACGCGGTCCCTCCGGCAGGAAGTCGCGCCCGGCGATGCGCCAGGCGAGACTCGTGTCGCGTCCCTGCAGGAAGGACACGGCGGGACCGATGCTCATGCGGTAACGCGCGAAGTCGCGGTCGAAGGCCTGGAGCCGCGGCGAGCGCGCGTCGCGCGGCAGGGCGCGGATCAGCGCGCGCACGGCGTCGAGCCCCGCGGGCGAGAACAGCTTCAGCACCAGGGCGAGGGCGAGGTCCTCCTGCGCCGCCGTGAAGCCGCGCGCGCGCAGGAAGCCGGTCAGGTAGGCGGTGGAGGGATAGGGGGTGTTGAGCTGCGTCATCGGCGGGATGACGGCGAGGATGCGCGGAGCGTCCATCTCAGTGTTCGCGCGTGCGCTCGGGCAGGGCCAGCGGCTTGATGGCCTCGCCGATGCCGTGCTCGATGCTGTGCAGCATGCGCAGCTCGGACGGCGCGACCAGCAGCAGGCTGCTGGTCGCGGTCGGCACGTGGCGCAGGCGCTCGCGGTAGGCCGTCGTGTCGCAGGGCAGGTCGTAGTGGATCACGTGGGAGATGCGCGCCAGCCCCGGGTTGTGCATGGCCGAGTCGGTGGCGACGACGATGTCGATATGCTTCATCGCCAGTCTTGCGGCCACCAGGTCCCACTGGCGCCGCGCGGTGCGGCCGTGGATCGCGGCGGCGCCGTAGCCGCGCGCGGAGAGTTTCTCGGCCAGCTCCTCGGCGGCGGTCTGCGTATGCACGAACACCAGCGCGGCCTCGAAATGGGCCTCGACCTCGACGAGGCGGATCAGCGCCTCCAGCTTGTGGCCCGCATCCACCTGCCAGTGGCGCTGGCGCGGCGTCGGCACGGCCACCGGTGTTTCCGGCAGCGCGACGGCGACCGGATCGCGCAGGCGCAGCTCCAGCAGCCGGTCCAGCGCGTGGGTGCGGTCGGCGGCGAACACCAGGGTCTGCAACTCGGCGGGGGCGTGGCCGAAGAGGGCGGCGATGTCCTCCTGGAAGCCCATGCGCAGCAGTTCGTCGGCGTCGTCGAGCACCAGGGTGCGCAGGTCGGCGAGCGCCAGACGGCCGTTTTCGACATGGCCGAGGGTCCAGCGCGGCGTGCCGACCACCACATGCACGCCGCGTTCGAGCTGGCGCAACTGCACCACCTGGCCGTCGCCGCCGTGGATCGGCAGCACGTGGAAGCCCGGCAGGTAGCGGGCGAGGCGCAGGAACAGCTCGGCCACCAGTACCGCCATCTCGCTCGACGATGTCAGCACCAGCACTTGGGGCAGGCGGTCGGCGAGGTCAAGTCCTTCGAGCAGCGGCAGGCAGAAGGCGAGCGCCTTGCCGGTGCCCGCGTGGCCCTGGGCGAACAGGTCGCGGCCGGCGAGGATCGGCGGGATGCAGGCGCGCTGCAGCGGCGACGGCGCCTCGTAGCCGGCCTCGGCCACCGCGAGCAGCAATGGACGGGACAGCCCGAAAGCGTCGAAGGCGTCGTCGGACGGAGTCTGCATCTAGGCGGCGTGGGCGGGCCGGCGTGCGGCGCTGGCGAAAGTTTTCATCCGGTGTCTGTCCTCCCCTGTTTTTTTTACCGGCGGAGAGGGATTTTAGAGAGCGTGGGGCATGCGCGGCTACTTGATTTGCATTGCGGATGTGGATAGTTGGGCATCGAGCTTCAATTGCCCGGCCCGCGGCGGCGCCGGCCGGTCTCCCGCCGTGAAGCCAAGCCAGGCGCCGGTAACGGCGCCGATGGCCAGGCAGGCGAGGGCGATCCATGCGATGCGCATGCCGCCCGGGGGGCTGCGCGGTGGCGCCGGCCGTTCGTCGCGCGGCGCGCTGATCCGCGGCGGCGCGTCCGCCACGGCCGCCGCCGCATCGGCAAGCTGTCGTTCGAGGGCGGCGCGCATCCGACCGGCCGCCTCCGCCTCCAGGTCGGCCGCCTGGCGCGCCGCGCTGGCCGTTGCCGCGTCACGCTCGGCGGCGAGGCGCTCCTCGGCGAGCCGCGCGGCTTCCTGCTCGGCGGCGAGCCGCGCCAGGGCGTGGGTTTCCGCCGCCTGCTCGGCCTGGATGCGCTCCTGCGCGGCGGCCAGGGCCGCACGCTCCGCCGCGAGCCGTTCCCGGGCCAGGGCCTCGATCTCCGCCTCGCGCCGGGCGCGGGCGCCGGTCGCCGCTGCCAGCTCCGCCAAGGCCTGTTCCTTGCGCCGCGCTTCGGCGCAGGCCAGTTCCTCGGTTTCCAGCCGCGCGCGCAGCGCCGTCTCGGCCGCCTGTTCGGCGCGCGCCTTCTCGATCGCCAGGCGGCGCGCCTGGGCTTCGGCGCCGATGCGTTCCAGGGCCTGTTCCCGCGCCAGCGTCTCGGCGTGCACTCGCTGTTCGGCGGCGGCGAGCAGCGCGCTCAGCTCTTGTTCGCGCCGCGCCGCCTCGTGCTGCGCCCGCGCGTCGGCGCCGGCATGGGCCAACGCCTCGGCCTGGGCGGCGCGCAGATCGTCGATGGAAGCCGGAGTTGCCATGGAATCGCTAGGGAACGGACGGAAGGCCGGATTCCGGCAGACTAGCGCGCCCGCCCGGGAGGCGGACGCTAGAATAGCGGCCAGGAAACCCCGCTTGTCCCCGCCACGCGGGCGGCGGCGGGCCCAGCATCCCGGCGCAGCACGATAACGACCGGAGCCCCGGTCGCAGGAGACAGACGATGGTTCATCCGCTTGCCGGCCAGCCGGCGCCCGCCGCCAGCCTCACCGACATTCCCGCCCTGCTCGCGGCCTACCGCCAGGCGCCCGACCTCGCCGACCCGACCCAGCGCGTCGCCTTCGGCACCAGCGGCCACCGCGGCTCTTCGCTCGCCGGCGGCTTCAACGAGGCGCACATCCTCGCCATCGCCCAGGCGGTCGCCGAATACCGCGCCGGCGCCGGCATCACGGGTCCGCTGTTCCTCGGCATGGACACCCATGCGCTCTCGGCGCCCGCCCAGCAAACCGCCCTCGAAGTGCTTGCCGCCAACGGCGTGACCGTGCACATGCAGAAGGACGGCGGCTACACGCCGACGCCGGTGATCTCGCGCGCCATCCTCATGCACAATGAGGACGAGGCCGCGCCGCGCGCCGACGGCATCGTCATCACCCCCTCGCACAACCCGCCGCGCGACGGCGGCATCAAGTACAACCCGCCCCACGGCGGCCCGGCCGATACCGACGTCACCGGCTGGATCGAGCGGCGCGCCAACGAGCTGATGGCCGCCGGCAACCGCGCCGTCAAGCGCCTGTCCCACGCCCAGGCGCTGGCGGCGCCGACCACCCGCGCGGTGGACCTGATGACGCCCTACATCGACGATCTGGTCAGCGTCATCGACATGGAGGCGATCCGCCTGGCGAAGCTCAGGATCGGCGTCGATCCGCTCGGCGGCGCGGCGGTCGCCTACTGGCGGCCGATCGCCGAGAAGTACGGCCTCGACATCGAGGTGGTGAACCCGCGCGTCGATCCGGCCTTCGGCTTCATGACCCTCGACCACGACGGCAAGATCCGCATGGACTGCTCCAGCCCCTACGCCATGGCCAGCCTGGTCGGGCTGAAGGACAAGTTCGACATCGCCTGGGGCAACGACGCCGACGTGGATCGCCACGGCATCGTCACACCCTCGGTCGGCCTGCTGAACCCGAACCACTACCTCGCCGTCGCCATCCACTACCTGCTGACCCACCGGCCGCTCTGG
>JANJVS010000104.1 GCA_024709955.1 Rhodocyclaceae bacterium
GTCGGCGGCGCCGAGCAGCGGGTTGCCGGCGAACCGGCCGTAGCGCGCCCGGTCGATCAGGCCTTGCGGATGCTCGATGCGGAAGCCGACGGCGAAGGGCTTGGCTTCCATGAACACGCCGCGCCGCTGCAGCATTTCAAACGTGTCGCGCGCGCTGTGGCCGAGCGCCAGCACCACCTGGTCGGCGCGGATGGTTGCGCCATCGGCCAGCACGACGCCGCGCACCCGGCCATCCTCGATGACCAGGTCCGCGACGCGCGCCTGAAACCTGATTTCGCCACCCAGGCTCTCGATCTCGGCGCGCATCTTCTCGACCATCGAGACGAGGCGGAAGGTGCCGATGTGCGGCCGGCTGACGTAAAGAATCTCTTCCGGCGCGCCGGCCTTGACGAACTCGCTGAGCACCTTGCGGCCGAGATGGCGCCGGTCCTTGATCTGGCTGTAGAGCTTGCCGTCGGAGAAGGTGCCGGCGCCGCCCTCGCCGAACTGCACGTTGGATTCCGGGTGCAGCTCGTGGCGGCGCCAGAGGTCCCAGGTGTCCTTGGTGCGCTCGCGCACCTTCCTGCCGCGTTCGAGCACCAGCGGCCTGAAGCCGGACTGGGCGAGGATCAGCGCGGCGAAGATGCCCGCCGGGCCGAAGCCGACGACGATCGGCCGCAGCGGCAGCTCGGCCGGCGCCCGGGCGACGAAGCGGTATTCCATGTCCGGCGTCGGCCGCACGTGCGGATCGTCCTGGCAGCGCGCGAGGACGGCCGCCTCGTCCGCCACCGCGAGGTCGAGGCTATAGACGAACTGCAGCGCGCTCTTCTTGCGCGCGTCCGGGCTGCGCTTGTGGATGCGCAGCTCCAGCAGTTCGGCTGGCTTGATCCGGAGCCGCTGCACGGCGGCGGCGGTGAGTTGTTCCGGCGCGTGTTCGAGCGGCAGGCGCAGCTCGGTGATGCGGATCATCGCTGCCCTATTGGCCGAACAGCGCCTCGACGAACTCGCGCGCCTGGAAGGGCTGCAGGTCGTCGATGCCTTCGCCGACGCCGATGAAGCGCACCGGCTTCGGGCATTGGCGCGCGATGGCCGCGAGCACGCCGCCCTTGGCGGTGCCGTCGAGCTTGGTGACGACCAGGCCGGTGACGCCGATCGCCTTGTCGAAGGCCTTGACCTGCTGGATCGCGTTCTGGCCGATGTTGGCGTCGAGCACCAGCAGCACCTCGTGCGGCCCGGTCGGCTCGGCCTTCTGGATCACGCGGCGCACCTTGGCGATCTCTTCCATCAGGTTGAGCTGGGTCGGCAGGCGGCCCGCCGTGTCGGCGAGCATCACGTCGATGCCGCGCGCGCGCGCGGCGGCGATGGCGTCGAACACCACGGCCGCCGGGTCGCCGGATTCCTGGGCGATCACCGTCACGTCGTTGCGGCGGCCCCATTCGGCGAGCTGTTCGCGCGCGGCGGCGCGGAAGGTGTCGCCGGCGGCGAGCAGCACGCCATGGCCGTCCTGCTGGAACTGCTTGGCGAGCTTGCCGATCGAGGTGGTCTTGCCGGCGCCATTCACGCCGGCGATCATGATGATGAAGGGGCGCTGGCTCTGGTCCGGGTGGTTGAGGTCGAGGGGTTGTTCGAGGGGCGCGAGCAGCTGGGTCATCAGCTCGGTCAGCGCCGCGCGCAGGGCGTCGGGCGTCTCGATCTTCTCCTTCTTCACCTTGGCGCGCAGTTCGTCGAGCAGCCAGGTGGTCGCCTCGACGCCGCAGTCGGCCATCAGCAGCGTGGATTCGAGCTCTTCGAGCAGTTCGTCGTCGATCTTGCCGCGCGTGAACAGCTCGCCGATCGGCGTGTTGAGGGTGTCGCGCGTGCGGGAGAGGCCGGCCTTGAGGCGCTCTTTCCAGGAGAGCTTTGGCGCGGATTGCTCGGCGGGCTGTTGCGTTTCGGCGGCAGGCGTTTCGGCCGCGTTCTTTTTCAGGAAACCAAACATGGAGGGGATTGTCGTAGCGAGTTGCGCGCACGGTATGATGCGCGCGCCATTCTAGCAAAGCCCTTGAATTTCCAGCCGATGCCCCATCTATCGACCATGATGAAAACCCGCTTTCCGCGTCTGCTGTCCGCCCTGGCGGCCTGCTGCACCGTCCTGTCGGCGCCGACATTTGCGGCCGACGCCGCCGCGACCACGTTCGAGAAGACCCTCGCCAACGGCCTGCGCGTGATCGTCAAGGAAGACCGCCGCGCGCCCACCGTCGTCCATATGGTCTGGTACCGCGCCGGCGCGATGGACGAGAAGGACGGCACCTCCGGCGTCGCCCACGTGCTCGAACACATGATGTTCAAGGGCACCAAGAACCTCAAGTCCGGCGAGTTCAACCGGCGCGTGGCGGCCGCCGGCGGCCGCGACAACGCCTTCACCAGCCTCGACTACACCGCCTACTTCCAGATCGTGCCGAAGGCCGCGCTGCCCGAGATGATGAGCCTCGAAGCCGACCGCATGGCCAACCTGGAACTCAAGGCCGAGGAATTCGCCAGCGAGATCCAGGTGGTGATGGAGGAGCGCCGCCTGCGCACCGAGGACAGTCCCGAGGGCCGCGTCTACGAGGCGCTCAACGCCGCGGCCTTCACCGCCCACCCCTACCGCCGGCCGATCATCGGCTGGATGGACGACCTGAAAAACATGAGTTGGCAGGACGCGCGCGACTGGTATCGCGACTGGTACGCGCCCAACAACGCCTATGTCGTGGTGGTCGGCGACGTGGACCACCGCGCGGTGTTCCGCCTCGCCGAGCGGACCTACGGCAAGCACAGGGCCAAGCCGCTGCCGGCGCGCAAGCCGCAGAACGAGCCGCCCCAGCAGGGCATGCGCCGTGTCACGGTGAAGGCGCCGGCGCAGCTGCCCTACATCCTGATGGCCTGGAAGGCGCCCAGGCTCGTCGATATCGACCGGGACCGCGAGCCCTATGCCCTCGAAGTGCTGTCGGCGCTGCTCGACGGCACCGACGCGGCGCGTTTCCCCAAGCGCCTGGTGCGCGCCGAGAAGATCGCCCAGACGGCGGGCGCGGGCTACGACTCCAGCGTGCGCGGCGCGGCGCAGTTCGTCGTCGCCGGCCAGCCCGCCGCCGGCCGCACGGTGGCCGAGCTGGAGGCCGCGTTCAAGGCCGAGATCCGCCGCATCCAGGAGGAGGGCGTGAGCGAGGAGGAGCTCAAGCGGGTCAAGGTGCAGACCGTCGCTGGCCAGGTGTACAAGCGCGATTCGCTGATGGCCCAGGCGATGGAGATCGGCCATGCCGAGGCCTCCGGCGTGCATTGGCGCGATATCGACAAGCTGCTCGACAAGATCCGCGCCGTCACGGCCGAGGAAGTCCAGGCCGTGGCGAAGAAGTATTTCACCGACGACACCCTGACCATCGCCGTGCTCGACCCCCAGCCCATCGACGCCGCCGCCCAGCGCAAGCCCGCGTTCGCCGTGCGTCACTGAGGAAACCGCCATGCGCATCCTGTTTTTCTGTCTCGCATTCCTGTCCGGCCTGGCCCAGGCCGGCGTGCAGATCCAGCACTGGGTCGCTCCCGCCGGCGCGAAGGTGTATTTCGTCGAAAGCCGCGGCCTGCCGATGCTCGACGTGCAGATCGACTTCCCCGCCGGCGGCGCCCGCGATCCGGCCGACAAGGCCGGCCTCGCCGCCCTCGTCGTCGGCCAGCTCGACGCCGGCGTCGGCGGGGCCGAGCCCCTCGACGAGGAGCAGATCGCGGCGCGGCTCGTCGATCTCGGCGCGCGCCTGTCCGCCTCGGCGGACCACGACCGCGTCGGCGTGAGCCTGCGCACCCTGTCCTCGGAGCCGGAGAAGTCCGGCGCGCTGGCCCTGCTGCGCACCGTGCTGTCGGCGCCGACTTTTCCCGAGGCGACGCTGGAGCGGGAAAAAATCCGCACCATCGAGTCCCTCAAGGACGCCGAAACGCGCCCAGACAGCATCGCCGCCAAGCGATTCGCCGCCGCGCTCTACCCCGGCCACCCCTACGGCGGCCTGGCGACGCCGGAAAGCGTGGCGCGCATCACGCGCGCCGACCTGCTCGCCTTCCACCAGGCGGGGTTCGCCGCCGCCGGCGCGGTGGTGTCGATCATCGGCGACGTGACGCGCACCGAGGCCGAGGAAATCGCGCGCCAGCTCACCGAGGCGCTGCCCGTCGGCGGCGCTCCCGCGCCGCTGCCGGCGGTGCAAGCGCCCGAGCGCGCCACGCTCAAGATTCCCCACCCGGCCACCCAGGCGCACATCCACGTCGGCCTGCCGGCGATCGGCCGCACCGACCCCGACTACTTCGCGCTGCTGGTGGGCAACTACACGCTGGGCGGCGGCGGCTTCGTCTCGCGGCTCATGAAGGAGGTGCGCGAGAAGCGTGGCTACGCCTACAGTGTCTATTCCTACTTCGCGCCGCGTGTGCTTGCCGGCCCCTTCGAGATCGGCTTGCAGACCAAGCGCGACCAGGCGCAGGCGGCGCTCCGGGTGGTCGAGGACGTGCTTGGCGAATTCCTCGCCAAGGGGCCGACCGAGCAGGAACTCGCCGCGGCGAAGAAGAACCTCATCGACGGCCAGGCGCTGCGCATCGACAGCAACGCCAAGCTGCTCGGCTACCTCTCGCTGATCGGTTTTTACGGCCTGCCGCTCGACTACCTCGACCAGTTCCCGCGCAAGGTGGAGGCGGTGACGCGCGACGACGTCAAGGCGGCCTTCCGTCGCCACGTCAAGCCGGAGCACCTCGTCACCGTGATCGTCGCCGGCGACTGATGCCCGCTGCCGCCCGGCGGGCCGGGCGGCATCAGGTCTTACTGCGGCATCGGCGCCGCGCTCTTGAAGGCGAAACCGATTTCCGGGGAGGTCTGCAGTTCCCAGGTGGTGTAGTACCTGGCGCCGGAGACGTCCACATCGAAGATGGTCAGGTTGGTGCCGTTCAGCCGTACATAGGCGTTCGCGAAGCTCACGCCGGGATAGGGGCGGCCGTTTTGGGTGTAGGTCGGGTCGTAGGCGAAGAACAGTCGATCCGGGTCCAGCACGAACTTGGGGCCAAGGCTTTGGTCGCCAATGTGTACATCGTGCATTTCGAATGCGGAGTCATCGAAATAGTGGGTGGAGGCGAAGGCGGTGCGGATGTCGCCGACGGTGATTTCGCCGCTGCCGTGGTTGGCGCCATTGACCGTCGCCCAGCGCAGCTCCTTGGTGGTGCTTCCGACTTCTTGACCACCTTCCCTGTCGGTCCAGGTCGTCTTGACCAGGCCGACGTTGGGGCACAGCCACTGGGTTTCCTCGGTGGTCCAGCCCGCGCCCTGGATGTCCATCCGGATCTTCAGGCAATTGCTGAAGCTGCCGGCCTCGACGCTGACGTTCTCGATGCCCTGCAGGGTATGAGTGAGCGTCCCGCTCATGTTGCCGCCGCAGCTGAAGGAGGACTGCCGCGATTCGCCGATTTCCAGCTGACGGGGCAGCAGCATGAGCGGCGTGGTGCAGGTCTGGAAGGAGAGGACCCCGGCGTCCTCGTCGGCCTTGCGGTACATGAACAAGCCCTCCTCGGTCCAGGCGATGTTGTCGTATTCGAGCGGGCTCTCGTTGGGCTCGTAAAACTCCTTTTTCCAGGTCGTGACGCCGCTCATGTTCTCCTGGGACACGAGGCGTTCGACCTCGGTGCCGGATTCCTTGCGGGAACTGCCCTGTTCCCACTCCAGTTCCATGTAGGCCCAGGAGTTCCCCTGGCCGAGCGGGTAGTAGCTTTGCAGGTCGTAGGACCAGGCGGCGGATGAAAACAGGCTGGCGCCGACGAGGCCGGCCATGCCGAGGCGGAATTTCATTTAGACAATCTCCCAAAATGACGACAAGTCGAAAAAGCGATGCGGCCTGCACTCCAGCCGACTGGTTCATGTACCCGCGGGTTCTCGTTGGATGGGAAATCCGGCATGGATCCCCGATGCGCGAATTTACGCAAAAACAGCGGCTTGTCGTATCGCTGGCCCCGGTTTTCCGGCGCGGCGGCGGGAATTACCGCGAATCTCCAGTCATAACAATGTCTTGCTCCGGCGGCGCCGGATATGCCAGATATTCCATAGGTAATGGCCGATGGCGCGCGTGTCGCTGTCGGGGCCGCGCAGAGCGGGTATTCCCGCGGGCGGGGAGCGGCGGCGCTTCGCGGGATATCATGCGCGGCATTCCAGCGAGACGACTATGAGCCGAATCCGCATCACCGGCGGCGCCTGGCGCAGCCGGCTAATACAGGTAATGGACGCGCAGGGCCTGCGGCCGACCCCCGACCGCGTGCGCGAAACCCTGTTCAACTGGCTGGGGCAGGATTTGTCCGGCTGGCGCTGCCTCGACCTTTTCGCCGGCAGCGGCATCCTCGGCCTCGAATGCGCCTCGCGCGGCGCGGCGGAGGTGGTGCTGGTCGAAAAGCACCCCAAGACCATGGCGCAATTGCGGGAAAACGCCGCTCCCTTCGCCTGCGACCGGCTGCGGCTGGAGCGCGCGGATGCGCTAGAATTCGCTGCTGCGGCGCATCGTCGGGATCGGCCTTTCGATCTAATCCTGCTCGATCCGCCCTATCGTCAGGGCCTGCTGGAACGCATCGCGCCGCTGTTGCCGGCGCTGGCCGGGCCCGGGACGAGGATCTACGCGGAAGCCGAGCACCGCATCGAAACGCTCGGGGACTGGCGCGTCGCGAAGCAGGGCCAGGCCGGTCAGGTTTTCTACCACTTGCTGGAACGCGAATGAACACGATTTGCCCCCCACGCTCACTGCGTTCGCTGCCCCCCACGGGGGGGCGCATGCCGCCTTGGGGCGGCCCGGCGGCGGCATGAACAACGGCATCGCCGTCTATCCGGGCACCTTCGATCCCTTCACGCGGGGGCACGAGGACTTGGTGCGCCGCGCCGCCCGGGTGTTCGCCCATGTCGTCGTCGGCATCGCCGAGAGCCACAGCAAGAAGCCGATCTTCGCGCTGGAGGAGCGCGTGGCGATGGCGCGGGAGCTGGTGAAGGATCTGCCGAACGTCAAGGTCTTCGGCTTCGCCGGCTTGTTGCGCGACTTCCTGCGCGAGCGCAACGCCAACGTGATCCTGCGCGGCCTGCGCGCCGTGTCCGATTTCGAATACGAATTCCAGATGGCGGGCATGAACCGCAGCCTGCATCCGGACATCGAGACGCTGTTTTTGACGCCGGGGGAACAGTACATGTTTATCTCGGCGACAATGGTTAGAGAGATCGCGTTCCTGGGGGGCGATGTCTCTAAATTCGTGCACCCGCTGGTGGCGGAACGGCTGGCGGAAAAAATGCGAGAACGTTCCAAGACATAAATCCCTGGAAAGCGAGAGGAATAGCAATGGCCCTGATCATCACCGACGAATGCATCAACTGCGACGTGTGCGAGCCCGAGTGCCCGAACAACGCGATTTCGCAAGGTGACGAGATTTACGTGATCGACCCCGACAAGTGCACCGAGTGCGTCGGCCACTACGACACGCCCCAGTGCCGCGAGGTCTGCCCCGTGGACTGCATCCCGCAGGACCCGAACCACGTCGAGACCCAAGACCAGCTGATGGCGAAGTTCAAGAAGCTGACCGGCGGCTGAATCGGCGGCGGCGCATGAGCACCGCCGCTTCCCCCGGCTTCCCGCATCGGGCGCCCCGCGTGGGCGCCCGATGTTTTCCCGTCCTCCCCATCCCGTCATGACCGATCCCACCACCCTCGTCTTCTGGATCGCCGTGCTCCAGATCATCGCCATCGACATCCTGCTCGGCGGCGACAACGCGGTGGTGATCGCGCTCGCCTGCCGCAAGCTGCCGGAAGACCAGCGCAAGCGGGGCATCTTCTGGGGCGTCGTCGGCGCCATCGGCCTGCGCATCGCGCTGATCTTCTTCGCCCTGCAACTGCTCGCCGTGCCCTGGTTGAAGATCGTCGGCGCCCTGCTGCTGGTCTGGATCGGCGTCAAGCTGCTGCAGCCCGAGGACGAGGGCCACGGCGAGGTCGCCGCGGCGACTTCCCTGCTGGCGGCGATCAAGACCATCATCGTCGCCGACGCCGTGATGAGCCTGGACAACGTCATCGCCGTCGCGGCGGCCGCCCACGGCAGCCTGCTGCTGGTGGTGTTCGGTATCCTGGTGTCGATTCCCATCGTCGTCTGGGGCAGCCAGCTGGTGCTCAAGCTCATGGATCGCTATCCGGCCGTCATCACCGGCGGCGGCGCGCTGCTCGGCTGGATCGCCGGCGGCATGATCCCCGGCGACCCGGCCCTGCCGCCGGACCTGTTCGCCGCGCTGCCCTACGCCAAGTACCTGCTGGCGCTGGCGGGCGCGCTGTTCGTCGTCGTCGTCGGCAAGTGGCTGGCGGCGCGCGCCCTCGTGGCGCGGCGCGTGGCGCCCGTCGATCTGCTGGCCGAAAACAAGGAGAGTTGATATGGCGCAGAACTGGCTGATTCCCGTCGATGGCTCCGAGACCGCGCTCAAGGCGGTCGCCTGGGCCGTCGCCCGCCGCGACGACTGGAAGGAGGCGCCGGCGCTCCACCTGCTCAATGTCCAGCCGGCCTTGCCGCGCGACGTGAGCCGCTTCATCGACGCCGACCAGGTGCGCGACTTCCACCGCGAGGAGGGACTCAAGGCCCTCGCCGAGGCGGAGCGCCGGCTCAAGGCGGCCGGCATCGAGCCCCGGCTGCACGTCTCCGTCGGCGACAGCGCCGAGACCATCTGCGAGTTCGCCGCGAGCCGCGGCTGCGACCTGATTCTCATCGGCACGCGCGGCCACACCGGCCTGGGCGGCACGCTGCTCGGCTCGGTGGCCGCCAAGGTCACGCACCTGAGCCACGTGCCCTTGCTGCTGGTGCGCTAAAAACTCGGCGCTGATGAAACAACTGCGCTACAAGGCGGTCGAGCAAAAGACGCTCTCCTCTCCGTAGCGGATGGCAAGACGGTGAAAGCCGATACGGAGCACAGTCAAAGCAGCTTTTCCGCCGGGCCGACCCAAGGAAAAGCGGTACGCGGCGAAGCCGCAACCCGCTCCACAACGAACCAAGGCGCTCCCCGTAACAGACGAGCGAAGCGAGCATCAAGTCTCCCCTCCTGAGAAGGAGGGGCTGGGGGAGGTCGGGCCCTCTACCGCTGGCAGCGCGGGCAGAAGCAGGTGGCGCGCTGTCCCTGCCGGATCAGGCGGATCGGCGTCCCGCAGCGGAAGCAGGGCTCGCCTTCCCGGCCATAGACCTTGTGGCGCAACTGGAAGTCGCCCATGCCGCCCTCGGTGTCGCGGAAGTCGCGCAGCGTGCTGCCGCCGGCGCGGATCGCGGCGCGCAGGGTCTGCTTGATCGCCGGCACCAGCCGGTCGAGCCGCGTGGCGCTTACCCGGCCGGCGGCGGCGCGCGGATCGATGCCCGCGTCGAACAGGCTTTCCGCCGCATAGATGTTGCCGACGCCGACCACCAGGCCGGAATCCATCAGCGCGGGCTTGATCGCCGTGCTCCTGCCGCGCAGGGCCGCGTGCAGCCAGGCCGGCGTGAAGCCGCGCTCCAGCGGCTCGATGCCGAGCCTGGCCAGCAGCGGATGCGCCAGCGGATCGCCTTCGAGCCAGAGCAGGGCGCCGAAGCGGCGCGGGTCGGCGAGCCGCAGCACGATTTCATCCCCCTTGGCGTCGAAGACGAAGTCGGCATGGTCGTGCTTTTGCGGTGGCGTGCCCGGCGCGACGAAGCGCAGGCTGCCCGACATGCCCAGGTGGATCAGCAGATGGCCGCCGTCGAGGTCGAGCAGCAGGTATTTGCCGCGGCGCTTCGCCTCCAGCAGCGGGCGGCCGGCGAGCCGGCGCGCGAGGCCGGCGGGAATCGGGTAGCGCAGGGCCGGCGCGCGCAGCACGGCGCGGTCGAGGCGCGCCCCCGCGACGCGGCGCGCGATGCCGCGCCGCGTGACCTCGACCTCGGGCAGCTCAGGCATGGGGGCTGGGGAAAACTGTTAACATGGCAGGGATTGTATGCACCTGCCCGACCAAACCCAAGCGCGCCCATGAAACCTCTCCTGCCCCTGCTTCTCGTTACGCTGCTGGCCGGCTGCGGCCTGAATGTCCAGGAGGTGCGTCCCGAGCGGGATGCGGCACCCGATGGCGCCGCGCGGCAGGAGGCGCCGCCGCCGGCGGAGCCCGCCGCGCGGGCCGCCCCCGCCCCAAAGGACGCTCCGGCGGATGAGGATGAGGAAGAAGCCGACGCCGGCCTGCCCGCCGTGGCCCTGACGCCCAAGCTGCTCTACCAGTTCCTGCTCGCCGAGATCGCCGCGCAGCGCGGCCAGCTCGGCAGCGCCGCCGAGCTGTTCCGCGACCTCGCGCGCGACACGCGCGACCCGCGCATCGCGCGCCGCGCCACCGAAATGGCGCTGCACGGCCGGCGCATGGAGACGGCCCTGCAGGCGGCGCGCATCTGGCTGGAGATCGAGCCGGCCTCCGCCCAGGCGCGCCAGACGCTGATCAGCCTGCTCGCCGCCCAGGGTCGCTACGACGAGCTCGGGACCGAACTCGGCGCCCTGCTTGCCGGCGACGACGCGCAGCGCCCCGCCCAGCTGATGCGCCTCAACCGCCTGCTCGCCCGCGGCGGCGACCGCCAGGCCGTGCGCGAGCTGGTCGAGCGGCTCACCGTGCCCTACCTCGAACTGCCCGAGGCGCATTACGCCCGCGCCCAGGCGGCCTTCGACGCGCGCGATGTCGTCGCCGCCCAACAGGCCATCCAGCGCGCGCTGGAGATGAAGCCGGACTGGGAAACCGCCGCCCTGCTGCATGTGCAGATGATCGAGAATCGCGCCGAGGCCATGGCGGAACTCGGCCGCTTCCTCGCGGCCCACCCGCGCGCGCGCGAGGCGCGCCAGATCTATGCCCGCGCCCTCGTCAGCGACAAGCGCTACGAGGAGGCGCGCCGTCAGTTCCTCCTGCTGCTGGAGCAGGACGCCGGGCGGCCCGAGCGCAACGGCGACGCGATCTTCGCCGTCGCCGTGCTCTCGCTGCAGCTCGACGACCCCGCCGCCGCCGAGCGCTACCTGCGCCAGCTGCTCGAAATCGGCCATGCCGAGGGCGACAAGGCGCGCTATCACCTCGGCCAGATCGCCGAGGACGGCAAGCGCTGGGACGAGGCCCTGCAATGGTTCGCCCAGGTCGGCCGCGGCGAGCATTACCTCAACGCCCGCCTGCACGCCGCCAACGTCATGGCCAAGCAGGGCAGGCTCGACCAGGGACGGCGCCATCTCGCCGAGACGGACGTCGCCACGCCGCGCGAGCGCGTCCAGCTCCTCATCGGCGAGGCGCAGATCCTGCGCGAGGCCCACGACCTTCCCGCCGCCCACGCCGTGCTGGACGCCGGCCTGGCCCGCCAGCCCGACCAGCCCGAACTGCTCTACGAGATCGCCCTGATCGCCGACAAGCTCGGCCGTCCCGACGAGCTCGAAGCCCGCCTGCGGCGTCTGATCGAGGTGCGGCCGGACCACGCCCACGCCTACAACGCGCTCGGCTATTCCTTCGCCGAGCGCGGCGTGCGCCTCGGCGAGGCGCGCGAGCTGATCGACCGCGCCCTCGAACTCTCCCCCGACGATCCCTTCATCCTCGACAGCAAGGGCTGGGTGCTGTTCCGTCTCGGCGAGGCCGCCGCCGCGCTGGAGGTGCTCAACCGGGCCTTCGCCCTGCGTTCCGACCCCGAGATCGCCGCCCATCTCGGCGAGGTGCTCTGGTCCCTCGGCCGCAAGGACGAGGCGCGCGCGACCTGGGAGAAGGCGCGCGCCGAGCATCCGGCCAACGAGACCCTCGCCGAAACCCTCAAGCGCCTGCTGCGTTGATCCGCCCGCTGCTCGTCGTCCTCTCGGCGCTGCTCCTGGCCGCCTGCGCGGGCGGGCCGCCGCTGCCGCCGCGTCCCCCCGCCGCCGCGATCGCCGCGTTCGCCTTCAGCGGGCGGCTCGCCGTGCGCCAGGGCGACGTCCGCCATCACGTGAACATCGACTGGCGCCATGCCGGCGGCGCCGACGAGGTGCTGCTGACGACCCCGCTCGGGCAGGGGGTCGCCGAGATGACGCGCGACGCCGCCGGGGCGCGGCTCAGGCTGGCCGACGGGCGCGGCTTCGCTGCCGCCGACTGGGAAGCGCTTTCCGCCGAGGTGTTCGGCTTCCGCCTGCCGCTCGGCGCCTCGGCGCGCTGGCTGCTCGGCGCGCCGGGCGAAAGCGCGGGCGGCTGGCGCGTGAGCGTGCTTGAACGCGAGAGCGACCGGCCCGATGCCTTGCCGACGCTGATCGAGTTCGAGCGCGAGGACATCGCCGTGCGCCTCAAGATCGACGAATGGAGCGAAGTGCGGTGAACTGGCAAGACAGCTGGCCGGCGCCGGCCAAGATCAATCTGTTCCTGCACGTGGTCGGTCGCCGCGCCGACGGCTACCACCTGCTGCAGACGGTGTTCCGCTTCATCGACCTCGCCGACAGCCTGCGTTTCGCGCCCCGGGACGACGGCCGCATCGTGCTCGCCACGCCGACCCCCGGCGTGCCGCCCGAGCAGGACCTCGTCGTGCGCGCGGCCACGGCACTGCGGGAAACGTTAAAAGTCGGTGCTGGCGGGACGGTGATGACGCCCCCCGGCGTCACCATTTCCCTGGAAAAGCGCATCCCGATGGGCGGCGGCCTCGGCGGCGGTAGCTCGGACGCGGCGACCGTCCTCGTCGCGCTCAACCATCTGTGGGGCCGCGGCCTGTCGCGCGCCGAATTGCAGGCCATCGGCCTCAAGCTAGGTGCCGACGTGCCGGTTTTCGTCCATGGCCGGAGCTGCTTCGCCGAGGGCATCGGCGAGGAGTTCACCGACGTCGCGGCGCCCGACGCCTGGTACCTGCTGACCATGCCGGCGGTCGCCGTGCCGACCGCGGAAATCTTCCGCTCGCCGCTGCTGCGGCGCGACACGCCGGCGATCGCGCCGGCCGACTGGCGGCCCGGCCTGGGCGGCAACGACCTGGAGCCCGTGGCCCGCGCCCTCTATCCCGAGGTGGGGCGCCATCTCGACTGGCTGCGCCGCCACGGCGACGCGCGCATGACCGGCTCGGGCGCCTGCTGTTTCGTGCCTTTCGCCGAGGCGGCGGCGGCGCGGGCCGTCCTCGGCCGGCTGCCGGCGGACATGCGCGGCTTCGTCGCGCGCGGACTGCAAAAACATCCGCTTTGCGCATTGACATGATTTCGTAAAACCCGGACAATGCGCGTCCTTTCGTCGCCCCCCGTTGCAAAAGGGAGACGAACTTGGGGAGTCGCCAAGTTGGTTAAGGCACCGGATTTTGATTCCGGCATACGAGGGTTCGAATCCTTCCTCCCCAGCCAGAATCCCCGTCGGGCAGACACAGACCTGCAGGCTGCGTCTGCCCGCTTCGCTTTACGGACGCAGAGACGCTCATGGCCTACGACAGTCTGATGGTCTTCACCGGCAACGCCAACCCCAAGCTGGCGTCCGACGTCGCCAAGCGCCTGAGCATCTCGCTGGGCCGTTGCACCGTGGGCCGCTTTTCCGACGGCGAAAGCAGCGTCGAACTGCTCGAAAACGTGCGTGGCAAGGATGTCTTCATCCTCCAGCCCACCTGCGCTCCGGCCAACGACAACCTGATGGAACTGGTGATCCTCGCCGACGCGCTCAAGCGCGCCTCGGCCGGCCGCATCACCGCCGCCGTGCCTTATTTCGGCTACGCGCGCCAGGACCGCCGCCCGCGCTCGGCGCGCGTGCCGATCGCCGCCAAGGTGGTCGCCAACATGCTGCAGGCCTCGGGCGTGCAGCGCCTGCTGACGGTGGATCTGCACGCCGACCAGATCCAGGGCTTCTTCGACATCCCGGTGGACAACATCTACGCCACGCCGATCCTGCTCGGCGACATCTGGAAGCAGCGCCACGACGACCGGCTGGACGTCGCGCCCGCCGTCGGCGGCGTGCTGCGCGCCCGTGCCGCCGCCACG
Organism: Rhodocyclaceae bacterium; assembly: GCA_024709955.1. Lineage (GTDB taxonomy): Bacteria > Pseudomonadota > Gammaproteobacteria > Burkholderiales > Rhodocyclaceae > Sulfuricystis. The sequence continues at coordinate 13,921 of JANJVS010000104.1, forward strand.
CTGCTCGAAACCGCCCTGGCGATCATCGACAAGCGCCGCCCGAAGGCGAACGTCTCCGAGGTGATGCACATTATCGGCGACGTCGAGGGCCGCAGCTGCGTGATCATGGACGACATCGTCGACACCGCCGGCACCCTGTGCAAGGCGGCGCGCGCCCTCAAGGAGCACGGCGCCAAGAAGGTCATGGCCTATTGCACCCATCCGGTGCTCTCCGGCAGCGCCGTGGCGCGCATCGCCGAGTCCGACCTCGACGAGGTGGTGGTCACCGACACCATCCCGCTGCGCGAGGACGCCCAGGCCTGCAGCCGCATCCGCGTCGTGCCGATTTCCGGCCTGCTGGCCGAGACCATCATCCGCATCAGCAACGAAGAGTCGGTTTCCTCGCTCTTCGCCGAATGAATATGGCCCCCCACGCTCGCAAAATCATCTCGCTGCCCCCCACGGGGGGGCGTAGCCGCTCTTGGGGCGGCCCGGCGAGCGGCTAAGTTTTTACTAACCCCCCTGCCTGGTCGCGGGCAGGGTCATTTCTGGAGCAAACCATGCAATTTGAAATCAACGCCAACAAGCGCGAAGTGCAGGGATCGAGTGCGAGCCGCCGCCTGATTCGCGCCGGCCGCGTGCCCGGCATCCTCTACGGCGGCGGCGCCGCCCCGCAGATGGTCGAGTTCGACCACAACGAGCTCTACCAGGCGCTGCGCAAGGAGGCCTTCCACTCCTCCGTCATCAACATGAACCTCGCCGGCGCCAAGGAAATGTGCCTGCTGCGCGACGTCCAGATGCACGCCTACAAGCCCATCATCAAGCACGTGGACTTCCAGCGCATCGACGCCACCCACGTCATCCACCAGAAGGTGCCGCTGCACTTCGTCAACGCCGAGATCGCCCCGGGCGTCAAGCTGCAGGGCGGCATGGTCCAGCACGTCATGACCGAGCTCGACGTCAAGTGCCTGCCGAAAGACCTGCCCGAGTTCATCGAGGTGGACCTCAAGGATCTCAACGGCGGCCAGTCGATCCACATCTCCCAGCTCAAGCTGCCGGCGGGCGTCGAGGTCGTGCATCACGGCGAGGGTGATCCCGTGGTCGCCGGCGTCGTCGTGCGCGGCGGTGGTGCCGCCTCGGAAGAGGAGGGCGCCGCTCCGGTCGAAACCCAGGTCATCACCGAGAAGAAGCCGGCCGAGAAGAAATAATTGCAGTCCGCGCTACGGCTCATCGTCGGCCTCGGCAACCCCGGGGCCGAATATTCCGAAACCCGGCACAACGCCGGGTTTTGGTTTTGTGAGCGCCTGGCGCGCGAGCTGGGAGTGTCGTTCTCCCGCGAGTCGCGCTACCACGGCCTCGTCGCCAAGGCGCGCCTCGGCGGCGCCGACCTCTGGCTGCTGATGCCGCAGACCTTCATGAACCGTTCCGGCCAGTCGGTGCAGGCGCTCGCGCATTTCTACCGCATCGCCCCGGCCGAGATGCTGGTGGTGCATGACGAACTCGACATTCCGCCCGGCCAGCTGCGCCTCAAGTTCGGCGGCGGCCTCGGCGGCCACAACGGCCTCAAGGACATCACCGCCCACCTCGGCACCCAGGACTACTGGCGCCTGCGCGTCGGCATCGGCCATCCGGGCGACCGCAACGAGGTGGTGAATTACGTGCTCAAGCCGCCGCGCAGGGAAGAGGCCGGCGAGATCGACGCCGCCCTCGACCGCGCGCTGCTGGCCTGGCCGCTGCTCGCCAAGAGCGATTTCAACGCCGCCACCCAGCGCCTCAACGCGCGGCCGGCTCCCCCGAAGAAAGAAGAAGCGAAGGAAACCCCATGAGCCTCAAGTGCGGCATCGTCGGCCTGCCCAACGTCGGCAAGTCCACCCTGTTCAACGCGCTGACCAAGTCGGGCATCGCGGCCGAGAACTACCCGTTCTGCACCATCGAGCCCAACGTCGGCATCGTCGAGGTGCCGGACCCGCGCCTCGACGAACTGGCGAAGATCGTCAAGCCGCAGAAGATCCAGCACGCCATCGTCGAGTTCGTCGACATCGCCGGCCTCGTCGCCGGCGCCAGCAAGGGCGAGGGCCTCGGCAACCAGTTCCTCGCCAACATCCGCGAGACCGACGCCATCGTCCATGTGGTGCGCTGCTTCGCCGACGACAACGTCGTGCATGTCTCCGGCAGCGTCGACCCGCTGCGCGACATCGAGGTGATCGACACCGAACTCGCGCTCGCCGACCTCGCCACCGTCGAGAAGGCGCTGGCGCGCTACTCGAAACAGGCCAAGTCGGGCGGCGACAAGGAGGCGAAGCTGCTGGTGGACGTGCTCGAAAAATGTCGTGCCCAGCTCGACCAGGCCAAGCCGGTGCGCGCCCTCGACCTCTCGAAGGAAGAATGGGGCAACCTGCGCCAGTTCTTCCTGCTCACCGCCAAGCCGGTGCTCTACGCCGCCAACGTCAAGGAAGGCGGCTTCGAGAACAACCCGCACCTCGAAGTCGTGAAGGCCCACGCCGCCAAGGAGAAGGCCGACGTGGTCGCCATCTGCGCCGCCATCGAGGCCGAGATCGCCGATCTGGAGGACGCGGACAAGCAGGTTTTCCTGGAGGACATGGGCATGGACGAGCCGGGCCTGAACCGCCTGATCCGCGCCGCCTACCACCTGCTCGGCCTGCAGACCTATTTCACCGCCGGCGTCAAGGAAGTGCGCGCCTGGACCATCCACCAGGGCGACACCGCGCCGCAGGCCGCCGGCGTGATCCATACCGACTTCGAGCGTGGCTTCATCCGCGCCCAGACCATCGCCTACGAGGACTTCATCGCCTGCAAGGGCGAAACGGGTGCCAAGGAAGCCGGCAAGATGCGCGCCGAAGGCAAGGAATACGTCGTCAAGGACGGCGACGTCCTCAACTTCCTGTTCAACGTCTGACCCGCATCCCCGGCCCGCCGGGGATGCCCTCTCCCGCTAGTCGGCCGCCGAGCGGAAGCTCAGCGCATAGCCGCCGATCTTCGCCGAGTCCTTCCAGACCTCGCAGCTGCTGACCTGGCTCAGCGCGATGCTGCACTTGAAGGTGTATTGCGTCATCCAGTTGTCCTTGAGCGTCACCGAGCCGCCGTCGGGACGCTCGAACAGCAGCGGCCCGGACAGGGCGTAGCTATGCACATAGTTGGTCGACTGGGTGGAGCCGCAGCCCAGTCGGCACATCAGCATGCCGATGCCGCCGCCGCTCGCGCCCATCAGCAGGCTGCACTGGAATTGCGCCGGCGACGGGCACTGGGCGAGCCATTCCGCGTCGTTCTGCACCGCCGTCCAGGCGGCGTCGAAATGCAGGCTGGAAACCGCGACTGCTGCGTCGATCTGCTGGGCGGACGCGGGTGGCGCGGCGATGGCGACCAGCAGAGCGGCCAACAGATCCGCGGCGGTGATGGTGCATGGGCCTTTCATGCTGTTCTCCTGACTGAAAACGTGCTCCCCGAAGTCTAGTCAGCCGCGCCGGCGATGCAATGCCGGTCACGGGTCCGCGCGAAAAGTCGGCGCTGGCGGGACGGTGATTCAGGGATGCCGCGCCTTGCCCGCCTGCATGGTGACGTCGGCGACCATCCAGACGCTGCGCAGATCGCCGGTGGCGAGGGCGTGGCCGGAGAACTCGGCCCAGAACTCGCTGCCGTCGGCGCGCCGCAGGCGGCAGACGCACTGGTAGGCGTGGTTGCGCGCGAAGGCGGCGGCGCTCTCGTCGAGCAGGCGTTGCAGCTCCGCCGGCGCGACGAAATGGGTGGCGAGCGGCAGGCTGGCCAGGTCGCGCAGCCGCCAGCCGAGCAGTTCGCCGAGACGGCGGTTGCTCTTGAGAATGCGCCCCTCCAGCATCAGCGCGATGCCGAGCGAGGCCGACTCGAAGATCGCCAGCTGCTCGGCGAGCAGCTCCTCGCTCTCGATGCGGCGGCGCAGGTTGTCGATCTCCAGCGACGCGAGGTTGCGCTGCAATAGCAGGGCGATCGCCAGGATCGTCGCCAGCATCGGCACGTTGCCGTGGTAGAAGCCGGCGCCGGCGTCCCAGTAGCGCGCGAAGGCCGGCGCCAGGGTCGGCACGACGATCGCGAGGCTGTTGAGCGTGCTGCTGCTGTTGTTGATGATCGCGCTGAAGACCACCGCCACCGTCATCAGCTCGATGAAGTGATGGGTGTCGTCGTGCGGGCCATCGGGATAGAGCGGGCCGTGGAGCATCGCCCAGCCGATGCCGGTGAACAGCGCGCCGCAGGCGGCGGCGAGTTCCCAGCGGCGCGGCTGGCCGGCGGCGAAGTTCTCGCTGCCGCGCACGAACCACAGCCAGGCGCGCAGCGCCACGATGGACAGCATGTAGGCCGTCCAGGCCTTGATCGCCTTGTCGCCGGCGGATTCGAGCAGGAAGATGAAGCACAGCAGGACGGCGATCAGCACGCTGACCAGGGCGGTCGGCAGGCGCTTGTAGAGCGCATCGACCCGCGCCTCGACGAGCGCGGGCTTGCTGTCCAGCACCTGCTCCCTGGGGATTCCGAACAGCCCCGGCATGGGCGGTCGCCCCGGCTTATTCCTCGGCGGCGGCGATCTCGGCGCGCACCTTTTCCATGTCGAGGGCGCGCACTTGTTCGATCAGCTGGTCGAGGGCGGCGGCCGGCAGCGCGCCGGCCACGGCGTAGAGGATCACCTGCTCGCGGAACACCATCAGCGTCGGAATCGAGCGGATGTTGAAGCCGGCGGCCATCTCGCGCTCCTCCTCGGTATTCACCTTGCAGAAGGCGATATCGGCGTTCTTTTCGGAGGCCGCCTCGAAGGTTGGCGCGAAAGAACGGCAGGGACCGCACCATTCCGCCCAGAAATCGACGATCACGATGTCGTTTCCGGAGATGGTTTCCTTGAAGTTGTCGGCGGTGAGGTTGATGGTGGCCATGCGCTGCTCCGTGGGTTGGTTTTACCTGTGTGTTTGACCGCCGCATCCTACCTGTTTGTCGCCTTCCCCGCCATTCATGGTATCAATGTGGACCATGACATCCGCCCCACTTTTTCCCTGCGGAAGGTTCGCGCCGTCGCCCACCGGACCGCTGCATTTCGGCTCGCTGGTCGCCGCCCTCGGCAGCTGCCTCGAAGCGCGCGCGCGCGGCGGCCGCTGGCTCGTGCGCATGGAAGACGTGGACCGGCCGCGCTGCCGGCAGGCGCATGCCGACGCGATCCTCGCCGTGCTCGAAGCCTGCGGCTTCGAGTGGGACGGCGCGGTGCTCTACCAGAGCGCGCGCGACGCGCGCTACCGCGCCGTGCTCGCGGACCTGCGGGCGCTCGGCGCCGTCTATCCCTGCGGCTGCACGCGCGCCGAACTCGCGGCGGCGCACCCCGGCATCGACGGCGCACCGGTCTATCCCGGCACCTGCCGCGGCGGCCTGCCGCCGGGCAAGAGCGCGCGCGCCTGGCGGCTGCGGCTGGAGGGCAGCATCGGCTTCGACGACGCCGTGCAGGGCAGGCAATGCCAGCACCTGCCGCGCGACGTCGGCGACTGCGTGCTGCTGCGCGCCGATGGCCTGTTCGCCTACCAGCTCGCCGTCGTCGTGGACGACGCCGACCAGGGCGTGGACCACGTCGTGCGCGGCGCCGACCTGATCCACTCGACGCCGCGCCAGATCTACCTGCAGCGCCTGCTCGGCGCGCCGACGCCGGACTATGCCCATCTGCCGGTCGCCGTGGACGCGCACGGCCAGAAGCTCTCCAAGCAGACGCTCGCCGCGCCGGTGGACGCGGCCCACGCCGTGCCCGCGCTGTTTGCCGCGCTGCGCTTTCTCGGCCAGAATCCGCCGCCGGAACTGCGGCGTGCCACCAGCGCCGAGTTCTGGGCCTGGGCGCGCGCCCACTGGCGGCTCGCGCGCGTGCCGCGCGCGCTCGGCCAGCCCGCCCCCGATTATCACGAGGAGAACATCACATGATCGTCAGCGACGACGCCGGCATCCGCCGCATACTCGAAAGCAACAAGACCATCGCCATGGTCGGCCTCTCGCCCAAGGATGACCGCCCCAGCAACATCGTCGCGCGCTACCTGATGGCGCGCGGCCACACGGTGATCCCGGTGAACCCCGGCCAGCGCGAAATCCTCGGCCAGCCCTGCTACGCCAGCCTCAAGGACATCCCGGTGAAAGTGGACATGGTGGACGT
>JANJVS010000120.1 GCA_024709955.1 Rhodocyclaceae bacterium
ATCCCGAACAGGACCGTGAAACAAGACCGCGCCAATGATAGTGGGCAGCTCGCCCGCGAAAGTAGGTCAGCACCAGACTACCCCTCCAAAAAACGCCCCGCAAAGATATTTGCGGGGCGTTTTACTTTGCACAATCGAAAACAGTGCGACGAAGAAACACGCCGTTCGAAAGCGTGCTCCGCTAGAATTGCGCCCCATGAAAACCACCTTCCTCGATTTCGAGCAGCCGATTGCCGAGCTCGAAGCAAAGATCGAACAGCTGCGTTTCGTGCAGGACGACTCCGCCGTCGATATTTCGGATGAGATCGGCCGCCTGGAAAGCAAGAGTGCCGTCCTGCTGAAGGACATTTACGGCAAGCTCACGCCTTGGCAAATCGCCTTGGTGGCGCGACATCCGCAGCGCCCCTATACCCTGGATTACGTCGACGCCATGTTCACCGATTTCGTCGAGCTGCACGGGGATAGGGCTTTTGCCGACGATCAGGCAATCGTCGGAGGGATGGCGCGCTTCAATGGCCAGGCTTGCATGGTGATCGGCCATCAAAAGGGACGCGATACCAAGGAAAAGATTCAGCGCAATTTCGGCATGCCTCGTCCGGAGGGCTATCGGAAGGCCCTGCGCCTGATGCGACTTGCCGAGAAATTCGGCATGCCGGTATTCACTTTCATCGATACCCCGGGTGCCTATCCTGGCATTGGTGCGGAGGAGCGGGGGCAGTCCGAGGCCATCGGGCGTAACTTGTTCGAGATGGCGGAACTGCAGGTGCCGCTGATCTGCACGGTTATCGGCGAGGGCGGCTCGGGCGGAGCGCTGGCGATCGCAGCGGGGGATGCACTGCTGATGATGCAGTATTCGACCTATTCGGTGATTTCCCCGGAGGGGTGTGCGTCGATTCTCTGGAAAAGCGCAGAGCGGGCGGCCGACGCGGCCGAGACGCTCGGAATCACCGCTTCGCGCCTGAAAACCCTGGGACTGGTGGATCGCGTCGTCAATGAGCCCGTAGGCGGCGCCCATCGAGATCCGCGTGCCGCGGCCCAGTCATTGAAGAAGGCCCTGCAGGATGTCCTCAAGCAATTGCAGGGGTATTCCTCTGCCGAACTTGTCGAGCGACGCTACGAGCGCTTGATGAGTCATGGCAAATTCAAGGAAATCACTCAGCATTGATGCCGTCGCCGCCGCGATGCGCGCGGCGTTGCGACGTTGCCTGGAAGGCAGGGTACGTTCGGGGTGGCGCGTGCTGGTTGGCTTGTCGGGTGGCGTGGACTCCGTCAGCCTGTTGCACGCGCTCGACAGTGTCGTGCGCGCCGACGGTCTGCCGATTGAACTGGCGGCGCTACATGTCCACCATGGCCTGAGCCCGAATGCCGATCGCTGGGAAGCATTCTGCCGCGAATACTGTGCCCAGCTCGAAGTGCCATATTCCTGCGTTCATGTCGCCGTTGACCGGGGCTCGAAGGACGGCCTCGAAGGTGCCGCGCGGATCGCGCGCCACGCTGCATTCGACGCGGCGGCGGCGGATTGGATCGTATTGGCGCAGCATCGCGGCGACCAGGCGGAGACACTGTTATTCAACTTGCTGCGCGGCAGTGGCCTAGCCGGTGCCGCGGCCATGCGGGAAGTGAGCGGCCGCTTGTTGCGCCCCTTCCTGGATATCGGCAGGAACCAGATCGAGCTCTATGCGCGCCACCATGGCCTGCCGTGGTGCGAGGACGAGAGCAATGCCGATCAGCGGCATGCCAGAAACTTTCTGCGCTTGCGCATTTTCCCGGAACTGACCGTCCGCTTTCCTGCCGCCGTGGAAAATTTCGCCGCTGCCGCAGCACGTTTCGCCGAGGCGAACGATTTGCTCGATGCCCTGGCGTGCGCGGATTTGCCGCCGGGCCAGCGCAGCTTTCCGCTGCGGTGTATCGTCCTGGCCGAGTTGGACGAGGTACGCGCCCGCAATGTCCTGCGCTATCTGCTGGCGAGGAGCCGCGTGCAGATTCCAAGCGAGGCAAGACTGCGGGAGGCTTTGCGACAGCTGATCGTTGCCGGGCCTGATCGCCATCCCAGCGTGGTGTTTGGACGCCATTGCCTGCGGCGGCGGCGCGGCTGGGTTCACCTCGAACCGTTGGACGAGTGCGCGGACAGCAACTGAGCCAGTTCCACCGCCGACCGCACCCCCATTTTCTCGAAAATGCGCGCCCGATGGACTTCCACGGTGCGCATGGCGATTTGCAATTCGTCCGCGATCATCTTGTTGAGCTTGCCGGCCAGTATGCAGGCCATGACTTCCTTTTCGCGTTCGGTCAGCGTGGCCAGGCGTTCCTCGGTCTGGCTGCGATCAGCGTCCCGCCAGCGCCGACTTTCCTCTTGCTGCAACGCTTCGAGCACGCGGTCCACCAGTTCGTTGTCGTTGAAGGGTTTTTCAATGAAATCGAAGGCGCCGCGCTTGAGGGTTTTCACCGCCAGCGGAACATCGCCATGGCCGGTCAGGAAGATGGTCGGCATCGCGCAGCCGCGCGCGCGCAACTGCTCGTAGAGTTCCATGCCGGTCATGCCGACCATGCGCATGTCGAGAATCAGGCAGCCGCTCATTGTCGCGTCGTAGTCGCGCAGGAACGCCTCGGCGGAATCCCAGCTGCGCGACTGGATGCTGCGCGAGCGCAGCAGCCAGGCGAGCGCGTCGCGGATCGCGGCGTCGTCATCGACCAGATAGACCAGGGATGGGCTCAAGGCTTCCTCGCGGGCAGGGAAATATGGAAAATGCTGCCGCCGGCGGGGTTCGGTTCGAACCAGAGCCGGCCGAGATGGGCTTCGACGACCGAGCGGCAGATGTTGAGTCCCACGCCCAGTCCCTCGCTCTTGGTGGTGAAGAAAGGCTCGAAGAGTCGTTCCGCCTCGCCCGGCGGAATGCCGCAGCCGCGATCGTCGACCACGATCTCGACCAGTTGGCCGGCCGCGAAGGCACGGACGGTCAGGATGCGCTCCGGTTCCGGAGTCTGGCGCATGGATTCGATGCCATTCTTGATCAGGTTGAGCACGGCTTGTCCGAGCAGGATGCGGTCCGCCTGGATGACCGGCAGGTCCGGCGCGATGTCGCGCACGAGGCGGACATGCTGGCGGCGCGCATCGGCCTCGATCAGGCCGATCAGGTCAGTGAGCAGGGCTTCCAGGTCGCAAGACTCCGACTTTGGCTCGTGGCGGCGCACGAACTCATAGATGCGGCGGATGATGCGACCGGCGCGCTGTGCCTGATCCTGGCATTTCGCCAGCGCGCCGTCGATTTCCTCGCAGGTGGTGCCGGTGGCGATGAGATTGCGACAGCCGGCCAGATAGCTGGAGATCGCCGACAGCGGCTGGTTGAGCTCATGGGCGAGGCTGGATGCCATTTCGCCCATCGAGACGAGGCGCGCGCTGGCCTGCAGGCGTTCCTCCTGCTGGCGCGCCAGTTCGGTCGTCTGCTTGCGTTCCGTGATGTCCACCACCGAGCCCATCCACCCGGTATGTTGCCCTTGACTGTCGATGAAGGGCGCCTCGTGGATCAGGGCATCGAACATTTCACCGTTGCGGCGGCGGAATTTCATCTCGAAACCATCGCTGGGGGCCTTGCCCGCGAGAACCCGGGCGTGCATGTTGCGGGTTTCGTCGATGTACTCCTCCGCCCAGTAAGGCATGGGCGGCAGCCGGCCGATCAGTTCCTCGGCGGTCCAGCCCACCATCCGGCAAAAAGCGGGATTGACGTAGGTCACCTTGCCCTGCAGGTCGCGCACGCGCAGACCGGTCTGGACCGAATCCTCCAGCGCCTTGCGAAAGGCCACCTCCGTTTGCAGCGCGGCTTCGGCGGCCAGCCGGCGCTGGACATGACGGCGTAGCGCCCAGAGACTGGTCAGCATCAGGAGCGCCAGCAGCACCAGCGCGGCGGCGATCAGGCGGTCGGCCAGCGGGGTCGGAGACTGGTAGGGAACCGCGCTCAGGGCCAGGCCATGACCGGGCGGGTCGAAAGGAATCTGATAGCCGCTGCCCGCCGCCGCGGTATCCACCTTGGAGCGCAATCCCAGCGGCTTGCCGCTTTGGTCCGTGATGCCGATGCGATAGCGTTCGGCGAGCCACCAGGGAACCGAGTCATCCAGCAGGCGGCGAATGGAATAGATGCCGACGGCGGTGCCGGCCTTGTGACCGCCGCGGAAAACCGGCACATGCACCTCGAATTGCCAGTCGTCCTGGACGATCGGGTAGGCGGTGCCGTAGGTGGGGCGGCCGAGGGAATGGGCCAAGCGGCTCAGGGCCGGGGTGGGGAGCGCCCCATCTCCCTCGCCGACCAGCACGCCGCCGCTGGGAGCCGGCAGCATGTGGCGCACCCGATCATGCTGGTCGAGCCAGATCACCTGGTACATGCCCGTGCTGTTGGTGAGCAGCGTGCGCGCATAAGTATCGAAAACATCGGGCAAGCCGATGCGCTGGGGATCGATGCGTCCCAGCAGTTCCTCGTTGTGGTCGAGCACGAAGCGCAGGTTTTGCTCAAGCCACAGCATGTCGCTGATCAGGGTCGCATGCTGTTTTTCCTGCTCGGTTTTTTCGGAAAACCACAGCAAGGCAACGACCGCCGCGACGAACATCAGGAAGGCCACGCGTGGCAGCCACCAGAGCAAGCGGGCATGGGGCGTCTCTGCCAATTGCATCTTCGCCGTGGTCGGAAAGCGCTCCTTCATGGGCAATATCCTACCGCCAACGTAGTGGTTCTTGCGGAAATCCACAATGGCGGCCGTTATATCGATCGGGATAATCGGCGGACGCCAATTGGTGTGCCTTACACAACGAAGGAGGATTTCCCATGAAAATTCGCACGCTTGTGGTCGGCCTGGCCGCCGCAACCTTTTCGCTTGCCGCCCTGGCGCAGCAGCCCATCGTGATCAAGTTCAGCCATGTCGTCGCCAACGACACACCCAAGGGCAAGGGCGCGGACTTCTTCAAGCAGAAAGCCGAAGAACTCACCAAGGGCAAGGTCAAGGTCGAGGTCTACCCGAACAGCACCCTCTACAAGGACAAGGAAGAGATGGAGGCCCTGCAGCTCGGCGCCGTGCAGATGCTCGCACCCTCGCTCGCCAAGTTCGGTCCGCTCGGCGTCAAGGAGTTCGAGGTCTTCGACCTGCCGTTCATCTTCGACAACTACGACGACCTCCACAAGATCACCACCGGCCCGATCGGCAAGTCGCTGCTGAAGAAGCTCGAAAGCAAGGGCATCCTCGGCCTGGCCTACTGGGACAACGGCCTCAAGGTGATGAGCGCCAACAAGCCGCTGAAGAATCCCGAGGACTTCAAGGGCCTGAAGATGCGCATCCAGTCGTCCAACGTGCTCGACGCCCAGATGCGCGCCGTCGGCGCCCTGCCGCAGAAGATGGCGTTCTCCGAGGTCTATCAGGCGCTGCAGACCGGCGTGGTCGACGGCACCGAGAACCCGCCGTCCAACCTCTACACCCAGAAGATGCACGAGGTGCAGAAGTACGTGACCCTGTCCGACCACGGCTATCTGGGCTACGCGGTGATCGTGAACAAGAAGTTCTGGGACGGCTTGCCGGCCGACATCCGCCAGCAGCTGGAGGATGCGATGGAGCAGGCGACGCGCTACGCCAACCAGATCGCCAAGGTCGAGAACGATAACGCGATGGCCGAGGTGAAGAAGTCCGGCAAGAGCGAGCTGATCGCGCTGACGCCCGAGCAGAAGAAGGCCTGGAAGAAGGCGATGGTCAAGGTGCATGACCAGATGGCCGGCCGTGTCGGCAAGGACCTGATCCAGTCGATCTACAAGGAAACCGGCTTCGATCCTAGCAAGCTCTGATCGAACGGCGCATCACGCGGGGGCCATGTCGGCCCCCGCGATTTGTCCACGGACCGCTGCGATGAAAATTCTCGACCATCTCGAGGAATGGCTGGTGACCTTCCTCATGGGCGCCGCCACGCTCATCATCTTCGTTTCCGTCCTGCATCGCTACGCCACGGGGTTCGCTATCCCCGGCGTGCAGGACTGGCTGATCGGCATCAACCTCTCCTGGGCGCAGGAACTGTGCATCATCATGTTCGTCTGGATGGCGAAGTTCGGCGCCGCCTACGGCGTGCGCACCGGCATCCACGTCGGCGTCGACGTGTTGATCAACCGCCTGGAAGACCGGACGCGCGGCAAGTTCATCGTCTTCGGCCTCCTGGCCGGAGCCCTGTTCACCGGCACCATCGGCACGCTGGGCGCGCATTTCGTCTGGGAAAACGGCGCCCATTACAGCTTTTACAATTTCTTCGGCCTGGAGATGGGCGATCTCTATGAAGGCCCGACCACGCCCGATCTCGAATGGCCCACCTGGATCGTCTATTCGGCGATCCCGCTCGGCTCCTGGCTGATGTGTTTCCGCTTCCTGCAGGTCACGGCCGGCTTCGTGCGCAGCGGGGAGCTGCCGCACCATGACCACGGCCACGTCGATGGCATCGACGAAGAGCATCTGCCGGTGGATGCCAACCCCTACGGCATGGACGACAATCTGCATCCCCACGATATCAAGCATCATCGCATTGTCGACAGCGACGGCAAGGGAGAAAGCAAATGAGCGCCGCGATCATCTTCCTCCTGCTGGCCCTGCTGATGCTGACCGGCATGCCGGTGTCGATCTCGCTCGGCCTCACGGTGTTGACCTTCCTGTTCGCCTTCACCGAGGTGCCGCTGGAATCGGTGGCCCTCAAGCTGTTCACCGGCATCGAGAAGTTCGAGATCATGGCGATCCCCTTCTTCATCCTCGCCGGCAACTTCCTGACCCACGGCGGCGTCGCGCGCCGCATGATCGAGTTCGCCACCTCGATGGTCGGCCATTTCCGCGGCGGCCTCGGCATGAGCTCGGTGTTCGCCTGCGCGCTGTTCGCGGCGGTGTCGGG
>JANJVS010000151.1 GCA_024709955.1 Rhodocyclaceae bacterium
TGCGAGCTCATCGCCGAGCACTCGATGTGCCAGCCGGGTCGCCCCGTCCCCCAGGCCGACTCCCACCTCACTTCGGCCGGCTCGTCGGGCTTGGCGTGCTTCCACAGCACGAAGTCGAGCGGGTCCTGCTTGCCCTCCGCCACATCGACGCGCTCGCCGGCGCGCAGATCCTCCAGGGACTTGCCGGACAGCCTGCCGTAGCCGGCGAACTTGCGCACCGAATAGCAGACGTCGCGGTTGGCGGCGACATAGGCGTAGCCGTTCTTTTCCAGTTTGCCGATGAGGTCGAGCATCTGCGCCACGTACTCGGTGGCGCGCGGCTCGTGGTCGGGCGGCAGCACGCCGAGCGCGGCGGAATCCTCGTGCATCGCCGCGATGAAGCGGTCGGTCAGCGCACGCACGGTCTCGCCGTTCTCGGCGGCGCGCTTGATGATCTTGTCGTCGATATCGGTGATGTTGCGCACGTAGGTCACCTGATAGCCGCTCGCCCGCAGCCAGCGCACCACCATGTCGAACACCACCATCACCCGCCCGTGGCCAAGGTGACAGTAGTCGTACACCGTCATGCCGCAGACGTAGAGACGAACCTTGCCGGGTTCGAGGGGGACGAATTCCTGGTTGGCGCGCGCCAGCGAGTTGTGGATTTTCAGCATGGATATCGGGAGAAACGCGGGGAGGACGGCAAAACTGTCAAAGCGGAGGAAAACAAGGCGTAACGGTCTGTATTAGGGCTTTTGCGCCGGGCAGCCGGCCGTGCCGGCCAGCGCTTCTTTGTTAGAATCATACGTTGAAAATTCAAGCCCGGAACAGTCAAGCATGCCAATTTCGCCTGTTATTCCGCTCGCCTTGCCGCCGCGAAGCAGCCTGCGCGCGGGCGCGTTCGCGCGGGCATGCGCCCTCGTCCTCGCCCTCGCGGCATTCGGCCTGCCGGCGGCCCATGCCGACAGCCTCGACGAGGCGAACCGGCTGCTCAAGGCCGGTCAGCACGCCAAGGCCCTCGAACAGGTCAACCGCCATCTCGCCGACAAGCCCAAGGATGCCCAGGGGCGTTTCCTCAAGGGCATCATCCTCACCGGCCTGAACAAGCCGAACGACGCAATCGCCGTTTTCCAGCAGCTCACCGAGGACTATCCCGAGCTGCCGGAACCCTACAATAACCTCGCCGTCATCTACGCCCAGCAGAAGCAGTACGAGAAGGCCAAGCAGGCGCTGGAAATGGCGATCCGCACACACCCGGCCTACGCCACCGCCCACGAGAACCTCGGCGACATCTATTCTCGCCTCGCCAGCCAAGCCTACGGCAAGGCGCTGCAGATCGACTCCTCGAACGCCTCGGCACAGACCAAGCTGGCGATGATCAACGAGCTGGTCGGCGGCGGCGCAAAAGTCGGCGCCGGCAAGACGGTGGCGACGAAACCGGCCGCCCCCACGCCCCCGCCTCCCGCCGCCGCGCCGGTCGTTCCTCCCGCGCCGGTGGTGGTCGCCGCTGCGGAAACCAAGCCGTCGCCGGCCAAGCCCGTCGAGACCAAGCCCGTTCCGCCGGCGCCGGTCGCCAAGCCCGAACCACCGAAAGCCGAGCCGGCCAAGCCCGCCGCGAAACCGGAACCCGCCAAGCCCGCCGCCGACGCGAACGGCGAGGTGACGGCCATGGTTGATGCCTGGCTCGCCGCCTGGTCGCGCAAGGATGTCAAGGCCTATCTGGCCCATTACGCCCGCGATTTCGACGTGCCGGGCCGCCAGTCGCGCAAGGCCTGGGAAACGGAGCGCGCGCAGCGCGTCGGCAAGCCGGGCAAGATCGAGGTTAGCCGCGACAAGCTGGCGATCAAGGTGGACGGCGACACGGCGACGGTGCGCTTCCGCCAGAGCTACCGGTCGGCCGGCTTCAACTCCGCCTCCGGCAAGACCCTGGTGCTGGTCCGGCGCGACGGCAAATGGCAGATCCAGCAGGAACGGGTGGGCGGATGAAGCCGGCCCGCCTGCTCGCCGGCGCCCTCGCCGCCACGCTGCTCTGCCTCCCGGCCGCCCGCGCCGACGCGCCGGCGCGCTACACCGACTCGGGACCCGAGCCGCTCTTGGCGCGCATCTTCGAGCAGATCGAGGAAAACCGCTGGGAAACGGCGCTCCAGCAGACCGAGGCGCTGGTCAAGGCCTATCCGAACTTCCGCCTCGGCCACCTGATCAAGGGCGACCTGCTGCTCGCCCGCACCCGCCCGCTGAAGACCTTCGGCGAAGGCGGCGCCAAGGATGCCCTCGCCCAGGTCGCCGACCTGCGCGAGGAGGCCATCGCCCGCCTGCGCGCCTACCGCGACAGGCCGAGCGACAAGACGCTGCCGCGCTACCTGCTGCAGCTGCGCCCGGACCAGAAGAACGCCGTGGTCGTGGACACCCAGAAGGCGCGCCTCTACCTGTATCAGAACGACAACGGCACGCCGCGCTTCGTCGCCGACTACTACATTTCCCACGGCAAGCTCGGCGCGGAAAAATTCAAGGAAGGCGACAAGAAGACGCCGGTCGGCGTCTACCACGTCACCTCCACCATTCCGCGCCAGAAGCTCACCGACTTCTACGGCAGCGGCGCCTTCCCGATCAACTATCCCAACGAATGGGACAAGAAGATGGGGCGCAACGGCCATGGCATCTGGCTGCACGGCACGCCCTCCGACACCTTCTCGCGCCCGCCGAAGGCCTCCGACGGCTGCGTCGTGCTCGCCAACGCCGACCTCGACGCGCTGGCCAAGAACCTGCAGATCGGCACGACGCCGGTGATCATCAGCAACAGCATCGAGTGGCTGTCCCTCGACGACTGGCAGGCCGAGCGCCAGGCGCTGCTGGCCATGATCGACGAGTGGCGGCGCGACTGGGAAAGCCTCGACCTCGACCGCTACGCGCGCCACTACGCGCGCGGCTTCGCCAGCGACGGCAAGAACCTCGACGCCTGGATCGCCCAGAAGAAGAAGGTGAACGCCGGCAAGCAGTGGGTCAAGGTGAAGACCGAGAACATCAGCATGTTCCGCAATCCGGGCAAGGACGAATACGTCGTCGTCACCTTCGAGCAGGACTACCAGAGCAGCAACCTCTCGAACCGGATGCAGAAGCGCCAGTACTGGATCAAGGAAGGCGGGCGCTGGAAGATCGTCCACGAAGACGCCGCCTGATCCGCCCCTCCCGCCTTTTTTCCCGGAGCCTCCCATGAAAAAACTGCTTGCCCTGCTGTCCTGTTTTTGCCTTTCCCTGCCCGCGCTGGCCGCCAATCCGCAGGTCGAACTGAAGACCAACCTCGGCGCGATCATCCTCGAACTCGATGCCGAGAAGGCGCCGAAGACCGTCGACAACTTCCTGCAGTACGTCAAGGACGGCTTCTACGACGGCACCGTCTTCCACCGCGTCATCGACGGCTTCATGATCCAGGGCGGCGGCTTCACGTCGCAGATGAAGCAGAAGGAAACGCGCGCGCCGATCCCCAACGAGGCGAAGAACGGCCTCAAGAACGTGCCCGGCAGCATCGCCATGGCGCGCACCATGGACCCGCACTCCGCCTCCGCCCAGTTCTTCATCAACCTCGTGAACAACGCGCCCCTCGACTACCCGTCGCGCGACGGCTGGGGCTACGCCGTGTTCGGCAAGGTGGTGCAGGGCATGGACGTGGTGCAGAAGATCGCCAAGGTCGCCACCGGCAACGCCGGCATGCACCAGAACGTCCCGACCACGCCGGTCGTCATCGAATCGGCCAAACTGCTTCCCGCCAAGAAATAAGGACCCGTCATGATCAAGCTCACCACCAGCCTCGGCGTCATCACGCTCGAACTCGACGCCGAGAAGGCGCCCAAGAGCGCCGCCAACTTCCTCGCATACGTCGAGTCCGGCCATTACGACAACACGGTGTTCCACCGCGTCATCGACGGCTTCATGATCCAGGGCGGCGGCTTCGCCCCCGGCATGAAGCAGAAGGAGACGCTGGCGCCGATCGAGAACGAGGCCGCCAACGGCCTGAAGAACGACCGCGGCACCATCGCCATGGCGCGCACCTCCGATCCGCACTCCGCCACCGCCCAGTTCTTCATCAACGTCGCCGACAACGACTTCCTCAACCACAAGGCCCCGTCCGGCCAAGGCTGGGGCTACTGCGTGTTCGGCCGCGTCGTCGACGGCATGGACGTGGTGGACAAGATCAAGAACGTCAAGACCGGCAACAAGGGCTTCCACCAGGACGTGCCGGTCGAGGACGTCGTCATCGAGAAGGCCGAAGTCGTCGCCTGATCGATCCCGCGGCGCCCCACCCCGTGGGCGCGCCGTCGCGCCGGCGCCACAGGCCGCCGCCGGCGCAAACGGCCCGGCAACGCGCCGGCGTCCGCTTTGCAGGGCATAATCAGTCAAAACTTTCGTCATAGCCGCCGCCCGTCCGACCCTCATGGCCGCCAAACGCCTCGCCGACATCATGACCTGGCACCTGGTCGAGGTGCCGCCGACGGCCACGCTCGACGCGGCGACCGCCCTGATGCGCCAGGCGCAGATCAGCTCGCTGCTGGTCATGACGGCGGGCAAGGTCGAGGGCATCCTCACCGAGCGCGACGTGCTGCGCGCGCTGCACGACCAGACACCGCCGCACACGCCGGTGGCGGCGGTGATGAGCAAGCCGGTGGTCACCGCCTCCCAGGAGCTCGACTACCGCGCCGGCCACCACATCATGGTCGAGCACGGCATCCGCCACCTGCTGGTCATCGACGCGCACGGCACGCCGGTGGGCATCATCACCGAGAGCGACTTCAAGCACCATCTCGGCCTCGACTTCCTCGCCAGCCTGCACAGCGTCGGCAAGGTGATGTCGAACTGCCTGGTCGCCCTGCCCGGCGCCACGCCGCTCGCCGCCGCGCTGGCGCGCATGCGGGCGCACGGCGGCAGTTGCGCGGTGGTGCTGGAGGACGAACGGCCGGTGGGCATCTTCACCGAGCGCGACGCCGTCAAGTTCTTCGGCCGGACGGGGCTGGACGAGCTGCCGCTGTCCGCCGTGATGAGCGCGCCGGTCGCCACCGTCGGCATCGAGGCCGGCCTGCTCGAAGCCAGCGCGCGCATGACCGGCCAGCACATCCGCCATCTCGTGGTGGTCGATGCGGATGGCCGCGTCGCCGGCACTCTCGACGAGCACGACATCGTGCGCCAGCTGGAGGGCGCCCTGCTCGACCACTACGTGCGCGAGCGCCTACGCACCGAGAACGAGCTGCTCAAGTTCTCGCGCGCCCTCGAACAGAGCCCGGTCTCCATCGTCATCACCGACACCGAGGGCCGCATCGAATACGTGAACCCGCGCTTCAGCGAAATCACCGGCTACGCGGCGAGCGAGGTGATCGGCCAGAACCCGCGGCTGATCCAGTCGGGACGCACGCCGCTCGCCACCTACCAGGCGATGTGGGGCGCGCTCAAGGCCGGCCAGGGCTGGAGCGGCGAGCTCGAGAACCGCCGCAAGAACGGCGAGTACTACTGGGAATCCGCGCGCCTGATGCCGATCGTCAGCCACACCGGACAGGTCACGCACTACCTCGGCGTCAAGGAGGACATCAGCTACCGCAAGGCCGCCGAGGCCAAGCTGCGGCTCGCCGCCAGCGTCTTCGCCCACACCCACGAGGGCATCATGGTCACCGACGCGACGGGCCACATCGTCGAGGTGAACGACGCCTTCAGCGCGCTCACCGGCTACGGCCGCGCGGAAGCGCTCGGCGCCACGCCCGCGCTGCTGCAGTCGGGCCGCCACGACGCCGCCTTCTACACCGCCATGTACCGCGCGCTGGCGGAAAACGGCCACTGGCGCGGCGAGGTCTGGAACCGCCACAAGAACGGCGAGATCATCGTGCACCTGATGACCATCAGCCGGGTGAACGACGACGCCGGCAATCTCTCCCACTACGTCGGCATCTTCTCCGACATCACGCGCCTCAAGGAACACCAGCACCGCCTGGAAAATCTCGCCCACTACGACCCGCTCACCCACCTGCCCAACCGCACCCTGCTCGCCGACCGCATGCGGCAGGCCCTCGCCGTCGCCCAGCGCGGCGACCGCCTGCTGGCGATCTGCTACCTCGACCTCGACGGCTTCAAGCCGGTGAACGACAGCCTCGGCCACGCCGCCGGCGACCAGCTGCTGCGCGAGATCGCGCAGCGCCTCAAGGAATGCGTGCGCGGCGGCGACACGGTGGCGCGCCTCGGCGGCGACGAATTCGTGCTACTGCTCGGCGACCTGACCAACCTCGACGAACTGGAGCCGGCGCTGGCGCGCGTGCTCGCCGCGATCGGCCGGCCGATCGCCATCGACCGGCACGAGGCCAGCGTCAGCGGCAGCATCGGCGTCACCCTGTTCCCGCTCGACGGCAGCGATCCCGACACCCTGCTGCGCCACGCCGACCAGGCGATGTACCTCGCCAAGCAGGCCGGCCGCAACCGCTATCACCTGTTCGACGTGCGCCAGGACGCCCGCGCGCGCGGCCATCGCGAAATGCGCGAACGCCTGGAACAGGCGCTCGCGGCGGGACGCTTCGAGCTGCACTACCAGCCCAAGGTGAACATGCGGGCAGGCAGCGTCGTCGGCGTCGAGGCGCTGCTGCGTCTGCGCGAGGCCGACGGCGGCCTGACCCTGCCCGGCGACTTCCTGCCCCAGGTCGAGGAGCAGGACGTCATCGTCGCCATCGGCGACTGGACCCTGGCCGAGGCGCTGCGCCAGATGGCGACCTGGGCGCGGGACGGCCTGGTCATGACCGTCAGCGTCAACATCGCCGCGCGCCACCTGCTGCAGGCTGGCTTTGTCGAACGCCTGGAGGAGCTGCTCGCCGCCCAGCCGGGCATCGCGCCGGAACGGCTGGAGCTGGAAATCCTCGAAACCACCGCGCTGGCGGACATGGAGGCGGTGAACGAGATCATCGGCCGCTGCAAGCGCATCGGCGTCAAGATCGCCCTCGACGACTTCGGCACCGGCTACTCCTCGCTTACCTACTTCCGGCGCCTGCCCACCGACGTCCTCAAGATCGACCAATCCTTCATCCGCGACATGCTGGAGGATCCGGAGGACATGTCCATCGTCGAGGGCGTGCTCGGCCTGACCGGCGCCTTCGGCCGCACCGCCATCGCCGAAGGCGTCGAGACCCCCCAGCACGGCGTCATGCTGCTGCGCCTCGGCTGCGATCTCGGCCAGGGCTTCGGCATCGCCGCGCCGATGCCCGGCGCGGACATCCCGGCATGGACCGCGCACTTCACGCCGGACCCGGCCTGGGCCGCGAGCCTCGCGCATCCGTGGCGGCGCGACGACTTCCCCCTGCTCGCCGCGGAGATCGAGCACCAGCGCTGGATCGCCGAGCTGCGGTGCATCCTCGACAGCACGCGCCCCCAGCCGCTGCCCGCGCTCTCCGCCCACGACTGCCGCTTCGGTCAGTGGTACGACGGCGACGGCCAGTGCCGCTACGGCGCCCTGCCCGACTTCGCGGCCCTGGCGCCGCTGCACGAGGAAGTGCACCGCATCGGCGCCGCCGCGCTGGCGGCGCACAACGCCGGTGACGTCGCCGGCGTGCGCGCGCAGACCACCGCCCTGCGGGAGAGCAGCCGGCGCCTGCTCGGCGCCCTCGGCTCCCTGCGGGCCACGCTCGCGGCGAACGACCCCGGCCCGCGCCATGCCTCCCGCTGAAGCCGGCGGCGCGGGCGCACAGACGCTCTTCATCTCCGACCTGCACCTGTCCCCGGCCGCGCCCGCAGTGACGCGGCGCTTCGGGGAATTCCTCGCCGGCCCGGCGCGCGCCGCCGCGGCGCTCTACATCCTCGGCGACCTGTTCGACTACTGGGCCGGCGACGACGACCTCGACGACCCATTCAACGCCCGCATCGCCGCCGCCCTCGCCGAATTCGCCGCCGCCGGCGTCGCCGTTCATTTCCTGCCCGGCAACCGGGACTTCCTCGTCGGTCCCGGCTTCGCCGCCGCCACCGGCCTGACGCTACTGGCCGAACCCTGCGTCCGCGCCATCGCCGGCACGCCCGTCCTGCTGCTGCATGGCGACACGCTATGCACCGACGACGCCGACTACCAGGCCTTCCGCGCCCAGGTGCGCGCTCCGGCCTGGCGCGCGGCCTTCCTCGCCCGGCCGCTGGCCGAGCGCAAGGCGCTGATCGCCGAGCTGCGCGCCAGGAGCGAAAGCGAAAAGCAGGTCAAGCCGGCGGCCATCATGGACGCCAACGCCGGGGCCGTCGCCGCCGCCCTGCGCGTCCACGGCGTCGCGACCCTCATCCACGGCCATACCCATCGCCAGGGCAGCCACGCACATGACGTCGACGGGCGCGCCTGCCGGCGCTGGGTGCTCGGCGACTGGGGCGCGGACCGCGCCAGCGTGCTCGCCTGCGGCCCGGACGGCTGGCATTTCCTCGCGACATGAAAAACTCGGCGCTGATAAAACAACTGCGCTACAAGGCGGTCGAGCAAAAGACGCTCTCCTCGCCGTAGCGGATGGCGGCACGGTGAACTCAGGAAACCCATGGCACTCAAATCCACCATCTTCAAGGCGAGCGTCAATATCGCCGACCTCGACCGCCACTACTACGGCGAACACGCGCTAACCCTGGCGCGCCATCCCTCCGAGACCGACGAGCGCATGATGATGCGCCTGCTCGCCTTCCTGCTGTTCGCCGACGCGCGGCTCGAATTCGGCCGCGGCCTGTCCGCCGACGACGAGCCGGCCCTGTGGCAGAAGGACTACGGCGGCGCCATCGAGCGCTGGATCGAGGTCGGCCTGCCGGACGAGCGCGTGCTGCGCAAGGCCGCCGGCCGCGCCGCCGAGGTCGTGGTGCTCGCCTACGGCGGCCGCGCGGCGGAAGTCTGGTGGGAAAAGGAAGGCAACGCGCTGGGGCGGCTCGCCAACCTGCATGTGCTGGCCATCGACGCCGAACAATCCGCCGCCCTGACGACCCTGGTCGAACGCGGCATGCAGCTGCAATGCACGATCCAGGACGGACAGCTCTGGCTCACCGACGGGCCGCGCACCGTCGCCGTCGAACCGCGCCGCTGGCGCTGATGCAGCGGGAGAGGCCGTCCGTGCGAGCCTTGGCCACGCAATGCCGCGCGCTCCTTGCCGGGCTCGTCCTCGCCGGCGCCGCGTCGGCGGTCTCCGCCGCCGGCGGCCTGGTCTTCGGCGTCCAGCCCCATCTGTCCGCGGCACGCATCATCGACCAGTATTCCCTGCTGCGCGACGAACTCGCCCGCGGCCTCGGCCGGCCGGTGACCATGGTGTCGGCACCCGACTTGCCGAGCTTCATGGCGCGCCTGCGCGAGGGCAAGTTCGACGTCGTTCTCGTCGCGCCGCATCTCGGGCGCCTGGCGGAAAAGCGCGACGGCTGGCGGCGCCTCGCGCGGACCGGATCCCTGAGCGAGATCGTCGCGCTCGGCCGCGCCGCCGGCCCCCTGCAACGGCTCGCGGACCTGCGCGGCAGGACCCTCGCCATCGGCGCGCGCGATGACCTGGCGCGCCAGGTCATCGACGCGGCATTGACGCGGGACGGCCTGGCGCTCGAACAGGACGTCGAGGTGGTCGAGAGCCCCTCCCCACCCATGCTCCTGCAGGCCCTGATGCGCGGCGAGGCCGACGCCGGCGCCACCAGCCGGCAGGCGTGGTCCGCCGCGCCGGCAGGCCAGCGCGAGGCCCTGAAGCCGATCTTCGCGGCCCCGCCGCTTCCGGAACTCCTGCTGATGGCTCATGCGCGCCTCGGCGAATCCGCCGTCCAGACCCTGGGCAAGACACTGGCCGGCTTTCACGCCACGCCAGCGGGCAAGGCCTACTTCCGCAAGACCCGGCAGATCGACTTCCAGCCGATCGACGACGCCGCGATGGACAGCCTCGATCCCTATGCGCAGGCATTGGAGAAAGCCCTGGCGGCGCATCGCTGATTCCTGCGACTGCAAGCCGGATATTTATCAGGCTAAAGCCATGGCAATACCCTTACCAAATAACAAGTAATCACCCTCCCGCTCTATAATCGAAACTCAACTCAGGATCAGGAGCCTTCATGACCCGCCATCCCTTGCGCGCCCTTGCCGCCGCCCTGCTGCTCGCCGCCGGCATCGCCCATGCCGAGATCAGGATCGGCGTGATCGCCTCGTCCACCGGCGTCACCGCCGTGGTCGGCATCCCGCAAAAGAACAGCGTGGCGCTGCTGCCCGGCGAGATCGGCGGCCAGAAGGTCGAATACGTCGTGCTCGACGACGCCTCCGATCCGACCAACGCGGTCACCAACCTCAAGAAGCTGCTGAGCGAGCACAAGGTGGACGCCCTGATCGGCCCGACCACGACGCCCGCCGCCCTGGCGATGCTCGACTTCGTCGCCGAGGCGCGCGTGCCCCTGGTCACCACCGTCGGCTCGTCCTCCCTGGTGACGCCGATGGACGAAAAGCGGAAATGGGTGTTCAAGACGACGCAGAACGACGACCTGATCGCCGCCGCGCTGATCGGGCACATGGCCGCACAGGGCATCAAGACCCTCGGCTTCATCGGCTTCAACGATCCCTACGGCGAGAACTGGCACAAGGTCTTCGCGCCGCTGGCCGAAAAGGCCGGCATCCGCATCGTCGCCAACGAGCGCTACACGCGCACCGACCAGTCGGTGATCGGCCAGGCCCTCAAGCTCATCGCCGCCAGGCCCGACGCCATCCTCATCGCCGCCACCGGCGGCCCGGCGGTGCTGCCGCAGGCGACGCTGCTCGAAAAAGGCTACAAGGGCAAGCTCTACCAGACCCACGGCGTGGCGACCAACGACTTCATCCGCATCGGCGGCGCCAGGGTCGAAGGCACGCTGATGGCCGGCGGCCCGATGCTGGTGGCCGACGACTTGCCGGCGGACAATCCGGTCAAGGCGGTCGCCCAGGACTACATCAGGGCCTACGAGGCGAAGTACGGTCCCGGCACCAGCTCCACCTTCGGCGCCAACACCTACGACGCCGGCCTGCTGCTGCGGAAAGCGATCCCCGCCGCCCTCGGGCAGGCCAGGCCGGGCACCCCGGAATTCCGCGCCGCCCTGCGCGACGCCCTGGAGCAGACGCGGGAACTCGTCGGCGCCCAGGGCGTGTTCAACGTCACCCCGCAAGACCACAATGGCATGGACGCCCGCGCCCGCGTCATGATGACGGTGAAGAACGGCCGCTGGACCCTACTGCCATAAAGAGAAAACTCGGCGCCGGCGGGACGGTGACCCGCCGCGCCGCATGGAAGACATCATGAAAACGTCGCATCAGGCAGGCCTCGCCGCCGCGCTCGCGCTGGCCGCCGCGCTCGTCATCCCGCGCCTGCTGGCGCCGCCGGCCGAGGCCGAGCGCGCCCCGGAGGAGGGCGACGCCCGCATTTCCGCCGATGCCGCCGCCCCCCTGCCCGCGCCGCCAGCGCCGCCGGCGGCCAAGCAGGCGCTCGGCGAGCGCCTGTTCCACGAACCGCGCCTGTCGCGCGACGACAGCATCTCCTGCGCGAGTTGCCACGACCTGGGCCGCGGCGGCACCGACCGGCGCAAGGTCTCCATCGGCGTCGGCGGCGCCGTCGGCGGCATCAACGCCCCGACGGTGTTCAACAGCAGCCTCAATTTCGCGCAGTTCTGGGACGGCCGCGCCGCCACCCTGGAGGAGCAGGCCGCCGGGCCGATCCACAACCCGGTCGAGATGGCCTCCAGCTGGGAGGAGGTGTTGCCCAAGCTGCGCGCCGACGCCGCCTACGCGGACCAGTTCGCCGCCCTCTACCCGGACGGCATCACCGCCGCCAACGTCGCGGACGCCATCGCCGCCTTCGAGCACGGGCTGCTCACCCCCGATTCCCGTTTCGACCGCTACCTGCGCGGCGAACGCGAGGCCATGACGGCGCGGGAGATCGATGGCTACCAGCGCTTCCGCGCCCTGGGCTGCACCAGTTGCCATCAGGGCGTGCAGCTCGGCGGCAACATGTACCAGAAATTCGGCGTGATGCGCGACTACTTCGCCGGCCGCGCGCCGACCGCGGCCGACCTCGGCCGCTACAACGTCACCAAGCGGGAGGAAGACCGCCACGTCTTCAAGGTGCCGAGCCTGCGCAACGTCGCGCTGACCGCCCCCTACTTCCACGACGGCTCGGCGGACACGCTGGAGAGCGCCGTGATCGTCATGGCGCGCCATCAGCTCGGCCGCGAGATCGAAACCCGCGACGTCGAGGCCATCGCCGCCTTCCTGCGCGCCCTCACCGGCCAGTGGCGCGGCAAGCCCCTCGAATGACACAGCCATGACGAACGACCTGCGCCGCCACTGGGCCATGCTGGCGATCGGCCTGCTCGGCCTGATCCTGCTGCTGACCTGGCTGTTCATCCAGGCCGACGCCGTCTCGCCGCACGCCCACTACCGCTACCAGGCGGCCCTGCGCAGCCTGCGCCAGGCCGACGTCGAGCTCAACGCCGCCGTGCTCGCCAGCCGCACCGGCCTGCTGCAAAACTACGACCCGATGGTGCGCCAGCTGCGCGTCGTGCGCGAGCACGGCCGGGCCATCGCGGCGCTGCCGGAATTTCTCTCCGCCGGCGCGCGCGCGGCGCTGCGCGTCAAGGTCGACGAACTGGTCGCCCTGCAGGAGGAAAAGGCGACGATGGTGGACCGCTTCCAGCGCGGCAACGCGGTGCTGCGCAATTCCGCCGACTACTTTCCCCAGGCCGCCGAGCAGTTCCTGCACGCCCTCGGCGCCGCCGCGCACCGCGACGCGGACTACGGTCAGTTCATCCGCGCCCTGCTCGCCCTCGGCCGCGCCAGCGACCCCGAGCTGATCGGCCGGCTGCGCGTCCAGGCGGACCGCCTGGCGGCGCGCGCGCTGCCGGCCCGCGAGCGGCAATCCCTCGACCACCTGCTGCTGCACGCCAACGCGATCATCGCGCGCCAGCCCGAGGTGGACGGCCTGGCGCGCGAGATCCTGCGGCTGCCGACCGCCCTGCGCCACGAGGAACTCTCCCACCTCTACGCCGACGCCCACGAGCAGTCCCTCGCCGTCGCCGGGCGCTACCGCCAGCTGCTCTACGCCGTCGCGGTGTTGCTGGCGTTCTACCTGCTCTGGGCCTACCTGCGCATCGAGAAGGACACGCGCGAGCTGGCGGCCGCCCACCGCGCGCTGGTCGAGCGCTACGAGGCGCAGCGCCGCGCCGAGGAGCGCCTGCGCCTCTACGCCACGGTATTCTCCAACGCCAGCGAGGGCATGACCATCACCGACGCCGCCTCGCGCATCGTCGCCGTCAACCCGGCCTTCTGCGCCATCACCGGCTACAGCGAGGGCGAGGCGGTCGGCCAGAATCCGGCACTGCTCAATTCCGGCCGCCAGGACCGCGACTACTACCGCCGCATGTGGGCCGAGCTGGCGGCCACGGGCACCTGGCGCGGCGAGATCTGGAACCGCCGCAAGGACGGCGCGGTGTATCCGGAATGGCTGTCGATCACCGCCGTGCATGACGAGCAGGGCCGCACCACCCATTACATCGGCATCTTCAGCGACATCACCGAGCGCAAGGAATCCGAGCAGCGCATCCACCACCTGGCGCACCACGACGCGCTCACCGGCCTGCCCAACCGCCTGCTGCTCGACGACCGCATCGAGCAGGCGCTGCTCAAGTCGAAGCGCGACGGCAGCATCACGGCGGTGCTGTTCCTCGACCTCGACCGCTTCAAGAACATCAACGAGACCCTCGGCCACGAGGTCGGCGACGAACTGCTGGTGCAGGCGGTCAAGCGCGCCGCCGCGGTATTGCGCGAGACCGACACCCTGTCGCGCCACGGCGGCGACGAATTCGTCGTCGTCCTGCCCGAGCTCGACCAGCCACAGGACGCCACCCTGGCGGCGCGCAAGCTGCTGCAGGCGCTCGGCCAGCCCTACGCGCTCGCCGGCCACCAGCTGACGGTCACCGCCAGCATCGGCCTGGCCCTGCACCCGGACGACGGCGCCACCGCCTCCGCGCTGCTGCGCAACGCCGAGACCGCGATGTACCGCGCCAAGGAGGAAGGGCGCAACACGCTGCGCTACTACTCCGCCGACATGAACTTCGCCTCCCTCGGCGAACTGCTGCTGGAAACCCACCTGCGCAGCGCCCTCGACCGCGGCGAGCTGCTGCTGCACTACCAGCCGAAGATCGACGCGCGGAGCGGCCGACTGGTCGGCGCCGAAGCGCTGATGCGCTGGAACCATCCGCAGCAGGGCATGGTTTCGCCGGCCCTGTTCATCCCCCTCGCCGAGGAATGCGGCCTCATCAACCCGCTCGGCGAGTGGGCGCTGCACACGGTTTGCGCCCAGCAGCGCAAGTGGCTGGACGCCGGACTCGCCGTCGTGCCCGTCGCGGTAAACGTCTCGGCGCGCCAATTCACCCACCAGGACGTGCCCGCGCTGGTGGCCGCCGCGCTGGCGCAGAGCCGCCTGTCGCCGGAACTGCTGGAGCTGGAACTGACCGAATCGCTGCTGATGCACAACGCCGAGCATGCCGCCGCCGTGCTCGGCAACCTGCGTGGCATGCGCATCAGCCTGGCGATCGACGACTTCGGCACCGGCTACTCGTCGCTCAGCTACCTCAAGCGCCTGCCGGTGCAGGCGCTCAAGATCGACAAATCCTTCGTGCAGGATA
The DNA here is from genome assembly GCA_024709955.1 of Rhodocyclaceae bacterium. Classification (GTDB taxonomy): domain Bacteria; phylum Pseudomonadota; class Gammaproteobacteria; order Burkholderiales; family Rhodocyclaceae; genus Sulfuricystis. The sequence continues at coordinate 14,614 of JANJVS010000151.1, forward strand.
TCGGCGCGGACGGCGAGGCGGTCAAGCTCGCCGCCGCCATCATCGCGCTGGCCCACAGCATGGACCTGCACGTGATCGCCGAAGGGGTGGAAACCGAGGCGCAGCGCGAATACCTCGCCCGCCACGGCTGCGACCAGTTCCAGGGCTACTATTTCGACCGGCCGATGCCGGCCGAGGAATTCGCCCTGCGACTGGCCCTCGGTCAGTAGCGCTTCTTGCCCGCCGGCTTGCCGGCGGACTTGCTCTTCCAGTCGCCCGCGGTCTTCTTCTCGCCGCGATAGGGCGGCTTGGCCGAAGTCTCGCCGGCTTCGCGCTTCGGCCGGTTGCCGCCGCCGGCATCCTTGCTGTCGCGCCAGGGATGCGCCGCGTGGCCGGGACCGCTCTTGAACTCGCGGTCGGAACGCGCCGGCAACGCCGCGCCACCCTTGAAGTCCCGCCTGGGGCGCGGCGAAAACTCGGCGCGACCGGAGGAAGTCCCCGCGGAACCGGCGGGACGCTGGCCCTTGCCGAAGCGCGGCTTGTCGCCCTCCCCCGGCGCGGCGACGCGGATCTTCAGCGGCAGCTGGCGCACGCGCGTGCGCTTGAGGATGTCGAGGATCTCCGGCGGCAGCTCGGGCAGCTCCACCGTGCTGTAGTCGTCGAAGAGGTTGATCTGGCCGATCTGCCGGCCGTCGATGCCGCCCTCGTTGGCGATGGCGCCGACGATCTCCTTGGGCAGCGCGCCCTGCTCGCGGCCCACCTCGATGCGGTAGCGCACCAGCGGCGCGTTGCCGAAGTCGCGCGGCGCGGGACGTTCCTTGCGCTCGGGGCGCTCCCCGCGCTCCTTGAATTCCGGGAGCTCCTGGCGTTCCCTGAATTCGGGACGTTCCTTGCGCTCCTGCCACTCTGGACGCTCCTTGCGCTCGAAAGGCTCGGCGCGCGCAGGCCGCTCGAAGGCACGCTCCGGCATGGCCGGCGCGTCGGCGCCCTCGGGCTGCAGCGGCCGCTCGCGCTGGGCGAGGAAGGCCAGGGCGGCGGCGATCTGGCGCGTCGCGAGGTTTTCCTCGCTCTCCATGCGCCGCACCACCTCGAAGAAGAAATCGAGGTTCTCCTCGGCCAGCACGTCCATGATCTGCTGCTTGAACTGGGCGACGCGCCGCTCGGCCACCTCGCCGCGCGTCGGCAGGGCGATCGGCTCGATCGGCTGGCGCGTGGCGCGCTCGATCGCTTTCAGCATTCTCATCTCGCGCGGCGCGACGAACAGGATCGCCACACCCGCGCGTCCGGCGCGCCCTGTCCGGCCGATGCGGTGCACGTAGGCCTCGGTGTCGTCGGGCACTACGTAGTTGATGCCGTGGCTGACGCGCGGCACGGCGCTGCCGCGCGCCGCGACGTCGGTGGCGACGACGATGTCGAGCGAGCCCGACTTGAGGCGCTCGATCACCTGCTCGCGCAGGCCCTGCGTCATGTCGCCGTTCAAGGCCGCCGCCTCGTAGCCGCGCGCCTCCAGCCGGTCGGCGAGCTCGACGGTCGCGGTCTTGGTGCGCACGAAGATGATGGCGGCGTCGAAATCCTCCTCCACCTCCAGCATGCGCGTCAGCGCCTCGATCTTGTCCGCCCCGCGCACCTGCCAGTATTTCTGCTTGATGGTCGCCACCGTCGTCGTCGCGGCGCGGATCTTCACCTGTTGCGGATCCTTCAGATACCGCTGGGCGATGCGGCGGATCGGGTCGGGCATGGTGGCCGAGAACAGCGCGGTCTGGCGCGTCGCCGGCACGTGTTCGAGAATCCACTCGACGTCGTCGATGAAGCCCATGCGCAGCATCTCGTCGGCCTCGTCGAGCACCAGGGTCTTGAGGTTGTCGAGGGAGAGGCTCTTGCGCTCCAGGTGGTCCATGACGCGGCCCGGCGTGCCGACGATGATGTGCGCGCCGCGCGACAGCGCGCGCAGCTGGATCACCATGCTCTGGCCGCCGTAGATCGGCAGCACGTGGAAGCCCGGCATGTGGTGGGCATATTTCTGGAAGGCCTCGGCCACCTGGATCGCCAGCTCGCGCGTCGGCGTCAGCACCAGGGCCTGGGGCGTCTTGTTGGCGAGGTCGAGGCGCGCCAGGAGCGGCAGCGCGAAGGCCGCCGTCTTGCCGGTGCCGGTCTGCGCCTCGCCGAGCAGGTCGCTGCCGGCGAGGAAGAGCGGGATGCAGGCCGCCTGGATCGGCGAAGGCGTCTCGTAGCCGACCTCGGCGAGGGCGGAAAGGAGGGGCGCCGGCAGTTGCAATGCCGCGAAGCTGTCGATGGATTCGGTCATGGGGTGCTCCCGCGCAACGGGAAAGGAAAAGGGGCCTTGGCCCGCAAGGCAGGCATTATCGCAGATCGGTCAAGTAGACTGCCGGCCATGCAAAAGCAAGCCATCGTGATCGGCGCCGGGCCGGCGGGCCTGATGGCCGCCGAGACGCTCGCCACCGCCGGCCTGGCGGTCGAGGTCTACGACGCCATGCCGACGGCCGGGCGCAAGTTCCTCATGGCCGGCAAGAGCGGGCTCAACCTCACCCACGCCGAAGCCTTCGAGCAGTTCGCCGCCCGCTATGGCGACCGCCGCGCCTGGGTCGAGCCCTGGCTGCGCGGCTTCGGCGCGGACGAGCTGCGCGAGTGGGCACAGGGCCTCGGCGCTGAGACCTTCGTCGGCTCCTCGGGCCGCGTGTTCCCCAAGGATATGAAGGCCGCGCCGCTGCTGCGCGCCTGGCTGCACCGCCTGCGCGCGGCCGGCGTGCGCTTCCACATGCGCCACCGCTGGCTGGGCTGGGATGCGGCGGGTGCGCTGCGGTTCGCGACACCGGATGGGGAGATAAAAGTCGGCGCTGATGGGACGGTGATCATCCTTGCCCTCGGCGGCGGCAGCTGGGCCAGGCTCGGCTCCGACGGCGCCTGGGTGCCGCTGCTCACCGCATGCGGCGTCGAGGTCGCGCCGTTGCGCCCCGCCAACTGCGGCTTCGACGTCGCCTGGAGCGCCCACTTCCGCGAGAAATTCGCCGGCCAGCCGCTCAAGTCCGTCGTCGCGACCTTCGGCGATCAGCAGCGCCAGGGCGAATTCGTCGTCACCCGGCACGGCGTCGAAGGCAGCCTGATCTATGCCCTCTCCGCCGCCCTGCGCGACGCCATCGCGGCCGAGGGCAGTGCCACGCTGCACCTCGACCTCGCCCCCGGCAGGACGCTGGAACGACTGACCGCCGAGATCGCCCATCCGCGCGGCGCGCGCTCCATGGCCAGCCATCTGCAAAGCCGCTGCGGCATCGCCGGCCTCAAGGCCGGCCTGCTGCGCGAATGCACGGCCAGGGAGGACTACGGCGATCCCGCCAGACTCGCCGCCGCGATCAAGGCCCTGCCGCTCAGGCTCGCCGCGCCCCGCCCCCTCGACGAAGCCATCAGCAGCGCCGGCGGCGTGATGGCCGAGGCGCTCGACGGGAACCTAATGCTCCGCGCCTTGCCGGGCGTCTTCTGCGCCGGCGAGATGCTCGACTGGGAAGCGCCGACCGGCGGCTACCTGCTCACCGCCTGTTTCGCCGGCGGCCGGGCGGCGGCGCGGGGCGCGCTGGCCTGGCACGCGGAAAGCCGGCCCTGACCGCGGCCGCCGCGCGCCCGAAAACCCGGCGCTGATGAAGCAAAGCGCTACAAGGTGGTCGAGCAAAGTACGCTCTAATGAAGCCCCTGCGCAGCAGGACGGTCGAGCAAAGTACGCTCTCCTCGCCGCTGCGAATCCTCGCCGTAGCGGACGGCGGAACGGTGCTACATCCTGAAGATGCTCAGGTAGCTGGAGATGCCGGAAGAGGCGCCGTAGCTGCTGCTGGTCCGCTGCTGGAGCTCGATCAGGCTCGCGATGCCGCTCTGCTGCCCTTCGAGCGCGGAGGCGCGGGTATTGAGGGATTCCAGCGTGCGGTTGATGCCGCTGTTCTCGCTGAGGGCGCGGGTCGCGACCGACTGCATGGCACCGCCCAGGCTGGCGGCCGCCTTCTGCACCGCGCCCTTATCGGCCGCGAGGGCCGCGTCGAGCTTCTTGGTATCCAGCGCCAGGCTGCCGTCGCTGCCGCGCATGATGCCGAGCGCCTGCAACTCGTCGTTCATGCCGCTCGAAGCAACCGCCCGCCGCAGGCTGTTCGCGGCGTTCGTCGCATAACCCGCCTCGGTGCCGGCCGCCGCGCTACGCGTCTGGTTGTAGGCATCGACGAGGGACTGCAGGGCCTTCTTCGTATCCGCCGCAGAAATCTTGTCGCCTTTCGCGAGGGTCTGCCCGGCGGCCTCGATGCCGGCGAAACCGGCCTTCACCTGGCCGTACGCCGAAATCTTCACCTGCGTCGACTGCAACTCGCTTTCGAGGCGGCTCGCCGCCTGCTCGAAGGAACGCGACACCTTGCTCCCGGACGACACCGAGGTGGTCTGCAGGCTGGCGTAGAGGTTGGCGATGTTGGTCACGTTCATGGCAATCTTCCTGATTGGCGGGACACCCGGCAATTCCAATATAGCAGCCGGGGAATTGGCGGCAAATGGCATCCCCGCATCCCATTGTCCCTCTAGAATTTGCTTTTGTCTCTTTTCCTCCCCGATCATGTCGCCACTCAAACCCCTCGTTCGCCCCTTCCTGCTACCCATCCTGGCGGCCCTCGGACTGGGCATGAACGTGGCGCCCGCCGGAGCCGGCGGTTACACCGACAACGGCGATGGAACCCTCACCGACTCGGCCACGGGCCTCACCTGGATGCGTTGCGCGCTCCCCCAGACCTGGAACGGCAGTGCCTGTACCGGATCGGTCGGTGCCTACACCTGGTCGCAGGCCAACGCAGCGTCCACCGCAATCCGCTTTGCCGGCGCGGACGACTGGCGCCTGCCCAACGTGCGCGAACTCCTGACGCTGGTGAACTGGTCGGATGCCAGCATCGCCATCGATGCCAATGCCTTCCAGGGACTCGCCGACCACATGAACTTCTGGACGAGCACCACGGCTGCGGCCTCCGGCAGCGGGCCTTGGGACGTGAACTTCGCAGCCTTCGCCGGCGCCGACAACTACAACCAGCCGAACGACGGCAGCGACGTGCGTTTGGTCCGGGGCAGCACGACCGCCCTGCTGCGGGCCGACCGCCCGGATGCCGACTACGTGGACAACGGCAACGGTACGGTCACTCACGCCGCCTCCGGGCTGATCTGGCAGAAATGTCTTGCCGGCCAGACCTGGGACGGCAATGCCTGCACCGGCAGCGCCATTCCCTACCGCTGGGACGATGCCCGTGCCCTGACCAGCCATCTCGCGGGCAAACACGACTGGCGGCTACCGACCGTCGAGGAACTGCTGACCCTGGTGGATTACACGCGCACCGCTCCGGCAATCAATACCACGCTCTTCCCCGGCACGCCCGCCGCTTATTTCTGGTCCTCTACCCCGACGCCGAGCATGCCCGAGGAGTACATCCGGGTCATCGACTTCGGCCAGGGCATCTCCGGCACCTCGTACTTCCGCCAGGCGACGGAACCCTATGTGCGCCTGGTCCGCGAGGTCAATGCCGACTTGTTTCTGGCCGCCGACTGCGTGTTCGCCTGGTTGGAAAGCGTCTATCCCGAGCACTTGCCCGCCACCGGCGCCGCCACCGACCGTCTTGCCCCCTACTATTTCCGCCACTATCCGGGCAGCGGCGCCTATCTCGGCATTTCCACCACCGACCACCATCTCTACTACCTCGGCCCGGCCTTCGGCGGCCAGCTGACCGACCTGGGCGCATTCTCCGCGCACCACGGCAATTCAGGCTGCATCTGAGCCCCGCACAGGAACGCCCATGGCCATCCGTCTCCCCTGCGCCGCAAGCGCGCTCTTCGGCGCCGCATTGTTCTTGTGGCTCGGCGCCGCCCCGGCCGCCAATAGCTACGATGCCGCCACGCACACCCTGAACCTGTCCGCCGTGCGCCTCTCAGGCACCGGCACGACCTATACGGACGTGGTCGTCGAGCCGGGCAACTATCGCATCGTCAGCGCCGGTGCCGCCCCTGCCACCGCGGCCGCGAGCCGCTACGTGCCCGCCAGCCGGCGCCTCTCGCTGCCGGCGGTCACGGTAAACGGCACCAGCTTCGGCAACGTGCTGCTGGAACTCGGCGCCGACATGCGTGTCCTGTCCGTCGGCGGCGGCAGCACGCAGACGGCCAATGTGCCCCGCGAGGCGGCGGACTCGTCCTACGCCAACAAGGTCGCGGCAGCCGCCGAACTCGGCGCGCAGGAGCTCCCCGGCGAGGTGCTGCAAGGCAATGCCGTGGCCTTTGCCGATTTCTTCCAGGACGGCAGCCTCGGCATGGTCACCCATACCCTCGAATACGACAGCGGCAACATCGCGACAGCCACCAAGTGGGGACACGTGCGCTTCTACCGCCGTGAAAGCGGGGAATGGAAGGATCGCAGCAGCCTGCTGCTTGCCGATACCGCCGGTTGCCTGCATCCGCGCAAGGCCGTCGTCGCAGACTTCAACCGCGACGGCCAACCCGACGTCTTCTTCGCCTGCCACGGCTTCGATGCCGATCCGTTCCCCGGCGAGCAGCCGCTGCTGCTGTTGAGCCAACCGGACGGCCGCTACGCGGGCAGCAAGCTGCAGGTGACCGGCTTCATCCACAGTGCGGCGGCCGGCGACATCGACGGCGACGGCTTCCCCGACCTGTTGCTCGTCGACAACATGGTGCAGAGCACGCCCTACTTCCTCATCAACAACCGCGACGGCAGTTTCAGCATCGACCTGTCCCGCCTGCCCGACGACGTCAAGTACCGGCCGATCTTCACCGCCGAACTGGTGGATTTCTTCGGCACCGGACACTACGACGCCTTTCTCGCCGGCCACGAGAGCGACAGCTTCAATGCCCTCGCCACGCTGTACCCGAACGATGGCACGGGCCATTTCCGCAGCACCCTGCCGGTGGTCATGCCGCGCCTTGCCGGCTACGGTTTCGTCACCGACGTCGTCTTCGTCGGCCAGAACATCTACCTGGCCCGCACCATGGACGACAGCGCCCATTTTTACGCCGGCGCGGCGATCCAGAAAGTCAGCTACCCGGCCATGAGCAGCCGGTCGCTGTACGCGAGCACGGGTTTCCTGCCGAAGGCGAGCAACTGGCCCTGGGCCACCAGCTGGATCAACTGGATCGCTCCCTACCGATCCGGCATCGTCACGCTGGACAGCGGCTACGGCATCTCCGTGCCGCAGTAGTCCGGGGCATTTTCCGGCAGCGGCCAGCCGAAGCGTTCCAGCAGCGCGGCGAACTCGCCGCCCACCGTCCCGCCAGCGCCCCGCAGGAAGTCCCCTTGGGGGACGCCGATTTTCTGGCCTCCGACCGGGTGGCGGAACTCCAGCCGCGTGCAGGCCAGCAGCAGCCGTCCGCAGCCGAATTCGCGCTGGAAGAAGCGATTGTGCACGCCCTTGCCGTGGGTGGCGTCGCCGATGATCGGGTGGCCGATGTGCTTCATGTGCCGGCGCAGCTGGTGCTGGCGCCCGGTCTCGGGCCTGAGCTCCACCAGCGCATAGCGTGTCTGCGGATAGCGATCCACGCACACCGGCAGCTCGACAGTGGCCAGGCGACGATAGTGCGTCAGCGCCGGCTGGGCCTCGGCCGTGGGCAGCTGGCGGCCGTACTCGTCGTATTTCCTCGCCAGCGCGTGGTCGATGCTGCCCGCCTCCGGCGGCCAGCCGCGCACCACGGCGAGATAAGTCTTCGCCACCGTGCCGTCCTCGAACTGCCGCGCCAGAGCCCGCACGGTCTCGGCATCGAAGGCGAACAGCAGCACGCCCGAGGTGCCCTTGTCGAGCCGGTGGACGGGATAGACGCGGCGGCCGAGCTGGTCGCGCAACAGCTGCACGGCGAAGCGCGTCTCGTGGCGGTCGATGTCGCTGCGGTGGACCAGCAGGCCGGCGGGCTTGTCGATGGCGACGAGCCAGTCGTCGCGGTAAAGAATGTCGAGAGGCGTGGGCATGGGGGATAATTATGGCCTTGCCACGCATTCCCGCCTAAAACTCCCCATGCCCATCCAGTGGTTCCCCGGCCACATGACCTCGGCGCGCAAGAAGGCCGCCGAGACCATGGCCCGCACCGACGTCGTCATCGAGGTGCTCGACGCGCGCCTGCCCGAGGCGAGCAGCAACCCGATGATCCGCGAGCTGCGCCTCGCGCGCCAGCGTCCCTGCCTCAAGCTGCTCAACAAGGCCGACCTGGCGGACCCGGCCGTCACCGCCGCCTGGCTCGACTGGTACGCCAAACAACCCGGCGTGAAGGCCGTCGCCATCTCCTGCAAGAAGCCCGGCGACGCGGCCAAGGTGCCATCGCTGTGCCAGCAGCTCGCGCCGCACCGCAACGACAACGTCAAGCCGCTGCGCATGATGATCATGGGCATCCCCAACGTCGGCAAATCCACGCTGATGAATGCCCTGCTCAAGCGTCGCATCGCCGCCGTCGGCGACGAGCCGGCCGTCACCAAGAGCCAGCAGAGCTTCGACCTCTCGCCGCGCCAGACCATCGTCGATACGCCGGGCCTGATGTGGCCGAAGATCGCCCACGATTCCGACGGCTTCATGCTCGCCGCCAGCCACGCCATCGGCCGCAACGCGGTGATCGACGAGGAGGTCGCCACCTTCCTCGCCGGCATCCTGCTGGAGCGCTACCCGGCGCAGCTGGCGGCGCGCTACAAGCTCGACCTGACGGACATGGACGCCGTCGGCGTCGTCGAGGCGGTGGCGAAGAAGCGCGGCTGCATCGTCAAGGGCCGGGGCGGCGAACTCGACCTGGAAAAGGCCGCGATGATCCTGCTCACCGACTACCGCGGCGGCGCGCTCGGCCGCATCAGCCTGGAAACTCCAGAGAGCCGTGCCGCGATGCTCGCCCAAGCCGCGCCGGCAGCCAACCCCGACACCGCGCCGGCCGAGGACGACGAGGAGCCAGTCTGATGGACGACCGCCTCACCGAACTCGAAGTCAAGCTCGCCTTCGCCGAGGATCTGCTGGAAACCCTGAACCAGACGGTGTTCCGCCAGCAGGAGCGCATCGAGCGGTTGGAGCGCGAGACGCGCGAATTGCGCGACCTGCTGCGCAGCCTGCCCACCGAACAGCGCAGCCTGCGCGACGAGATTCCGCCGCACTACTGAGCCGCGGGCTTGCTACCGGAAGCCGCCGCGAGCGCCCGCATCAGCCGGTCGAGGGCGTCGGCGAGGTCGAGGGCATGGGCCAGGGCCGCGCCGTCCTCGGCCTGGGCGGCGGCCAGGGTGCGGATCGCCAGCCGTTCCACCTCGGGGGCCGACATGCTGCCGGCGAAGCCCTTGAGGGTATGGGCGAGCTTGCCGATCTCGGCCAGCTCGCCGGCCTCGACCAGCTCGCGCAGCCGCTGGGCCGTCCCCGCGTTGCTTTCGAGGGAAAGCGCCACCAGGCGCTCGACGAAGTCCCGCCGGTCGCGGAAGCGCCGCTGCAACGCCGTCCAGTCCACGATATCGCCATCGACCGAGGCCGCCGGCGCGCTCTCGCGGCGATCCGCCGGGCGCGCATGGGCGAGCACCACGGCGACGAGCTGTTCGATGTCGATCGGCTTGATCAGGGTCGCCGCCATGCCCGCGGCGAGACAGCGGTTGTGCTCCTCCTTGAGGGCGTGGGCGGTCTGGCCGACGATCGGCAGGGCCGGCAGTCGTTGCCGCAGCCGGCGCGTCGCCTCGATGCCGTCCATTTCCGGCATCTGCACGTCCATCAGCACGATGTGGAAGTCCGCGCCCGGACGGGTCGCGGCCTCGACCGCCAGGCGGCCGTTGCCCGCCATTTCGACCCACGCCCCCTCGGCGCGCAGGAAATCCTCCAGCACGAAGCGATTCACCTCGTTGTCCTCGGCGACGAGGATACGCAGGCCGGACAGGCGCAAACCGGCGCCGGCCAGGCTGGCCATGGGCGGTAGGACGGGCTGGTCGGTATCCACCAGCGGCAGGCGCAGCTCGAAGCGGCTGCCGTCGCCTGGCCGGCTCGTCACTTCCAGCCGGCCGCCCATCAGCTCGGCCAGCCGGCGGCTGATGGCCAGGCCGAGGCCGGTGCCGCCGTATTTGCGCGTCGTGCTGCTGTCGGCCTGCTCGAAGGGCATGAACAGGCGTTCCAGATCGGCCGCCGCGATGCCGATGCCGGTGTCGGCGACGCAGAACACCAGTTCCCCGCCGTCCCGCCGCGCGGACAGGCGCACCTCGCCCCGGGGGGTGAACTTGACGGCGTTGGAAAGCAGGTTGAGCAGGATCTGGGAGATGCGCGCCGGGTCGCCGAGGCAGGCGACCGGCAGGTCGGGCGCCTTCTCGCCGAAGATGGCGAGATTCTTGGCCGTCGCGGCCATGGCGAGGGCGCCGACAGCCTCGTCCACCAGTTGGACCGGCGACAGGGGGACGGACTCGATGGGCAGTTTGCCGGCCTCGATCTTCGAGAAGTCGAGGATGTCGTTGATGATGGTCAGCAGCAGCCGGCCCGAGTCGATGATGCGGCCGAAGATCTCCCGCGCCCGGCCGTTGTCGCCGCTGTCGCGGTGGCCGATCTGGGCGAGGCCGAGCATGCCGTTCAAGGGGGTGCGGATCTCGTGGGACATGTTGGCGAGAAACTCGCCCTTGATGCGCGCCAGCCGCTCCGCCTCGGCGCGCGCGCGCTCGCGCTCGGCCACGGTGCGCTGGCGCTCCGTGGCGTCCGAAAAGGTCATCACCGCGCCGTGGATGCGTCCGTCGCGCAGGATCGGATGGGTCGCGACGCCCACCGGCAGCGGGCTGCCGTCGGCGCGCCAGAACACCTCGTCGTCCTGGCGCAGGGCGCGCCCCGCCAGCACCGCGGCGATCACCGCGCACTCCCGCTCCGGATAGCCCCGGCCGTCGGCATGCATGGCATGGACCGCCTTGTGCGCGTTGTGGCCGAGCAGTTCCTCGGGCAGGTAGCCGAGCATCTCGCAGGCGGCCGGGTTCACCATCACGATCGAGCCGGCCGCGTCCAGCTCGATGATGCCGTCGGCGCTCGACTCGATGACCAGGCGCAGCCGCGCCTCGGCGGCGCTCAGTTGCGCGGTGCGCTGCTCGACGAGTTCCTCCAGGTGGTGGCGGTGCCGTTCCAGTTCCGAGGTCAGGCGCTTCCGCTCGGTGACGTCCTCCGACAGGATGACGATGCCGCCGATGCCGCCGTCCGCCCCCTGCCAGGGCCGCACTTCCCAGCGCAGCCACTGGTCCGTGCCGTCCGCCCGCACGAAGCGGTCCTCGTCAGCGCGCACCACCTCGCCGCGCAGGGCGCGCCGATGCACGGCCCGCCAGGCGGCGGAAATCTCGGGGAAAATCTCGTAATGGCTGCGGCCGACGATCTCCCGTTCGCCGAGGGCGTAATCGTCGCGCCAGCGCCGGCTGGCGTTGAGATAGCGCATCTCGCGGTCGAACATGGCGATGGCGGCCGGCGCGTGCTCGACGAACAGCCCGAGGAGCTCCATGTTTTCGCGCAGCGCCGCCTCGGCCCGCTTCTGCTCGGTGATGTCGCGGGAAATGCCGAAGATGCCGAACACCGCGCCATGCTCGTCGCGCAGCGGCCCCTTGGTGGCGAGGAAGGTGCGCGTGCCGTCGGCCGTGTCGAGCACCTCCTCAGTGGTGCGCACGCCGCCCTCGGCGACCACCCGGCGATCCAGCAGCTGGATCATGTCCGCCTGCTCGGGCGGAAAGATGCAGCGGTCGTCGCGCCCGACCACTTCCTCCGCCGGCTTGCCGACGAAGCGGCTCGCCGCCCGGTTGAACAGCAGGTAGCGACCGGCGAGGTCCTTGGCGAAGATGGCGTCCTCGGAACCGTCGGCGATGGCCTCGATCAGCCTGAGCGTGTTCATGCGCTCGGCCAGCGCCTGCGCCTGGCGCCGCCAGGCGTCGCGCAACAGGGCATACAGCAGCAGCGAGGTGACGACGACGAAGGCCCAGCCCTTGAGGATGCTGAGGCGCATCAGCCGCTCGGGCTCGGCGGTGAGAAGGTGAATCGCCTCGTCGGAAAACAGAATCCACGCCGCCGCGAAGGCCGCGTAGATCAGGACGATCTTGTAAACGCCGTGCCACGAATCCGGCACGCCCTGCCGAGACGGCATGAAGCTTCCTCCATTCGTGCAATACGAAAACCTAGCGCGGGAAGGGCGGGCGGCGAATGATGCGCGTCAATCCCGCTAGCATGATACGTCCACGGCGCTGGCCGTGGGTCCGCACCGTCCCGCCAGCGCCGAGTTTTTCAATGCGCGCACCAGCAGCCGCTAAGCCGGCCGCCGAGGCATTCCGGATCGTCGAGGGACATGGTGGACCGCACCACCCGGGCCGAGCCGTCGAAAAGCACGTAGAAGCGCGCGCGCTGGCTCCAGGGGGCGCAATAGCGCCATTCCCACACCAGCTCGTCGCGCGCCGGGAAGTAGCTGACGCCGTGCGCCGGATCGACCGGACCGAGGATGCGCTCCACTTGCGCGGGCCGCATGCCCCGTTCGACGCGGGCGAAGTGGGCGGGCGTCAGCAGGTTCTCGATACCCAGCAGCCGGCCGGCGGGGTCGATGCGCACCAGGTAGGTGTGCAGGCCCTGCGGTCCGCGCGGATAGGCGAGCCGGCTGCCGCCGTCCGCGTCCTCCCAGCGCAGCGCCGGCGGCCCCATCAGGCGCAGCACCTCCTCCTCTCCCGACTGGCCGGGCCGGAGTCCGCGGCCATCGTAGCCGGCGCAGGCCGTCAGCAGAAGGGTGAAAAGCAGGCCGGCGAGCACGCGCGGACGAATCATCGCCAGCCCCTAGTAGTCAGTCACGCAGGTTTGCGTGGATGCCGAGGCGCGCATCCGCGCCCCGGTCGCGCGAAGCGAACCGCAGCCATAGCGAGGGCTATGGCGAGGATGAGCGACAAAGCGAACGGGGATGCGGGGCGTGCCGAACATAGCAGAATCTGCGTGACTGACTACTAGTCCTTGCCGCCGAACAGGGTGCCGAGCAGGCCGCCCTGCTCGCCGCCGGCGCCGCCGCCCCCCCAGGCGACGGGGGCGGCGGCGAAGATGCGCGAGGCGAGCCGGGCGAAGGGCAGCGACTGCATCCAGACCGTGCCGGGCCCGCGCAGCACGGCGAAGAACAGGCCCTCGCCGCCGAACAGCGCGGTCTTGATGCCGCCGACGTACTCGATGCCGAAGTCCACGTCCGGCGTGTAGGCCACCACGCAGCCGGTGTCGACGCGCAGCGTCTCCCCGGCGGCGAGCCGGCGTTCGAGCACGGTGCCGCCGGAGTGGCAGAAAGCCAGGCCGTCGCCTTCGAGCTTCTGCATGATGAAGCCCTCGCCGCCGAAGAAGCCGGCGCCGAGCCGCTTCTGGAAGGCGATGCCGAGGGCCACGCCCTTCGCCGCGCAGAGGAAAGCATCCTTCTGGCAGACCAGGGCGCCGCCGTGCCGCCCGAGGTCGAAGGGGATGATCTTGCCGGTATAGGGCGCGGCGAAGGCGAGCTTGCGCTTGCCCTGCCCGTCGTTGGTATACACCGTGGTGAACAGCGATTCGCCGGTGACGAGGCGCTTGCCGGCGCCGAGCAGCTTGCCGAACAGGCCGCCCTCGCCGGCGGAGCCGTCGCCGAGCACGGTGTCCATGCGGATGCCGTCCTCCATGTACAGCAGGCTGCCGGCCTCGCCGATCGCCGCCTCGCCGGGATCGAGTTCGATCTCGACCAGCTGCATGTCGTCGCCGTGCAGGCGGTAGTCGATTGCATCCATGGCCATGCGCGCATCCTCCGTCGGGCAAAGGGCAAGCATACCCGAGGCGGCGCCCGCCGGCGCGGGTCGCCGGCGCCACCCCCATGCCTAGGGCCTGTTCTCATTCAGGCGACGAGTGCGACGGGGCGGTTTTGGCCGCAGGGCAAGGCGCGACCGACGCGATGTGGTG
>JANJVS010000021.1 GCA_024709955.1 Rhodocyclaceae bacterium
GGCCGTGCCGCTGGGCGTCGCCGCCTTCGACCTCGTCTTCGAGTTCGCGCCCGTGGCCGAAGGGCTGGCGCTGGAGCTGACCTACGCCGCCGACCTCTTTGAGCCCGCCACCGCCGCGCGCCTCGCCGACCGGCTCGCGCAACTTCTTTCCGCCGCGCTAGCCGATCCCGCGCAAAGCGTCGGCGCGCTGCCGCTCGTCGACGCGCGCGAGGCCGCCGCGCTCGCCACCTTCTCCGCCGGCCCGATCAAGCCGCTGCCCGAGGACACACAGGACACATTGGCCGCGCGCTTCTGCGCCCAGGCCGTCGCGACGCCGCGGGCGTTGGCGCTGCTCACCGATACGGAGACGCTCAGCTTCGCCGCGCTGGCGGCGCGCGTCGAAGCCCTCGCCGCCGCCCTCGCGGCGCAAGGCGTGGCCCCCGGCGCACGCGTCGCCGTGCTGCTGCCGCGCGACGCCGCCTGGCCCGTCGCCCTGCTCGCCGTGCTGCGCGCCGGCGCGGTCTATCTGCCCCTCGAAGCCCGCCACCCGCCCGCGCGCCTGCGCGAAGTAATCGAAGACGCGGCGCCGCGCCTGCTGGTGACCACGCCGGAACTCGCGGCGACGCTCGAAGTGCCCGCCGGACTCGACTGGCTCGATCCGGCCACCGTGTCATCAGCACCGAGTTTTACGGCGCCGGAAATCTCTCCCGACGCCGAGGCCTACCTGCTCTACACCTCGGGTTCCACGGGCAAGCCCAAGGGCGTGCGCGTCACGCACGGCGCCTTCCTCAACATGATCGCGGCGCAGATCGAGGGCTTCGCGGTGACGGCGGACGACGTGGCGCTGCAGCTCGCCTCCTGCGCCTTCGACGCCTCGCTCTCCGAGTTCTTCCTCGGCTGGTTCGCCGGCGCGCCGGTGGCGCTGGCCGACGCCGAGACCGTCGCCGACACCGCGCGCCTCGGCGCCTTCCTCGCGCGCCACGGCGTGACGCTCGCCACCTTCACGCCTTCCTACTTGCGCCAGCTGGAGGACGCCGACCTCGCCAGCCTGCGCCGCGTGATCCTCGCCGGCGAGGCGGTGCATGGCCGCGACGCGGCGCGCCTGTTCGCGCGCGGCATCGTCGCCTACAACGCCTACGGCCCCACCGAGACCGCCGTCTGCGCCACCCTCGGCCGCGTCGGGCGCCTGCCGGAAGACAGCGCGCCCGTGCCCATCGGCCGGCCGCTGGCGAACCTCGCCATCGAGATCCGCGACCCGCGCGGCGCCGCCGTGCCCATCGGCGTGCCGGGCGAGCTGCTGGTGTTCGGCCCCGGCGTGGCGCTCGGCTACTGGCGGCGGCCCGAGCTGACCGCCGAGCGCTTCGTCGCGGATGCAAAGCTCGGGCGCGGCTACCGCAGCGGCGACCTGGCGCGCTGGCTGGCCGACGGCAGCATCGAATACCTCGGCCGCCGCGACGAGCAGGTGAAGCTGCGCGGCCTGCGCGTCGAGCTCGGCGAGATCGCCGCGCGCCTCGCCGCCCTGCCCGGCGTGCGCCAGGCGGCGGTGAGCGTCGAGGCCGGCCCGGCGGGCGACGAACTGGTCGCCTGGCTCGCCGCCGCCGACGAGAATCCCGCGCCGCTCAAGGCCGCGCTGGCCGCCGCGCTGCCGCCCTACATGGTGCCGGCGCGCTGGGTCTTCGTGGCCGCGCTGCCGCTGACGCCGAGCGGCAAGCTCGACCGCCGCCGCCTGACGCTGCCCGCCGCGCCGACCGCCGCAGTCGCTCCGGCGCAAGCCGAGACGCCGCTCGAAGGCGCGCTGCTCGAAGTCTGGCGCGAAACCCTCGGCCCGGCGGTCGGCATCGACAGCGACTTCTTCGTGGCCGGCGGCAACAGCCTCGCGGCGATGAAGGTCGCGCGACGCATCGCCGAGCGCCTCGACCGGCCCTGCCCGGCGATCCTGATCTTCCGCCATCCGACAGTGCGCGCGCTGGCCGCCGCGCTCGGCATGGAAAGCGCCCCCGACGCCACGTGGACGCGCTGGGGCAAGGCGGGCCCATTGGTGGTCGCCCTGCCGCCCGCGCCGGGCATCGGCGCCGTGCATGCCCAGCTCGCCGCGCGGCTCGCCGACTGCCGCTGCTGGACCGTGGATTGCGACGAGCGGCCGATCGCGCGGCAGATCGAGGACTGGGCCGACAGCCTCGCCGCCGGCAAAAATGAAACGGCGGCGCCCGTGCTGCTCGGCCATTCCGGCGGCGGCCGCCTGGCCCTCGCGCTCGCCGCCGCGCTGGTCGCCCGCGGCCGCGCGCCGCGCGCCGTGGTTCTGGCCGACTGCTGGCGCTGGGACGAGGCCGATCCGGCCCTCGCGCCGATCCTCGCCGAACTGCACTTGCGCGCGGCGGACGACGACCGCGCGCTGGCCGCCGCCGCCGGCAGCGGCGACGCGGCGGAAGCCGTGCGGCGCGGCCAGGCCTACCGCCGCGCCCTCGCCGCACTGGAGCCGCCCGCCCCCCTGCCGATTCCCATCCATCACCTGCTCGCCGAGGTCGATGCGGCGCGCGTGCCGGCCGGTTTCAGCCGCGACTGGCGCACCGCGACGACAATGTCCTATCATGAGCACAAGCTCGCCGGCGGCCACACCGCCCTGCTCGCCGGCCCCGACCTCGCCGCCAACGCCGAAGTCCTGCGCCAGCTTCTCGGGGAACTCGCGTCCCCGCCTTGTAGCGAAACGATTTGCCTAGAGGAGGTGTAAGCCATGACCCGCCCGAATCGCCACCGCATCAGCCCGACCGTCCTGTTCCTCGCCCTCGCCGGCATCGGCGCCACGGCCGGCGCCGCGCCCGCGCCATCCGCCAGCCCGGCGGCCGACTGCCTGTTCAACTGGGCGGAAACCCAGTATTCGACGCTGTTCACCCCCAGCGGTGGCAGCGCCCAGGTGGACGGCGCCTACTACTACCGCGCCTACGCCGACGGCACCTACCTCGGCGTAGGCCAGGGCCGCGTCTGGCTGCTGGCCTCCGGCCAGTCCGGCCTGAGCGATATCGGCAGCGTCGCCGAATGGCTCGGCAGCGCCGGTTGCGGCAGCGCCGACACCACCGCGCCGAGCGTGACCTACACCAGCCGCAGCGACGGCGCGGTGGATGCGGCGGTGAACGCGCGCATCGTCGCCGCCTTCACCGAGCCGGTCGAGGCCGCGGATACGCTGGCCCAGGCCGTCACCGTCACCCGCGACGACGGCACGCCGGTCGCCGGCACGGCGAGCTACGACCCGGCCAGCGCCACGCTCTACTTCGACCCGAGCGGCGAACTGACGGGCGGCCGTACCTATACCGTGCAGCTCAATTCCGGCCTGCGCGACCTCGCCGGCAACGCCCTGGCCACCTATTCCTGGCAGTTCACCACCGTCGCCGACAAGCGCAACACGACGACGCAGAACACGCTGCAGGCGATGCTCGACAAGGCCGCCTGGCAATACGCGATTCCCGGCGCGTCGATGGCCCTGCTGACCAGCGACGGCACGCTGTGGTCCGCCGCCAGCGGCTACGCCAGCCTGACGACGCGCGAGCCGATGACCGCCGACAAGAAGTTCCGCATGGGCAGCAACACCAAGACCTACGTGGGCACCGCCGTGCTGCAACTCGTCGACGCCGGCAAGGTGAACCTCGACGCGCCGATCAACACCTATCTGGCCAACGAGATGGCCGCCTACATGTCGGCCTACGACGGCGCCACGATCACCGTGCGCCACCTGCTCAACCATACCAGCGGCATGTACAACTTCACCACCGACGCCACCTGGGGCAACGCCTACATGAGCGACGCGATGAAGCGCTACTACCCGCAGGAGCTGCTGCTGATCGCCAACGCGGGCGCCACCTCGCCCAACGCGCCGGTGTTCGGCCAGTTCGCCTACTCGAACACCAACTACGTGCTGCTCGGCCTGCTGCTGCGCAACGCCGGCGGCAGCGTGTACGACGACACGATCCGCTCCGCGATCATCGAGCCGCTCGGCCTCGCCGACACCCTGGTGCCCAACCTCGGCGACGCGCTGATGCCGGAGAACAGTTCCCACGGCTACTGGGAGGACACCGAGACCGGCATCCTCTACGACGTTTCGACCAAGGATCCGTCCACCGTCTGGGCCTCGGGCGACATGATCTCCGACATCGACGACCTGGTGCGCTGGGGCAAGGTGCTCGGCCAGGGCAGCCTGCTCGCCCCCGCCACCCAGGCCAAGCGCCTCAGCTACGTGACGATGAACGACCACCTGCAGTACGGCCTCGGCATCGTGCGCGACACCAACGCCAACCTGATCGGCCACCAGGGCGGCATGATCGGCTACACCTCGCAGACCTACTACATCCCGGACGAGGGCGCGACCATCGCCTTCTTCTACAACCGCACGCTGGCGCTGCACGACTACAGCGACGTGATGACCTACAAGGCGCTCAAGCTGCTCTGGCCGGCGCGCTACGCCAGCCTGCCCGACACCACCGAGACCGCCGCCACCCGCCGTTACGGCCCGGTCTTCAAGCCCGGCTTCCTGACCGAGTATTGATCCGCCGCGCTACCGCCGGCCGACGCCATGCGTCAAGCCGGCGGGACGACGCCTGTCGTCTGGCTGCGCGGGCGATCCTGGATGCGATGGATCGCCCAGCGCACCACGCCCCAGACCGAAAGCTCCTGCCCGGTGCCGACGAGGATGTCGGCATGGGCGCCGTTGCCCGAGCGCAGGAGAACGCCTTCGGGAATCAGGCGGAGCTGCTTGACGGCGAAGGCGCCGTCCACCGCGGCGACGACAATGTCGCGGTCGGCCGGCACGGCGGCCCGGTCCACCACCAGCAGGTCGCCGTCGCGGATGCCGAAGCCGGTCATCGAATCGCCGACGACGCGGGCGAGAAAGCTCGTCTCGTTCGATTCGACCAGATAGTCGTCCAGGCTCAGGCGCGCGCCGGCGTGGGCGTCGGCGCGCAGCGGCACGCCCGCCGGCACCGGCCGCGCCAGCACCGGGCAGCCCGGCGGCACGACGCAGCCTTCGCGGAATTCGGGGAAGGGCAGTCCCTGCCGGGGCAGTTGCCCCGGCTTACGCAGACAACTCATCACGGCTCCGTCAGCCCCGGTAGCGCCGCACCAGGCCGGTGACGACGCCGTAGATTTCGAGCTGGCCCTGGGGGCGGATCACCGGGTAGGCGGGGTTGTGCGGCTTGAGGACGAACTTGCCCTTTTCGAGGGCGAGCTCCTTGAGGGTGAATTCGTCGTCCACGATGGCGACGACAAAGTCGCCCGACTGGGCGGCCTTGGCGCGCTCGACGACGACGATGTCGCCGTCGTGGATGCCGGCGTCGATCATCGAGTCGCCCTTGACGGGCACCATCACCGTGCGCGAGGGCTGGCGCACGAGGTACTGGTCGATCAGCAGCAGTTCGCCCTGGGTGCCCTCGATCATGTCCGGCGCGCCGGCGCGCACGGCGATGTCGGCGAGCGGGCGCTCGAAGAAGCGCATGGTCGGCATCCAGGCATCGTCGTCGGGGGTGCGCTCGACGAAGCCGGCGCTTTCGAGCCGGTCGAGCAGCTTCTTCGCCGCCGTCTTGGAGGCGAAGCCCATGAGTTCGCAGATGCGCTGGTAGGACGGGATGCGCCGGGCTTCGGCGTAGTAGTCGCGCAGGCTGCCGAGGTAGTCGTTGTCGCGTTCGTTCATGGCGGGAGGCATGGCGGGCTCCGATTGACATGGTGTACTCGTGGACACCATCCTAGTGTCCAATCGAACACTCGTCAAGCCTGACCTCAAGATCGGCCGCCAGCCACCGTAAAACAAGGTGAACCCATGCCCGGAGCCGCGACCATGACACCGCACCCGACCACCGAAGCCACCGCCGCACTGTGCCAGCGCCTGCTCGCCGATCCGGCCATCGACAGCCCGCTGCGCGCGCTTGCCGGCCAGGTGCTCGCCTTCATCGAGTCGGTGCGCCAGGACGGCGCCAACGATCCGTTCTACGAGGACTGCATCCGCCACCTGGCGCTGGAGATCGCCGCCTAGCGTCCCGGCGCGGGACAAGGAGGACGACGCCGTGAAGACCGTCTACCGCGAGATTCCCGCCTACATCACCAAGGACGGCTCGGAGATCCGCGAGCTGATGCACCCGATCCTGCACGGCAACCACAACCAGAGCCTGGCCGAGGCGATCGTGCCGGCCGGCCAGCACACCCAGCTGCACCGGCACCATCTCAGCGAGGAGATTTATCACGTCACCGCCGGCAGCGGGCTGATGACCCTCGGCGCGGAGCGCTTTCCCGTCGCCGTCGGCGACACGGTGCTGATCCCGCCCGGCACGCCGCACCGCATCGAGGCGCTCGGGCACGAGCCGCTGCGCATACTCTGCGCCTGCAGCCCGGCCTATGGCCACGACGACACCGAACTCATCGACGCCGCTTGAAACGCGTTCACCGTCCTGCCATCCGCAACGGCGAGGAGAGCGTCGTTTGCTCGACCGCCTTGTTGCGCAATTGTTTCATCAGCGCCGACTTTGCGGCCGGCGCTCAGGCCGGCGCCAGCGCCTTCTCCACCAGCCGCACCCAGTAGCGGATGCCGGTCTCGATGATCGCGTCGTTGAAGTCGTAGTGCGGGCTGTGCAGCATGCAGCCGCCCTCGCCGGGCCCGTTGCCGAGCCAGACGTAGCAGCCCGGCACCACGCTCGACAGGTAGGAGAAATCCTCGGCGCCCATGCTCGGCTTGAGATGGGTGAGCACGTTCTCGCCGCCGACCACCTGGCGCGCCACCTCGCGGCTGACGAAGGTGGGCTCGGGCGCGTTGATGGTCGGCGGATAGCCGCGTACATATTCGAGTTCGATGCGCACGCGGTGGGTGGTCTCGATGCCGTTGCAGATGCGCGCCATGCCCTGCTCCAGCGCGTCCTGTAGTTCGGGGCGGAAGCTGCGCACCGTGCCGCCGAGCACCGCCTGCTCGGGCAGGATGTTGTCGGCGTGGCCGGCGTGGAAGCGCGTCACGCTGACCACGGCGGCGTCCTGCGGGTCGGTGGCGCGGCTCACCAGCGCCTGCAGCGCCTGGACCAGGGCGGCGCCGGCGAGGATCGCGTCGGTGCCCTGGTGGGGCATCGCGGCGTGGGCGCCGCGCGCGGTGATGGTGATCTCGAAGCGGTCGGCGCCGGCCATGATCGGGCCTTCCATGGCCGCGATGCTGCCCGCCGGCAGGCCCGGCCAGTTGTGCAGGCCGAACACCATCTGCATCGGGAAGCGCTCGAACAGCCCCTCCTCGACCATGACGCGGCCGCCGCCCTCGTGCTCCTCGGCGGGCTGGAAGATGAAATACACCGTGCCGTCGAAATTGGCCTGGTTGCCGAGCTTCATCAGCGCCTCGGCGGCGCCGAGCAGCATCGCCGTGTGGCCGTCGTGGCCGCAGGCGTGCATGCGCCCCTCGTGGCGCGAGCGGTGCGGAAAAGTGTTGAGCTCGGGCAGCGGCAGCGCGTCCATGTCGGCGCGCAGGCCGATGGCGCGCTTGCCGGTGCCGCGCTGCAGGCGGCCGACGACGCCGGTGCCGGCGAGGCCGGTGTGCACCTCGATGCCGATGGATTTCAGGTGTTCGGCGACGAGCGCGGAGGTGCGCGTCTCGGCGAAGGCGAGTTCGGGATGGGCGTGCAGGTCGCGCCGCAGGGTCGCGATGCGCGCCGCGAGTTCGGGCAAGAATCCACTCAGGTTCATGGGGTCGGTTCCTCCGGTTTTTCGGCACACTGTAACACTGCCGCGACTACAATCGACGCCATGGAAACGCCCATCCTGACAGCCCCGGCGCTGCGCGCCCTGGAGGCCCGCCATGCCGCGGCCGAACCGCCGCTGATGGAGCGCGCCGGCGCCGCCGCCGCGCGCATCTGCGCGGAAATGCTGGCCGCCAAGAGCGGCCCGGTTCTCGTTCTGGCGGGCCCGGGCAACAACGGCGGCGACGCCTTCGTCGTCGCGCGCCTGCTCAAGGCCGCCGGCCACGCGGTGTTCCTGCTGTTCGCCGACGACGCGGCGCGCCAGCCCGCCGACGCGCGCGCCGCCCACGCCGCCTGGCACGCCGCCGGCGGCGCCTGCCTGGCCGACTATCCCGGCGGCGAATTCGCGCTGGTCGTGGATGGCCTGTTCGGCATCGGCCTGACGCGCGCCATCGAAGGCCGCCACGCCGAATGGGTCGCGCGCGTCAACGCGGGTGGCGTCCCGGTGCTCGCCCTCGACGCGCCGAGCGGCCTCAACGCCGAGACCGGCCGCGTCACCGGCCCGGCCATGCGCGCGACGCGCACCGCGACCTTCATCGCCCTCAAACCGGGCCTCCTGACCGGCGACGGTCCCGACCTCTGCGGCACCGTCGAGGTCTGCGACCTCGGCCTGGCCATCGACGCCGCCGACGGCGCCCTGATCCGGCCGTCCAGCTTCCGCCCGAGCCTGGAGCCGCGCCCGCGCGACAGCCACAAGGGCAGCTTCGGCAGCGTCGCCGTCGTCGGCGGCGCGCCGGGCATGGCGGGCGCCGCGCTGCTCGCCGGCCGCGCGGCCCTGAAGCTCGGCGCCGGCCGCGTGTACGTCGGCATGCTCGAACGCCTGGCCGTGGACTGCGGCCAGCCCGAACTCATGCTGCGCGCGCCGGAAGACGCCATGGCCGCCGCCACCGTGCTCGCCGTCGGCCCCGGCCTCGGCCAGTCCGACGCGGCCGCCGCGCTGCTCGCCCAGGCCCTCGCCAGCGAGCTGCCGCTGGTCGTCGACGCCGACGGCCTCAACCTGCTGGCCCGGGACGCCGCGCTGGCGCAACGGATCACCGTCCGGCCAGCGCCGACTTTCCTGACGCCCCATCCGGCCGAGGCGGCCCGCCTGCTCGGCACCGCGACGGCCGAGATCCAGGCCGACCGCCGCGCCGCCGCCCTCGCGCTCGCGCGCCGCCTCGACGCCCATGTGGCACTCAAGGGCAGCGGCACCGTGGTCGCCACCCCCGACGGGCGCTGGTTCATCAACGCCACGGGCAATCCCGGCCTCGCCAGCGCCGGCAGCGGCGACGTGCTCACCGGCATGCTCGCCGCCCTGCTCGGCCAGGGCTGGCAGCCCCTCGACGCGCTGCTCGGCGCCGTGCATCTGCACGGCGCGGCGGCCGACGCCTGCGTCACCGGCGGCGTCGGCCCGATCGGCCTCGCGGCCGGCGAGCTGATCGATCCGGCGCGCCGCCTGCTCAACGACTGGACCGCCGCCCTTGCCGGCTGAGCGCCATCCCGCGCAGGGCATCCTGCTGATGCTCGGCGCGACGCTCTGCTTCGCCCTGCTCGACGCCACCGCCAAGCACCTCGCGCAGACCTTTCCCGTGCCCATGCTGGTGTGGGCGCGCTACACGCTGCACTGCCTGCTGATGCTGCTCTTCCTCGCGCCGCGCCTGCGCTGGCAACTCGTCGCCACGCGGCGGCCGTTCATGAACGTCACGCGCGCCCTGCTGCTGGTCGGCGTCACCGGCCTCAACATCGCCGCGCTGCACCTGCTGCCGCTCGCGGAAACCACCGCGCTGCTGTTCGTCACGCCGCTCCTGGTCGCCCTGCTCGCCGCGCCCATGCTCGGCGAGCGCATGACCGCCGGCCGCTGGTTCGCCAGCCTCGCCGGCTTCGGCGGCGTGCTGCTGATCGCCCGGCCGGGCGGCAGCCTCGACCTCGCCGGCATCGCGCTGGTGCTCGCCGCCGCCGGCTGCTACGCCTTCTACCAGATTCAGACGCGCCAGCTCTCGCCCACCGAGAACACGGTGACCATGGTTTTCTATACCGCGCTGGTCGGCGCCGTGGCGACCAGCCTCGCCGCGCCCTTCTACTGGGGCGGGCCGCTGCCCGGCGCCAAGGAGGCGCTGCTGATCGCCTCGCTCGGCATCTACGGCGGCACCGGCCACTACATGCTCATCAAGGCCTTCCGCAACGCGCCGGCCTCGACGCTCTCGCCCTTCCTCTACGTGCAGCTCGTCTGGGCCACGCTGCTCGGCTGGCTCGCCTTCGGCCACTGGCCCGACGCCGCCACGCTCGCCGGCATGGCGATCATCGCCGCCAGCAGCCTCGCCCTCGCGCTGCTGCCGCGCGCCGGGAGCGCGAAACCCCGGTGCTAGAATCGACCGCAACTCACAGCGGATCACCCACGCCATGGATTTCCCCCTGCGCCTCGCCCACGAAATCGAACGCAACGTGCTCGCCGCCCTCGCCGAGGACGTCGGCGGCGGCGACCTCACCGCGCTGCTGACGCCCGCCGGCCATCGCGCCCTCGGCATCGTCACCAGCCGCGAGGACGCGGTGCTCTGCGGCACCGACTGGTTCGACGCCTGCTTCCACCAGCTCGACCCGAACGCCGAGATCCGCTGGCAGGCCAACGACGGCGACGTCATCGCGCCCGGCCAGGTGCTCTGCGAGATCGCCGCCGACACGCGCGCCCTGCTCACCGCCGAGCGCAGCGCCCTCAACTTCCTGCAGCTCCTGTCCGGCACCGCGACCATGACCCGCCTCTACGTCGAGGCCGTCGCCGGCACGGGCGCGAAGATCGTGGACACGCGCAAGACCCTGCCCGGCCTGCGCCTGGCCCAGAAATACGCCGTGCGCTGCGGCGGCGGCACCAACCACCGCCTCGGCCTCTACGACGGCATCCTCATCAAGGAAAACCACATCATCGCCGCCGGCGGCATCACCGCCGCCCTCGCCCAGGCGCGCGCCATCGCCAATGGCAAGATCTTCATCCAGGTCGAGGTCGAGACCCTCGAAGAACTCGCCGAGGCCCTCGACGCCGGCGCCACCATGATCCTGCTCGACAACATGGACCTCGCCCGGATGCACCAGGCCGTCGGCCTCACCGCCGGCCGCGCCGAGCTCGAAGCCTCGGGCGGCGTGCGCATCGAGACCGTGCGCGCCATCGCCGAGACCGGCGTGAACCGCATTTCCATCGGCGGCCTGACCAAGGACGTGCGCGCCATCGATCTGTCCCTGCGCCACAGCGAGGGCTGAACTCTGCTAGAATCCGCGCCCTGCCACGGTAGAACCATCGCGGAGAGGTGGATGAGTGGTTTAAGTCGCACGCCTGGAAAGCGTGTTTAGGGTAATACCCTAACGCGGGTTCGAATCCCGCCCTCTCCGCCAAATCAACAAGTTACGTTACATGACGTGACTGGAATTAACAGGAATTAACAACGCTTAGCACGGTTCACTGTGCCAGCAGTGTGCCAAGCGCTGTTAATCGTTGCGCACCCTTGCATAGGCTTGTTTTTCCTGTGTAAAGGTTGTGGAATTGCGTCGAACGCCGTCAACCTGTGTTACGGTACCCACGTTATGACGCACATG
>JANJVS010000217.1 GCA_024709955.1 Rhodocyclaceae bacterium
TCCGGCCAGCTCGGCACCTCCGTCTCCCGCAACCCCGTGTTCGGCTTCAAGATCAAGGGCGCCAAGGCCGGCGACAAAATCACCGTCAGCTGGGCCGACAACAAGGGCGACAAACGCACCGACGAAGCTACCGTCGCCTGAACACCCCGGATTCGACGAAGTTCCGTCGCACCGCGAAAAGGGAGAGCTTGCCGCTCTCCCTTTTTTTATCCGGGGCGTGAAAAAAATGGAATAAACCCGCATGCCCGCGCGTCTATACAGACAATTCCCAGCAAAAAAGGATGCCGCCAGTGGGTCTTCTGCGCTTCATCAGCCGCACACGACAACTAGAGGAAAAGCTCGCGGAGAACCGCGCGCGCCTGTGGCGGCTCGCCTACTCCTGGTGCCATAACCGCGCGACGGCGGACGACCTGGTGCAGGAAACCTACGCCAAGGCGCTCGCCCGGCACGCCCAGTTGCGCGATCCGGAGGCCCTGAGCGGCTGGCTGTGCAGCATCCTGGCGAACTGCTGGCACGATCAGCTGCGCCGCCGCAAGGACATGACGGACATCGACGAAGTGGATGAAAGCGTCTGCGTCGACGAATGCTGCCCCGAGGAAACCTGCCTGCAGAACGAGATCGTCTCGAATGTCCGCCAGGCGGTGGCCCGGTTGCCCGCCGGCCAGCGCGAAGTCGTCACGCTCGTGGACCTGGAGGAATTCTCCTATGCCGAAGTCGCCGCGATCCTGGAAATTCCCATCGGCACCGTCATGAGCCGGCTGTCGCGCGCGCGTATCGCGTTGCGCGAAAAGCTGAGGGAACAGCAACCGGCAGCGTCGGCCGTGGTTCGCCGCATCAAAGCTTGAGAGGCCAGCATGCAATCCGAAGCCAACCCCCCGATTTCCGACGAAATCCTCGGCGCCTACATCGACAACGAGCTTGCCGCCCCGGAGCGCGCCGACCTGCTCGGTCGGATCGCCAGGGACCCGGAACTGCGCGGGCGCGCCTGCGAGCTCTGGCAGTTGAAGCAGATGGTGCGCGGCGCCTATCCCCTGCCGCGCCAGCAGGCGACGGCCGTCCGCCGCTTTCCCGCCTGGCGCGGCTATCAGGCCCTGGCCGCCTCGCTGCTGCTGATGCTCGGCACGCTGGCCGGCTGGCTGGCCCACGGCCGCATCGATGCCGATCGGCAACTGGCCAGCCAGATCGAATCGATCCGCAGCGACGGCGGCGGCCGCGTCGTGCTGCATCTGTTCTCCGACGAGCCGGCCCGCATGGAGGCATCGCTGCGCATGGCCGAGCAGCTGGCCCAGGCGCGCGACAACGCCGGGCAGCCCTTCCGCGTCGAATTCATCGCCAACGGCCCCGGCCTGCACCTGCTGCGCGCCGGCGGCTCGCCCTATGCCGGCCAGATAGCGGCGCTGCGCAACCATCCCAACCTGCACCTGATCGCCTGCCGCGAGGCCATGGATCGCCTGCGCGAGCGCGGTGTGGACGTCACCCTGCTGCCCGGCGTCGAGGAGACGCCGTCCGCCGAAAGCGAGTTGGCGGCGCGCCTGACGCAAGGCTGGCGCTACGTGCAGTCGTGAGCCGCGCGCAACCCGAATCACCCGCTACCGACAAACCAACAGGAGGAGACTATTCGATGGACATGATTCGTAGAACCGTGCTGAAGGGCGCCGGCGCGACGGGCGTGCTGGCCGGTCTTTTGGCCGCCGGCGTGCTCAAGCCCACCCTGGCCTACGCCAGCGACTGGAACAAGGCCGCCTTCGAAGCCAAGG
>JANJVS010000056.1 GCA_024709955.1 Rhodocyclaceae bacterium
CACGTCGAGTCTGCTGTCCAAGACCAAGCCGACCTTCTTATGCAGGTAGTAGGGTGTGCAGATGAGCATGCGCTTTTACAGAGCACTAGTTTCCCTTGACGGGAGTAGGTGCAGAGCTAAAGAGATTGAAGCCCACGGTAAAGACTAGATACGATTTTGCGTGAAGTGTGGGCGCTCTATGCTTTGGAACACGCGATCAAGCCGCGTTCGACAATTCTGATCGCCAGGTTGGCGCCATCGAGCGTCGACATGTCTGCCATCAGCATTTCCGGTGGGGCTGAACGGTTTTCTCCCTCAACAACGAATAAAGATCGGTCGCGCGTCGTTTGTTTGCATACCTTGATGAGACAAGCGCGCCGTTGCCGTACGCGTCCGTCCGAAGCGGTGAAAAGCAATTCGCTGGCGATTTCGCCATCTTCATCGATAATCACCGGCAGGCTGAACACTGGACGACTTCTCCCGGACAGGCACGCGAGCTTTACTTGCGTATCGGGTGGCGCAAATTCAGGCATTGCTGAAATGACGCGCAAGCCGAGTTGCACAAAGCGCGGAATCGCCGAACCGTGGGCAAATTTATCGTTACAGGCCTGCGATTCCACTGCGTCCAGCCCAGCAACTTGCGAATTGCCCTCACTCTCCCCGAACGCCACCTGTTCCAGGCCTCCGTCGGCATGGCGGAGATATACGTCCGCCTTGGGCATAGCCTCGATCCTCTCCCGCCACACCTGCTTCCGCGCCAAGTCCGGGAACTGACGCCGGTCATGGAAGGAACCCCGGCGCTGCGCTTTTTTCGTACCTGGGTCGCCATCGGCCACTGCACCGGCCACTTCGGGCTTCTTGCGACCGTTGCGGGAGGTAGCGGCATTCTCGCCATCACTTCTTTCCCGCCATGCCTTTCGGTCAGCCGCCTCATACGACAGAGAGTGGAATGGGAACGGGAAGGAGCAGGACCTAAGCCGATAGACGAGGAAAGTCGCATCGGCCTGATCGCCAAACGGTAGCCAAGTGCCGTTTGCTTCAAGATCGGTCGTGCCCTCAAACGGAAACCCGGTGTAAAGATAGGCCGGATGACGTTGGGCGGTGGCTTTCTGACACGATGCGTAGACGCCTGCGGCGGCCCGCCAGGCGAGTCCGCTTTCGGCAACGCGGCCGATGTCGGCCGCGGAAGCTCCGGACAAGCCATTTGCCAGAACGATGTGTAGATGACGGTTCTCAGGATTGAATCGCTTGCTGGCCCAGAGTTTCTCCGAGCGCAGTGGGGCTGTGAAGAGGCGTTGGAGCAGATTGCTACTGGAGCCGAAGTAAAACCGGATTAACTCGACACAGGGTACCAGTAGACGTCGGCCGTCGTTCAGTGTGACGGCAACGCAATAGGAGTGGGTATGGTTTCGATGCCAGGGATGGCGGCCGAGCGGCAGCAGGAAGTGCTCGTCGAGGGCCAGCCCAGCCTTAACGAATACCGATGTGTCGGGCGTAATCCGTAGTCCTTTGAACCTCTCGACCTGATAGTCCGGCGAGGCGACATGGCGCCCTTCGTGCCAGATGTCGCCGATGGCCAGCAGAGGCAGCGCGGCCACCGGCGGCCAAACTTCGCGTTGGTGTTGGTGATCCGTACAGTCGGGCGATAACAGCGCTACGTGGTCGTTCAGATCACAGCGCAGCGGGGAGAGGGCGACTCGGATACTAGGTTGGGCGTAGCGCCGAACGCCACCAGGGTAGGCACACTCGCCGAACCAATCCACGCGCCAGTACCGCTCATCCGGCGTCAGGCTGGGGAGGCTCGGCAGGGCGTCCATCGTCTCCAGTAGCGCTTATCTATGGAGAGTAGCGAAGAGCCATGTTCAGTAGCTCTTATCGTTGGAATTCACAACCACGCCCGCCCCATGGGCCTGCATGTCGGCGTGATACGAGCTGCGCACCAGCGGCGCACTGGCGCAGTTCGTGAATCCAATCTTTTCCGCTTCGGCGGCGTACATCTTGAAGATGTCCGGATGGACGTACCGGGTCACGGCCAAATGGTGGCCGGAGGGAGCAAGGTACTGGCCGATGGTGAGCATCTCGACGTCGTGGGCGCGCAGGTCGCGCATGACTTCCAGTATCTCGTCGTCGGTCTCGCCGAGGCCGACCATCAGGCCGGACTTGGTGGGAATCCGCGGCAGGCGCTTCCGGAATTCCTGCAGCAGCTTGAGCGAATGCGCGTAGTCGGCGCCGGGTCGCGCCTGCTTGTAGAGGCGCGGCACGGTTTCGAGGTTGTGGTTCATCACGTCCGGCGGATCGGCGGCGAGGATGTCGAGGGCGATCTCCAGCCGTCCGCGGAAGTCGGGCACGAGGATCTCGATGGTGGTCGCCGGCGAGGCGGCGCGGATGGCGCGGATGCAGGCGGCGAAGTGGCCGGCGCCGCCGTCGCGCAGGTCGTCGCGATCCACGCTGGTGATCACCACGTACTTGAGCTTCATCGCGGCGATGGTCTTGGCGAGCTTTTCCGGTTCATCCGCATCGGGCGGCAGCGGCGTGCCGTGGCCGACGTCGCAGAAGGGGCAGCGGCGCGTGCACAGGTCGCCGAGGATCATGAAGGTGGCCGTGCCCTTGCCGAAGCATTCGCCGATGTTCGGACAGGTGGCTTCCTCGCAGACGGTGTGCAGGCCGTGCTCGCGCAGGATGCCCTTGACCTCGCCGAAACGCGCGGCCGAGTTGCCGGCCTTGACGCGGATCCACTCGGGTTTCTTCAGAGGTGCGGCGGGCACGACCTTGATCGGGATGCGCGCGGTCTTGGCTTCGCCTTTTTGTTTCTCGCTCATAGCTTCTCTTCCAGTTGGGCGACCAGTTTAGCGCCAACTGTTTCCACGTCTGCTGTAGGGTCGAAAGCGCTTAGTTGCGTTACCGCCATGCCGGCGTAGCCGCAGGGGTTGATCGCATGGAAGGGTGTCAGGTCCATGGCGACATTGAGGGCGAGGCCGTGGTAGCTGCAGCCGTTCTTCACCTTGAGGCCGAGGGCGGCGATCTTCGCGCCCTGCACGTAAACGCCGGGCGCGCCCGCCAGCCGCTCCGCTACGACACCGTAGCCGGCGAGCAGGTCAATGACCGCCTGCTCCATGCGATTGACCAGGCCCTTGACCGTGATGCCGCGCCGCTTGAGGTCGAGCAGCAGGTAGCAGACGATCTGGCCGGGGCCGTGGTAGGTGATCTGCCCGCCGCGGTCGATCTTGACGACGGGTACGCCGATGTCGCGCAGCAGGTGTTCGGGCTTGCCGGCGAGGCCGAGGGTGAATACCGGCGGATGCTCGCAGAGCCAGAGCTCGTCGGGCGTGTTTTCGTCGCGGCGGGCGGTGAATTCCTGCATCGCGCGCCAGGTCGGTTCGTACTCGACCCGGCCGAGCCGCTTGACGGTCAGAGTACGATCTTCACCCACGGGTGCGCGGTCAGTTCGCGGTAGAGGGCGTCGAGCTGTGGCTTGGAGGTGGCGCGCACGACGCAGGTGAGCGACAGATAGTTGCCCGCCTTCGAGGGACGCATCTCGACCTTGGCGGCATCGAAGTCCGGGGCGTGGCGCAGCACGATCTCCACGACGGCCTGGGCGAAACCCTCGCGCGTCGCGCCCATGATCTTGAGCGGGAAGTCGCAGGGGAACTCGATGAGGGTATCCGGTTCAGCCACCGCGCATCACCGCTTGCTTGAAGTCCTGGTACCAGCCGTACATCCGCTTGAACACCGGGCCGGGCATGCCCACCGTCGCGCCAGCGCCGACTTTGCGGCCGTCGAGCGCGACGATCGGCAGCACCTCCTTGGTCGAGGAGGTGAGCCAGAGCTCGTCGGCGGTGCGCACCTCGGCGTCGGCGATGTCGCGGATCTCCGTCGGCAGGCCGTGGCTTGCGGCGAGTTCGAGCACCACGTCGTAGG
>JANJVS010000057.1 GCA_024709955.1 Rhodocyclaceae bacterium
ACTTGAGGGAAAAGAGCCGCGTTCGCATCGAGCACCCTGATCTCCCCGAGAGCCTTCGTACAGCTGCGGGCGAACTAGCTGCGGCACTCTGGAGCGAGGCGCAGGCGCACGCCCAAGAAGGATTGACGGCTCTGCGAAGCGAAGCCGACGCTTCTGTCCTTGAGGCAAAGGCCGCCCAGGCTGTGGCTGAGGGTGACCGAGACAAAGCTCGAAGTGAGACAACCGCAACGCAAGCATCGCTCACTGCAGCCACCAAGGCGATAAGGGACGCCGAGCAACAACTCGCGGCCCAGAGTGCTACTCGAGCGGCACTGGAGGGGCAGCTACGTCAGGCTGGAGAGGACAAAGAGCACCTTCAGAGGGCTCTTGAAGACTCGAGGCGCGAGTTCACTGCCGAATTGGACAAGCACAGAACTGATGCACAGCTTGCTGAGGAGCGCTTCCAGGCAGCCGAAGTACGGGCCTTGCAAGAAATTGACTGGCAACGAACCTTGGCGACCAAACTACAGAAGGAACTCGACCAGGTACGTGCCGCTGGAAGCCAAGCTGCGGATCGACATCAAGCGGAAAAGTCGATGCTGCATGCTGAAGTTGGTCAGCTAAAGCAAAGAATCGGCGTGCTTGAAGGCAATCTACAAGGCGCCCATGCAGAGAGGGATCGGATGGTCGTAGATGCCGAGACGTTTCGGAAGCAGGTCACTGAGGCGGCAAGCCAAGCTGCTGGTTATCGATCGGACGCTGAAAACTGGCGCCGCCGCGCAGATGAATTGCAGGTGTCCTTATCAGACGCTCAGGCAAGAACTGCCAAGCGGTCCCGGAGTAGCAACAAAGAAAAGACGCAAGGGACGTAGCTCTGGTAGCAGGTACAGACGATTCGCGTGCATGTAAACACACCATTTACATTTTTGCGAGAAAAGGGATTACATCTTTATCTAGATAAACGCGATCCGAAACGCCGAGAAATTACCCCTACGTCGTTTTTTACATAATATTGATTATGCGCTCTATTGGGCGGCCCGAGCGGCTTGGGCGGCGCCGCTCGCGGATCAATAACCGTTCTTTCGGTCGAAACCGAGTCCCCGGTAGCCCTTGCCCTGGGTCCATTCGCGCAACAGGAGGATTTCATCCCTGCGCATCACCCGGCGCCCGCTTGCCTGGTCCTCGTGGAGGATATTGACGAGATCCTGAAGCTGATCCCGGTCGAACCAGGTGCCGCGGAACTTGCGATGGCCCAGCAGCTTGCGCATCAGCGCGTGGCTCGCCCATAGCCAGAGCATCAGGCCCACCCCACCGGAGGCCAGCCACAAGTAATAGGGGGCGGCCGGACCGAGCAGACGCCAGTACTCCTGCAAGGCTAGCGTCAGGGTTTGCATGAATGTGGAAGTTTCCATGGCTTTTCAGTGGTGGCATGGCCGAGGCCGCTGATCGTAGCAAGGCTGCAATATTTTTGTAACTGTAGGTTCCTACAGTTTTTTCCGGATTTTGCCCGCAGTCAGGCACGTGGCTCCTGAACGCTTGGCTTGCTTGTTGCTATGCACTCGCATGGCACGCATTCTCGTCATCGACGAATCCCAGCAGCGCGCGGTGGAAATCTGCACCGGCCTCATCAAGGCGGGGCACCAGGTCGCGGCGGTCCTGCCCACGTCGCTGGAACTGAGCCGGCGCATCGAGGAGATCCGGCCGGACATCATCCTCATCGAGACGGAATCGCCCTCGCGCGACACGCTGGAGCACATCGGCGTCATGAACCGGGAGATGCCGCGCCCCGTCGTGATGTTCTCGCAGGACGGCGACGGCGACACGATCCGTGCCGCCGTCAAGGCCGGGGTGGCGGCCTATGTGGTCGATGGCTTCGAGATCGACCGCCTGAAACCGGTGGTCGATGTGGCCGTCGCGCGTTTCGAGGAGCATCAGGCGCTGCTCAAGGAACTGGAAGCCGCCAGCCGCAAGCTGTCCGAGCGCAAGCTGATCGAGAAGGCCAAGGGCATCCTCATGAAGTCGCGCGGCATGGACGAGGACACCGCCTACGCGGCTCTGCGCCGGCTGGCAATGGAAAAGTCCCAGCCTCTCGTGAAGGTGGCAGCCGACCTCGTCGATATGGCGCGGTTGCTGCTGTGATGCGCCCCATCCCTGTGCATTCGTTGCGGACTTCGCACTTGTGCGGTGCGGCGATGCACGCCGGCCCCACCGTCCTGCCAGCGCCGACTTTTCACGGCATCCGGATGAATTACAAGGAAATATCCTGATATTCCAGATGCTGGCACGGCCATTGCGTAATTGAAGGCGAGTGCCGAGCCAACGGCGGTTCGGCCAACAGACAACGGCGTCTGGTCCATGCCCTCCCCTTTCCGGAGGCGCGCGGACCGACGCCGTTTTTTATTGTCCTTCGGAGATCGAGATGAAACATGAACCGACTGTCCAGCCCCCCTGCTCCGCTTCCGTCCCGTCTGCCGACGCTTCCCGCCGCGATTTCCTGCGCCTCGCCACGGGGGCCGCGCTCATGAGCGCCATACCCCATGCCTGGGCCGCCGGCTCCGACAAGCCCGAGAAGGAAGAGGTGCGCATCGGCTTCATCCCGCTGACCGACTGCGCTTCCGTCGTAATGGCCTCGGTGATGGGCTTCGACAAGAAGTACGGCATCAAGATCGTGCCGACCAAGGAGGCCTCCTGGGCCGGCGTGCGCGACAAGCTGGTCAACGGCGAACTCGACGCCGCCCACGTGCTCTACGGCCTGATCTACGGCGTGCAGCTCGGCATCGGCGGGCCGAAAAAGGACATGAACGTCCTCATGACCATCAACAACAACGGCCAGGGCATCAGCCTGTCGAGCCAGATGAAGGACAAGGGCGTCACCGACGGCGCATCGCTCGCCAAGCTGGTGGCGAAGAAGGAGAAGGAATACACCTTCGCCCAGACCTTCCCGACCGGCACCCACGCGATGTGGCTCTACTACTGGCTGGCCACCTACGGCATCGACCCGTTCAAGGACGTCAAGAACATCGTCGTGCCGCCGCCGCAGATGGTCGCCAACGCGCGCGTCGGCAACATGGACGGCTTCTGCGTCGGCGAGCCCTGGAACCAGCGCGCGATCATCGACAAGGTCGGCTTCTCGGCCGCCACCTCGCAGGACGTCTGGACCGACCATCCGGAAAAGGTGGTCGGCACCACGGCGGAATGGGTGGCGAAGCATCCAAACACCGCGCGCGCCGTCATCATGGCCATCCTCGAAGCCTCGATGTGGATCGACGCGACGGCCGGCAACCGCAGCAAGACCGCCGAGACCATCGCCGCCAAGGCCTATGTCAACACCGACGTCGATGTCATCCGCGGCCGCATGATCGGCCAGTACGAAAACGGCCTCGGCAAGAGCTGGTCCGACAAGAACCACATGAAGTTCTACAACGACGGCGCGGTGAACTTCCCCTACCTCTCGGACGGCATGTGGTTCATGACCCAGCACAAGCGCTGGGGCCTGCTCAAGGACCACCCGGACTATCTCGCCGTGGCGAAGAAGGTGAACCGCATCGACATCTACAAGGAAGCGGCGAGCCAGCTCAAGGTGCCGCTGCCCAAGAGCGAGATGCGCGAATCGAAGCTCATCGACGGCGTGGTCTGGAACGGCAAGGACCCGAAGAAGTATGCCGACGGCTTCAAGGTCAAGGCCTAAGCGACTCATGCACAAGGAGAGTGCCATGACGGCAATCACAATGGATGCCCTGAAAGTCGGCGCTGATGAAACAACTGCGCTACAAGGCGGTCGCGCAAAGAACACGCTCCTCGCCGTGGCGGATGGCGGGACGGTGGCCGACCGCAAGCTGAAAGTTCCCCCTCCCCCTGCGCAATCCCAACTCGCCGGGCCGAGCAGCACGGAGCAGAACGCGGCGCAGATGCGCGCCCTGCTCGGCGCCGTGCTGCCGCCGGTCGCCGGCCTGCTGCTGCTGCTCGGCATCTGGCAACTGGCGACCATGAACGGCGGCAGCATCCCGACACCCGGCAAGACCTGGGATGCGGCCGTCGTGCTGTTTTCCGACCCGTTCTACAGCAACGGACCGAACGACCAGGGCATCGGCTGGAACATCCTGTCGTCGCTGCAGCGGGTCGCCATCGGCTTCGGCTTCGCGGCGCTGGTGGGCATCCCGGCCGGCTTCCTGCTCGGGCGCTTCGCCACGCTCTCCAGCATGGTGAACCCGATCATCAGCCTGCTGCGGCCGGTCTCGCCGCTGGCCTGGCTGCCGATCGGCCTGCTGGTGTTCAAGAAGGCCGACCCGGCCGCCACCTGGACGATTTTCATCTGCTCCATCTGGCCGATGATCATGAACACCGCCCAGGGCGTGATGCGCGTGCCGCAGGATTACCTCAACGTCGCCCGCGTGCTCAACCTGTCCGAGTGGAAGATCGTCACCAAGATCCTCTTCCCCAGCGTGCTGCCCTACATGCTCACCGGCATCCGCCTCTCGATCGGCACGGCCTGGCTGGTCATCGTCGCGGCCGAGATGCTCACCGGCGGCGTCGGCATCGGCTTCTGGGTCTGGGACGAATGGAACAACCTCAAGGTCGAGCACATCATCATCGCCATCTTCGTCATCGGCATCGTCGGCCTGATCCTCGAACAAACCCTGTTGCTGCTGGCCAAGCGCCTGCGCATGGAGGCCTGAAATGGACAAATTCGTGCAAATCGAGAAGGTCGGCATGAGCTTCGACACCAAGAAGGGCAAGTTCGTCGCCCTGCGCGACATCGACCTCAACATCCGGCAGGGCGAGTTCGTCTCGCTGATCGGCCACTCGGGCTGCGGCAAATCCACGCTGCTCAACCTGATCGCCGGCCTGACCCTGCCGACCGCCGGCGCGATGCTCTGCGCCAACCGCGAGATCGCCGGCCCCGGCCCCGAGCGCGCGGTGGTGTTCCAGAACCACAGCCTGCTGCCCTGGCTCACCTGCTTCGAGAACGTCTATCTCGCCGTCGAGCGCGTCTTCGCCGCCAACGAGCCGAAGGCACGCCTCAAGGAGCGCACGACGAAAGTGCTCGAAATGGTCGGCCTCGCCCACGCCCTGCACAAGTATCCGGGCGAGATTTCCGGCGGCATGAAGCAGCGCGTGGGCATCGCCCGCGCCCTGGCGATGGAGCCGAAGGTGCTATTGATGGACGAACCCTTCGGCGCGCTCGACGCCCTCACCCGCGCCCGGCTGCAGGACGAACTGATGAAGATCTGCGACGCCACCCAGGCCACCACGGTGATGGTCACCCACGACGTCGATGAGGCCGTGCTGCTCTCCGACCGCATCGTCATGATGACCAACGGCCCGGCCGCGACCATCGGCGAGATCCTGACGGTCGACCTGCCGCGCCCGCGCGAGCGCCTGAGCCTGGCCCACGACGCGAAGTACATGGAATACCGCTCCGCCGTCATCGAGTTCCTCTACGCCAAGCAGTCCCACCCGCTCGCCGCCTGAGGACAAAGACCATGAAAAAACAGAAACTTGTCATGGTCGGCAACGGCATGGCCGGCTGCCGCACCCTCGAAGAACTGCTCAAGCTGGCGCCCGACCTCTACGAGATCACGGTGTTCGGCGCCGAGCCGCACCCCAACTACAACCGCATCATGCTCTCGCCAGTGCTGGCCGGCGAAACGAAATTCGCGGACATCGTCCTCAACGACCTCGCCTGGTACCGCGACCACGGCATCGCGCTGCACGCCGGCAAGCAGGTCGTGAAGATCGACCGCAAGGCGCAGAAGGTGGTCGCCGCCGACGGCACCGAGGCCAGCTACGACAGGCTGCTGCTCGCCACCGGCTCCTCGCCCTTCATCCTGCCGGTGCCGGGCAAGGACCTGCCGGGCGTCATCGCCTACCGCGACATCGCCGACACCGAGGCCATGATCGAGGCTGCAAAACATCACAGCCACGCCGTCGTGATCGGCGCCGGCCTGCTCGGCCTCGAAGCCGCGAACGGGCTCAAGATCCAGGGCATGGACGTCACCGTCGTGCATCTGGCCGACTGGATCATGGAGCGCCAGCTCGACAAAACCGCCGCCGACCTGCTGCAGAAGTCGCTCGAAAACAAGGGCTTGAAGTTCCTGCTCGGCAAGCAGACCGCAGAGCTGGTGGCTGGAGAATCCGGCCGCGTCGCCGCGATCCGCTTCAGGGACGGCAGCGGCATCCCGGCCGACCTCGTGGTGATGGCCGTCGGCATCCGCCCGAACACGGCCCTGGCCGAAAGCGCCGGCATCCACTGCGAGCGGGGCATCGTCGTCGATGACACCCTGCAAACCTACGACCCGAAGATCTACGCCGTCGGCGAATGCGTCGCCCACCGTGGCGTGGCGTATGGCCTCGTCGCCCCGCTCTTCGAGCAGGCCAGGGTCTGCGCGAACCACCTCGCGCGCATGGGCATCGGCCGCTACACCGGCTCGGTCACCTCGACCAAGCTCAAGGTCACGGGCATCGACGTGTTCTCGGCCGGCGACTTCATGGGCGGCGAGGGCTGCGAGGACATCGTGCTCGCCGATCCATCCGCCGGGGTCTACAAGAAGCTCGTCATCAAGAACGACACGCTGGCCGGCGCCGTGCTCTACGGCGACACCGGCGACGGCGCCTGGTATTTCCAGCTTTTGAAGGACCGGCAGAACATCGCCGACATCCGCGACCACCTGATGTTCGGCGGGCACCACGTCGGCGGCGTCGGCGATGTAGGACATAGCGGCCACAACAAGGCCGCCGCGATGCCGGACACCGCCGAGGTCTGCGGCTGCAACGGCGTCTGCAAGGGCGACATCGTCAAGGCGATCAAGACCCACGGCCTGTTCACGCTGGACGACGTGCGCAAGCACACCAAGGCGTCGTCCTCCTGCGGCAGTTGCACCGGGCTGGTCGAGCAGATCCTCGCCTCGACGGTCGGCGGCGCCTACCAGCCGGCCGACACGCAGGACAAGCCGGTCTGCGGCTGCACCGACCATGCCCACGGCGTCGTGCGGGCCGCAATCCGCGACAAGAAGCTGCTGTCGATCCCCGCCGTGATGCGGGAACTCGGCTGGAAGACCGCCGACGGCTGCGCCACCTGCCGCCCGGCCCTCAACTACTACCTGATCTCCACCTGGCCGCACGAGGCCGAGGACGACCCGCAGTCCCGCTTCATCAACGAGCGCGCCCACGCCAACATCCAGCGGGACGGCACCTTCTCGGTCGTGCCGCGCATGTGGGGCGGCCTGACCACCCCGGCCGAGCTGCGCGTGATCGCCGACGTGGCCGAGAAGTACGAGGTGCCGACCGTCAAGATGACCGGCGGCGCGCGCATCGACCTGCTGGGCATCCGCAAGGGCGATTTGCCCAGGGTCTGGGAAGACCTGGGCCGCGCCGGCCTCGTCTCGGGCCACGCCTACGGCAAGTCGATCCGCACCGTGAAGACCTGCGTCGGCGCCGAGCATTGCCGCTTCGGCACCCAGCGCTCGATGGACATGGGCGTCAAGCTGGAGAAGATGCTGTTCGGCATGTGGGCGCCGCATAAAGTGAAACTCGCGGTGTCCGGCTGCCCGCGCAACTGCGCCGAGGCCGGCATCAAGGACGTGGGCGTGATCGGGGTGGACTCGGGCTACGAGCTCTACATCGCCGGCAACGGCGGCATCAAGACCGAGGTCGCCATGTTCATGTGCAAGGTTAAGAACGATTCGGAAGTGCTTGAATATTCTGGAGCATTCTTGCAGCTTTATCGCGAGGAAGGCTGGTATCTGGAGCGCACCTGCCACTACGTCGCCCGCGTCGGCCTCGACTACGTGAAGGCGCAGGTCGTCGACAACGCCGCCCGCCGCGCCGAGCTGTACGAGCGCCTGCTCTACGCCCTGCAGGGCTACGAAGACCCCTGGGCGGCGGCCGTGAAGCAGCCCGGGGAATATGTCGCACTGGAGGTGGCCTGAATGAACGACTGGAAAAAAGTCTGTCCGCTGGACGAAATCCCCCGCCTCGGCAGCCGCCAGGTGAACAGCGCAAGCGGCACGATCGCCGTGTTCCGCACCGCCGAGGACGAGGTCTTCGCCCTGCGCGACAAATGCCCGCACAAGGGCGGCGCGCTGTCGCAGGGACTCGTGGCCGGCAAGGTGGTCACCTGCCCGATGCATTCCTGGAAGATCCAGTTCGAGAACGGCGAGGCGGTGGCCCCCGACAAGGGCTGCGCGAAGGTCTATCCGGCCAAGGTCGAAGGCGGGCTGGTGTGGATCGCCCTGTAACTGAAACCCGCAGCGTCTGCTGCTACTGCGGCACCGGCTGCGGCGTCATCGTCCAGGCCGCCGGCGACCGCATCGTCGGCGTGCGGGGTGATCCCGACCACCCGGCCAACTTCGGCAAGCTCTGCTCGAAGGGCAACACCCTGCATCTGGCCGCCGTGCGCACGGGGCGGGCCACGGTGCCGCTGCTGCGCGAAAGCCGCACCGTCCTGCCGGCGCCGACTTCCTGGGACAACGCGCTGGAGGTCGCGGCCGAGCGCTTCGCCGCGATCATCCAGGAGCACGGCCCGGACGCCGTCGCCTTCTACGTTTCCGGCCAGCTCTTGACCGAGGACTACTACGTCTTCAACAAGCTGGCGCGCGCGCTGGTCGGCACCAACAACATCGACTCCAACTCGCGCCTGTGCATGTCCTCGGCCGTCGCCGCCTACAAGGCCACTTTGGGAAGTGACGCGGTGCCCTGTTCCTACGAAGACATCGAGCTCGCCGACCTGATGCTGATCGCCGGTTCGAACATGGCCTACGCCCATCCCGTCGTCTTCCGCCGCATCGAGGCCGCGCGCGAAAAGAACCCCGATCTCAAGCTGATCGTCGTCGACCCGCGCCGCACCGACACCGCCGCTGCCGCTTCCCTGCACCTCGCCATCGCGCCGGGCAGCGACGCCCTGCTCTACTCGGCCATGCTCCATGTGCTGCTCTGGGAGGGGCTGACCGACAACGCCTTCATCGCCGCGCACACCAGCGGATTCAACGCGTTGCGTACCCGGCTCGCCGAACTCACCCCCGGCGCCGTCGCCGCCGCCTGCGGCCTCAAGCCCGAGGAAATCGTTACCGCCGCGCGCATGTTCGGCGCCGCGCAGGCCCCGCTCTCCTTCTGGTGCCAGGGCCTCAACCAGTCGATCCACGGCACGAGCAACGGCGCCGCGCTGATCCACCTGCACCTCGCCACCGGCAAGATCGGCCAGCCCGGCATGGGCCCCTTCTCGCTCACCGGCCAGCCCAACGCCATGGGCGGGCGCGAGACCGGCACGATGGCCAACCTGCTGCCCGGCCACCGCGACATCGCCAATCCCGCCGACCGCGCCGAGCTGGCCGCGCTCTGGGGCATTCCCGCCCTGCCCGAGCGGCCGGGCAAGACGGCGGTCGAGCTGTTCGACGCCCTCGCCGAGGGCAGCATCAAGGCCGTCTGGATCGCCTGCACCAACCCGGCCCAGTCGCTGCCCGACCTGAACAAGGTCCGTACTGCGCTGACCCGGGCCGAATTCGTCGTCGTGCAGGACGCCTGGGGCGACACCGAGACCGCCGCCTACGCCGACCTGCTGCTGCCCGCCGCGACCTGGGGAGAGAAAGACGGAACCGTCACCAACTCCGAGCGCCGCATCTCCCGCGTGCGCGCCGCCGTGCCGCCGCCCGGCGAGGCCCGCGCCGACTGGCGCATCGCCCGCGACTTCGCGCTGAAACTCGCTCCGAAAGTCGGCGCTGGCGAGACGGCGCTGTTTTCCTTCGCATCCCCCGCCGACGTCTACGCCGAATACGTCAAAACCACCGCCGGCCGCGACCTCGACATCGGCGGCCTGTCCCACGACATGCTGGATCGCATCGGCCCGGTGCAGTGGCCCGTCGTCGATGGCAAGGGCACCGAGCGGCTCTACACCGATCCGGCCACGCTGCGCGCGAAGTTCGTTCCCATCGATACCGGACTGACCGCCGAGGCGCCCGACGCGCGCCATCCCTTCCGCCTGCTCACCGGCCGCCTGCGCGACCAGTGGCACGGCATGAGCCGCACCGGCCGCGTGCCGCGCCTCTACAGCCACGAGCCCGAGCCGCGCATCCAGGTCCATCCGTCCGATCTCCACCGGCGCGGCTGGCACGAAGGCCAGCTCATGCGCGTGAAAAGCCGGCGCGGCGAGGTCGTGCTGCCCGTCGCCGCCAGCGAGGAAGTGCGGCCCGGCCAGGCCTTCGTCGCCATGCACTGGGGCGGCCGCAGCCTCGCCCAGGACGGCGTGAACGCCCTCACCCTGCCCGCGTTCGACCCGGTCTCGAAGCAGCCCGAACTCAAGCACGCCGCGCTGCGCATCGAGCCGGCCGAGCTGCCCTGGCGCATGACCGTGCTGCGCTCGCCGGGGCTGGCCGCCGACGCCCACGAAACCGTGCTGGCCTGGCGCGAGCAACTCGCCCCGCTGCTGGCCGGATTCGACCATGCCGTGCTGACCCTCGACGGCCGCGAGCGTCCCCTCGTCGCCCTGCGCGTGGCAACGGCCGAGCCGCTGCCCGCCGCGCGCGTCGAGCAGATCGCCCGCCTGCTCGACATGCCCGAGGACGCCTGCCTCGCCTACCGCGATCCCGCCAGGAATGTGATCAAACGCGCAAGGATCGAGGACGAGCGATTGACCGGCATCCTGCTCGCCGGCGAGGACCAGGCCTCGAACTGGCTGCGCGCCGCGCTGCGCGACGGCGTGCCCATCGACGCCCTGCGCCGCTGGCTCTTCGCCCCGCGCGCCGAGCCGCCCGTGGCCGCCGCCGCGCCGCGCAAGGTGATCTGCAACTGCCTCGACGTGAGCGAGAACGAAATCAGGCGCGCCATCGCCGCCGGCGCCGACCTCGGCGCGCTGCAGGACAAGCTGAAGTGCGGCACCGCCTGCGGCTCCTGCGTGCCGGAGATCAGGCGCATGCTGTCCGGCAGCGGGATGGCCGTCTGATACGCGGCAGGAAATCCGGACTGGCGAAATCGCCATACCCGACTATATTGGTACACCAATACCCGCTGCGAAGGAGTGCCAGATGATCGCCGATGCCCCCCTCCCCACCGACCGCGCCAGTTTCGAGCGCGCGATGGCCGACATCCTCGCCGAACATTCCGCCATGCGCCATCTGGCGGAATGCGCCGCGCGCGAGACCGGCTATTCGTCCGACGACATGATGTCGCTGGCCGATGCCATGATCGCCCACGAGCATAGCGAAGCCCGCCTGTTCTCGCTGCCCTTCCTCACCCGTTCGCCCGACGAGGTCGGCATTACGGGCGCAAGGGCGCGCCGCCACTGCATGGAGTACGTCTCGGGAGACTACAGTCCGCCCGACGGCGATGCGGCGGCGGCCCGCTTCATCGAGGCCTTGCTTGCCCACCTCTCCGCCGAGGAAGCCTGGCTGACCCATGAAAGGGAACTCAAGCACGAGCGGCTGCTGACCTCGATCTGAGGTTCCGCCGTTTCAGCCCGCGGTCAGGTCGCCGGCCAGCCGCCTGACGAGACGGGACTCGCGCTCCGGATCGAACAGCGGCGCCCGCCGCGCCGCCTCTGCCGTGAGCCGGGCGAGCAGGCCGGCGGAGTCGCCCTGCGTGGCGCGACACTCGGCCAACAGGGCGGCGAGAGCCGGTGCGTCGTTCCACGGGAAGTAGCCGGCATGCTCCGCGCCGAGCAGGCCGACATTGCCGTCGATGCGCGAGGCGAGCACGGGCGTGCCGCTGACGATGGCCTCGATGACGACGTGCGCGCCGCCTTCCATGCGGCTGGCGTGGACCAGCGCGTGGGCGCGCTGGATGCGCCGGCGCGTCGCGGCGTGCGGCAGGCCGCCGAGCCAGCGGTAGTTGGGGCACGCCGCCATCGTCCGTTCGGCTTCCCGCCCCAGCGCCGGGTCGAGCGCGGCGCCGACGTGGTCGATGAAGATGTCGCGCCGCTCTTTCAGCAGGCGCGCGGCGGCGAACAGGGTTTCGGGCGACTTCTCCGCGCGCAGGTGGCCGACCATCAGCGCGGTGAGGCGCGTCCTCGGCCTGGCGGGCGCCTTGCGCGCGGGGGCGGACTGGACGATGACGCGCGCCTTGCCCCGGTGCGCGGCGGGCAGGCGTGCGATGCCGAGTTCGTGCAGCACGACGAGGCGGCCGGCCAGCGCCAGCGAGCGTTGCGCGGCGGGATCGTCGTCGATGTCGCGGTGCAGGTCGGTGCCGGTGAGCACCAGCGCGAGCCGGTCGCCGCCATGCCGCGCATGCCAGGCGGCGATGGCATCCGCCGAACGGCGCGCGTGCAGCGCGATCATCGCGACATCCCCGTCGGCCTGTTCGTCCGGCCATGCCTTGACGAGCCGGGTCGGGTAAAGTGGCGCGAGGAAGCGCCCCCAGCGCCGGGCCGTCTGCCAGTTGCCGTTGTTGGCATCGGCCAGCGCCGGGGTGACGATCACGATCGAAGGAGCTTTACCCATGGCTACGGATTATTCCATCGCCCGTCTCGCCCGGGGCGGCCACTCCAACACGGCCGCCTTTCTCGCCGCCGCATTGCAGGACGCGCGCCGCCGCACCCTCGACCTGCTCGACGCCTACGTCGCGAAACTCGGGCCGGAGCTCGCCATCCCCTACTCCACCCAGCTCAACCCGCCGCGCTGGGAAGTCGGCCACGTCGCGTGGTTTTACGATGTCTGGATCGCGCGCAACCCGCGGCGGCACCTCGGGCTGGCGGCCGACCCGGCCTGCGCGCGGCCGGAAGGACGCATGAAGGACGCGGATGCGCTTTACAACTCCAGCCTCGTCAAGCACGCGACGCGCTGGGAACTGCCCCTGCCCGACCTCGCCGGCA
Organism: Rhodocyclaceae bacterium; assembly: GCA_024709955.1. Lineage (GTDB taxonomy): Bacteria > Pseudomonadota > Gammaproteobacteria > Burkholderiales > Rhodocyclaceae > Sulfuricystis. The sequence continues at coordinate 12,776 of JANJVS010000057.1, forward strand.
CCCGCGCCTATCTGGAAGAAAGCCTCGCCGAGACGCTGGCGCTGCTGTCCGACGATGCCGCCGCCGGTCGCGACCTCTACTTCTATCAATTGAGCCTGTTCCACGAGGACATGCATGCCGAGGCCGGCACCTACATGGCGCAGGCGCTCGACATCCCGCTGCCCGCCCACCTGCGGCCCTGGGAGCGGCCCCTGCCGGCAGCGGCGGAAAGCGCGATTTCCGCGCAAACCTGGACGCTGGGTTACGCAGGGCCGGACTTTGCCTTCGACAACGAACTGCCCGCCCACGCCGTGGAGCTGGAAGCCTTCCGTATCGACAGCGTGCCGGTGAGCTGGCGGCGCTTCGTGCCGGCCATCGAGGCCGGCGCCGTCGGCATGCCGCGCTACCTGCGCAAGGAAAATGGGACATGGCAGGCGCTGCGCTTCGGCGCCTGGGAGCCGCTGAACCTCGACGCCGCCGCCGTGCATATCACCTGGGACGCGGCGCAAGCCTGGTGCGCCTGGGCCGGCCGGCGGCTGCCGACCGAAGCCGAGTGGGAATGCGCCGCCCTCGCCGTCCCATCAGCGCCGACTTTTCAATGGGGCGAGGTCTGGGAATGGACCTCCAGCCGCTTCGCGCCCTTCGAGGGTTTCGTCGCCCACCCCTACCGCGACTATTCGCGCTTCGGCTTCGAGGAGCACCGCTACGTGCTCAAGGGTGCCAGCCGCGCCACCGACCCGCGCATGGCCCACCCGAAATACCGCAACTACTTCACGCCCGAGCGCAACGACATCCACACCGGCTTCAGGAGCTGCGCATGCTGACGCATTCACTCCTGTTCCTGCTTGGCCTCGCCACCCTGACGCTGGGGGCGGAAATCCTCGTGCGCGGGGCTTCGCGGCTGGCGCTGACGCTGGGCATCTCCCCCCTCGTGGTCGGCCTGACGGTGGTCGCCTTCGGCACCAGCGCGCCCGAAATGGCGGTTTCCGTCGATGCGGCGATCAATGGCAGCGGCGATCTGGTCATCGGCAACGTGGTCGGCAGCAACATCGCCAACGTCCTGCTGATCCTCGGCCTGTCGGCGCTCATCGTTCCCCTCGCGGTACACGAGCAGGTAATCCGCCAGGAGATCCCGATCATGATCGGCGCCAGCGTGCTGCTGGTGGTGCTCGCCTCCGACGGCAGCCTGTCGGCGGGCGAAGGGGCGCTGCTGTTCGCGCTGGTGCTGGTCTACACGGGCTTCCTGGTCGTCCAGTCGCGCCGCGCCGGCCAGGCCGTGCGCGACGAATTCGCCGCCGAAATGCCGGCCGCCGGCAGCCGCTGGGACGCGCACTGGGCGGTGCAGCTCCTGCTGGTCGTCGTCGGCCTCGGCCTGCTCGTGCTCGGCGCCGACTGGCTCGTGGATGCCGCCGTCGCGGTGGCGCGGGCGCTGGGCGTCGGCGACCTGGTGATCGGTCTCACCATCGTCGCGGTGGGCACCTCGATGCCGGAGATCGCCACCTCGCTGGTCGCCGCCTGGCGCGGCGAACGCGACATCGCCGTCGGCAACGTGGTGGGCAGCAATGTCTTCAACATCCTCGCCTGCCTCGGGCTGGCGGGACTGCTGGCGGACGGCGGCATCGCCGTTTCGGAAACGGCGCGCAACTTCGACCTCTGGGTCATGCTGGCGGTCGCCCTCGCCTGCCTGGCGATCGCCATTCCCGGCCGCGCGATCGTGCGCTGGGAGGGGGCCGTCTTCGTCGCCTACTACGCCGCCTACGTCGCCTACCTGGTGCTCGCCGCCCAGCGGCACGAGAGTCTGCCCGCCTTCTCGGGCGCCATGCTCGGCTACGTGCTGCCGCTCACCGTGATCGCCCTCGTGATCGGCCTCGTGCGCGCCAACGGCGCCCCGCCGCCGCGCGGGTGAGGAGCCGCACCGAAAAGTCGGCGCTGATGAAACAACTGCGCTACAAGGCGGTCGCGCAAAGAACACGCTCCTCGCCGTAGCGGACGGCGGGACGGTGCCGACTCACGATGGGCGCCGCCGGCCGCGCCAGAGCAGCACGGCGGCCAGTGCCAGCGTTGCGTAGTTGACGGCCATGAACCAGGGCGTGTTCCAGGCGATGCCGTCGAAGCCCCGCTGCGTGATCGGGTAGAGCACCGGCGCGGGGTAGAAGTCGGCCGAGTGGGTGAAGACGTCGATGACGATGTGCAGCCACCAGCCGGCGAGCGGCACGGCGAGGACGCGCCACCAGCGCGGCACGCGCGCCAGCAGCCAGGCGACGGCGCCCGCGACCAGCGCGCTGTGGAAGATGCAATGCAGGTGGTGCGCGGCCTCGGACGCCCAGAACGGCATCGCCGGCTCGCCGCCCGGCATGGCGAAGGCGTAGGCAGCGAGGTCCGCCGCCGTGCCGCCGCCGAACAGCGACCATGCGGCCACCGGCAGGAGGTGCGCCACATCGGGCAGCATCCCGAGCGCCACCGCGCCGGCACCCTGCCCGCGCGACACCGGCCGCCGGCGCGCCAGCCAGACGGCGCCGAGTCCTGCCCAGAGGCCGTGCGCGACGATGTCCATTCAGGCTTTGGCGAGGAAAACCGCGAACCAGTTCCGCGCGTCCGTCCAGCAGCACAGGTCGCGGAAGCCGGCCACCGCCAGCAGTGCGGCGAAGTCCTCCCGCCGCCACTTGTACGAATTCTCGGTATGGATGCGCGCGCCGGCGGCGAAGCGGCGTTCCCCGCCCGGCCAGCGCACGGTGACGGCGCGCACGGCTTCCAGGTGCATCTCGATGCGCGACGCCGCGCGGTTGAAGAAGGCGACATGCTTCCAGTCCGCCAGCGAAAACTCGGCGCCGGCGAGACGGTGCGCATTCGCCAGCAGGTTGCGGTTGAAGGCGGCGGTGACCTGCAGCGGGTCGTCGTAGGCGGCCTCCAGCACCGCCACGGGCTTGACGAGGTCCACGCCGATCAGCAGCCCGCCGCCCTGCGCGGCCGCATGCACGTCGCGCAGGAAGGGCAGCGCCGCCTCCGGCGTGAAGTTGCCGATGCTGGAGCCCGGATAGAACATCAGCCGCGGCCCCGGCCCAACCTCCGGCGGCAGGGCGAGCCGCGCCGAGAAGTCGAGCCCCACCCCGGCCAGTTCCATGTGCGGATGCAGATGGCGGATGCCTTCGAGCGATGCGGCGAGGTAATCGACCGAAATGTCGACGGCGACGTAGCGTTGCACCCCGAAGGGCGCGAACAGCCGCGCCGCCTTCTCGCAGTTGCCGGCGCCGAGGTCCACCAGCGTGGCGAAGCCCGGCAGCGCCCGCGCCATCTCGGCGGCATGGGCGGCGAAGATCGCCGCCTCGGTGCGCGTCGGGTAATACTCGGGCAGCTCGGTGATGGCGGCGAACAGCCGCGCGCCGAGCGCGTCGTAGAGGTACTTCGGCGCGATCGTCGCCGGCTCGGCCGCCAGCCCGGCGAGCAGCTCGGCGCGGATCGCCTCGGGATCGGACTGGTGGAGCTGGATCAGCAGCGGCTTCATGCGGCCTCCGCGACGATCCGGTCGAGGCGCGGCGCGTCGGGCGCGCCGTGCCGGCACGGCGACTGCCAGCCCAACAATTCGCTGGCCTCCGCGCAGCGCCGGGCCAAGTCGGCCGCGTCGCTGCCGCCGAGGTGGACGATGCCGTAACGATAGCTGCCCAGCCACTTGAAGTCGCGCGTCATCGAGCCGCGCGGCTTGGGAAAGCGGAACAGCAGCGCGTCGGGAAAGGCGGCGTGGAAGGCGGCCTGGCGCGCGCGGCTCGGCATGGCCGCCACTTCCTCGGGAGAAAAGGCGCGATAGACGAGGCTCGTCGCCATGCCGGCGCTCGGTCGCGCCCGCGGCAGCAGCGCCGGATCGCGGCCAAAGGCGAGCTCCAGCGCGACGCGGTGCAGGTCGATGCCGTCCACGCGCAGGTAGAGATCGGAAAACTGCGCCGCCATGCGCGGGTTGAACTCGATCACGGTCAGCTTGTCGGCGTTCTCATCGTAGAAGAACTCCATGTTGAACAGCCCGTGCGTGAAGCCGACGGCGGCGAGGAAGCGCCGCGCCGTGGCGATGGCCCTCTCCCGCCCGGCGGCGGGGACGGCGCACGGGTAGTCGAAGCGCATGAAGGCCTGCGTGCCCGGATACATCACCGACTCGACGACGCCGAGCGGCCGCAGCTCGCCGCCGAAGACGTAGCCGTCGAGGTTGTATTGCCGCGCCCGCACGGGTGCCTCGATCAGCAGGCGGTGCGCCGTGCCGGCCTGCGGCAGGCGTTTTTTCGCCACGCGCTCGAAGGGTTCGACGAGATGGCGGATCACCCACAGCTCCCAGGCGCCGAAGCGCGTCATCTCGTGCAATTCGGCGCGATCATGGACGACGCGCGCCAGCACCGAGAAGGCGGCCTTCACCGGCTTGATGAACAGCGGATAGCTCAAACCCTCGGGCGCCGGATCGCCGTAGCGCGCCGGCAGCGGCGCGAAGGGCGTGTTGGCCTCCGGGCTGACGGCTTCCAGCACCTGCCGCGCATGCAGCTTGTGCTGGCAGGCCAGCACCGCAGCCACCGGCGTGCCCGGCCAGCCCATGCGCTCGGCCAGCAGCGCCGCGCCGAG
>JANJVS010000220.1 GCA_024709955.1 Rhodocyclaceae bacterium
GCGGAAGTAGATGGGCAGCAACTGCGCGTGGCAGTCGGTGAAATGCAGCAGGTGCACGTTGCCGAAGCGGGGAATGTCGTAGAGCTTTTCGCCGCCCTGGGCGGCGAGCAGGGCGCGGCTGTTCAGGGCGAAGCCGGCGGCAGAAGCGGCGGCTAGTATTTGTAAAAACTCTCTACGATTCATTGACATAGATTATCTCCTCGGGGGGCTCCGGGCGAAAAAAAGCCTGGCGTTGCCAGGCTTTTTCCGGATCGATTGTTATTTGTTGACCGGCGACTCGGGGTCGAGCAGCAGGGCGACCAGATCCTTGATCTGCTTCTCGCCAAGAGCCCCGACACGACCGAAACGGGGCATTTCGGAGCAGAGGTTGAAGGCCTTGGCGTTGTAGATTTTGGAGTAAACGTATTTCTGGATCTCCGCCGTGTTGCCGCGCAGCTTGCCGAATTGATACAGGCTCGGACCAATGGTGCCGAACGACTTCTCCTTCGGGCTGATCTGGTGGCAGTTGTAGCAGTTGCCGCCCACCGGCAGTCCCGGCTTGTCCGACCAGGTGAAGCCGCGACCGCTCTGGGCCAGTTTCTCGCCGGCCTTCCAGTCGCCCATCAGCTTGCCATCGGCTGGATACTTCACTTCCGCGAGCTGATCGGCCTCCAAAACCTTGGCGATGCCTTCCGGAGGCGTGTTGCCGGTACGGTTGCAGATCGCATGCACACCGTCCTCCGCCAGGCGATCAAGGTCGGCCTGGCCGCGCGGCTGGAAGTCGTTCTTGATGACGGCGATGGCTTTCGCACGATATGCACCATCGGCATGCGCCGGGATGGTCGAGGTCAGGAACGGAACAGCCACCAGGGTGGCAAGGATGATTTTCTTGCTCATGTCTTGTCTCCTTGGTGCGGATTAGCGCTTGATGCCAGGGCCTTTGTACATGACGCCGTTGGCATTCGCCGTCATGTAGGTCAGCAGGGCCGTGATCGTGTCGGACGCGTATTTCGGCGCGGGGAAGCGTTGTTGGCGGAAGCAGTCGGTCATGCGCCACTGGTGCGTCAGCATCACGCCGCCGGTCATGCGGTAGCCGGGCCAGCCCATGACGGCCTTGGTGGCACCTTCCTTCGAGCCGATGTTGGGCAGGTTCTGCATGCGGATGCGCTTGCCGTCCGAGCCGTGGCAGGTGTTGCAGGAGAAGTCGTAGGGACCGGCGCGGTAGTTGGAGATCTCCTTGCCGATTTCATAGATTTCACGCACCTGCGGGTCGTTGATCGGCACGGCGAACTTGTGGTTGCGCGAATGGCCGGCGACGAAGGTGACGAGGTTGGTGATGTCCGGCGCGCTGGCGTCGTTGGCGCCCTGGAAGGGTTTCTTGGCGATGTCCTCGAACTTGAAGCCCTGCTTCTCGGTCAT
>JANJVS010000072.1 GCA_024709955.1 Rhodocyclaceae bacterium
TCCACGGCCTCGGCGAAGCCCATGTTGGCGATGTCGCGGTCGCGCAGGTTCACCTCCGCCGGGCTGCCGGCGCCCTCGACGAGCACGCAGTCGAATTCGGCCGTGAGCCGGCCCCAGGATTCGAGCACCGCCGCCATCGCCACGGTCTTGTAGTCGTGATAGGCGCGGGCGTCGAGATCGGCGACGGCCTTGCCGTGGATGATGACTTGCGCGCGTTTGTCGGTGTTGGGCTTGAGCAGCACGGGATTGAAGTCGATGCGCGGCGCCAGACCGGCGGCCTGGGCCTGCAGCGCCTGGGCGCGGCCGATCTCGCCGCCGTCCACGGTGACGGCCGAGTTGAGCGCCATGTTCTGCGACTTGAAGGGGGCGACGCGCACGCCGCGCCGCTGCAGGATGCGACAGAGCGCGGCGACCAGCGTGCTCTTGCCGGCGTCCGAGGTGCAGCCCTGCACCATGAGGGCGTGATTCATATTCCCTGTACGGTCAAAATCCAGAGTTACACAGCATTATCGAGCGTGCGAATACTCCGAATTGCGCGCGCCAAACTAGGGGATCGTTTGGCGGCTTGCAACGCACGCCAATGCGTGCGGATATATTCGCCAAGGTGAATGTTGTAGCCATTACCTGGCTTGCTGAAGTCAGATGAGGAAACGACTTCGGTACGAATCAATCGCCGCCTTGATCGTCGTGCCAACGCTAGCACCTCACGTTTGGGATCTGCAAGTTCGTCAGGACGATCCGGAATTTTTCCGACCGGGACGGCGAGAAACTCAGCTAGCGTCTCGCGGTCTGCCAATAGCCAACTCTCGGCTTCAGCAACAGCAAGACGAAATATGAAGCGTGGCTCCTTATGGTTTTCCAACCATTGTGCTAGCAGTTCAACCGGGCAGCGTCTGTCCGTATCGGCGATGCAGATAACCGGCTGGATGTGCCGCGCTTGCTCCTGATAACGCGACAGACTTGGCACAAGCTTGGTGATACCTTTCGTGTTAATCGATTCCCGGGCCAGCATCCAGTTCGGTAACACTGCATGTGCAAGTTTTTCCCCGAAGGCACAGCACAGCACATCTTCGCCCACCACCAGAATCTGCTTCACGCAAACAGCCCCATCTGTTCTACCTGCAGCGGGCGTGTTTTCGGCAGTAGCACTTCGGCAGGGTTGAGACCATATTGCATAGCTCGCAACTCCTCTACGCTCGGTGGCCGCACCTTTGTACCGTTATCTCCTGGTTCGAGCAGTAGCACCGAATCAGGGTCTTCGATATTTGCAATGAGCTTTTCGCTATGCGTACTCACCAGAACCTGCCGAACCCCCTTTTTGCGATCTCTAAGAATGCGGTCAAGCATTAAGGGAATGTGTTCGACAATGGCCTCATTTAGCGATAGTTCTGGCTCTTCCAACAACAAGGCCCCATCGCCATCCTGTAGTGCCCATAAGAGGCCGATCAGGCGCAGTGTGCCATCGGAAAACTGGTCTTCCCTCTGCCAAGCACCGTGCTCACGCCAATGCTTGAAGCGTGCTTCGAGATGGGGCGCGCCTGAAATTTCGTCTTTTACGAAACGTAGCTCGGAAAACAAAGGAACGGACTTATCAAGCGACTTCTGAATCCGTCGCAGACGTGCATCGCAAGTTTTTTTTGTGGTTGCAGCAATCCGTTGTAGTAGGCCTTGTCCGAATGGGTCGTTTTCCATCAAGCGACCACTGATCTCGTCTGCATGCTTGAGTAGTTGAGGGACCAAATGTAGATATGTCGTATCCGCGAAATATTCAGCAAGTTCTCGGAACTCAGCGTTGTTGTTGATTTGTTCCAAATGGGTTTGTGTCAGCCGCGTTGTATCACCTTTGTCTTCTTGGTTAGGACGGCGCAAAATGCGCTCGCCGTAGTTCCAGACAGTTTCTTCTGTAACCAGTACGCGCTGCTTGCCTTTTCCCTCTGGTTTAAAGGCTACTGCATAGCGCCAGCGAGGGGTGCTGTCGTGGATGGACTCACTTAGCTCGACCTCAATACGCACTTCTGTGTCCTGACGTGCGTGGAGGCTACGCAACTTTTTCGGACCACCACGTTCCTTCAATGCCTTTTGAAGACCACCACCTTCGCTTTGAGCGAGAGTGCGTAGAAAGCGAAACACGTCGAGGAGGTTGGATTTTCCTGCGGCATTTGCCCCGATGACGTATACGCGGTGTCCTAGTGGCACATCGAGTTCGGGAAAGTTGCGCCAGTTCTTGAGCTTGAGCCGGGTAATCAGCATGGTCAATCCTCCAGATTTTCGTGACCGAAATCTTTTTTGGCCACGCTTAACGCAACAATTATCCCATGCCTCCTCTGTCACTCTTTCAGTATCGTCGCAGTATTTCGCCCCCCCCGTTTTCATGCCTAATTTTTGACAGCCGCGCCCGCTTCGCGGATCATGCCCACCCTTCAGGTGCCTCCGCCGTCGGGCGGGGGAGAATCGGGAAGACGGTGCGAGTCCGTCGCGTGCCCAACGCTGTAAGGATGATGCCGCCGCAACAGGCCACTGGCGAATGCCGGGAAGGCGCGGTCGGCAATCGAGTCCGAGCCAGAAGACCGGCCTGAAAGTTCGCGCGCCCTGTGGACCGGCGGCGCGCCAACCGCTTGCGCAAGGGGACTCATTGCATGAACACCACATCCGACCACGACCGCCACGCCTTCGCCGCCGAGGCGCGGAACGCCATCTACCAGACCATCTTCACCCGCCGCGACGTGCGCGGCCAGTTCCTGCCCGACCCGGTGCCCGATGCCGTGCTCGCGCGCATCCTCACCGCCGCCCATCACGCGCCCTCGGTGGGCTTCATGCAGCCCTGGAACTTCCTCGTCGTGCGCGACGGCGCGGTCAAGGCGCGGCTGCACGCCGCCTTCGCCCAGGCCCACGCCGAGGCGGCGCAGATGTTCCCCGACGAGAAGCAGGCCACCTACCGCGCCCTCAAGCTCGAAGGCATCCGCGAGGCGCCGCTCGGCATCTGCATCACCTGCGACCGCGCGCGCGGCGGCCCGGTGGTGATCGGCCGCACCCACATGAAGACCATGGACCTATTCAGCAGCGTCTGCGCCGTGCAGAACCTCTGGCTGGCGGCGCGCGCCGAGGGCCTCGGCGTCGGCTGGGTGAGCATCTTCGATCCGGCGGCGCTGCGCGCGGCCTTGGGCATCCCGGCAGAGATCGAGCCCATCGCCTATCTGTGCGTCGGCTATGTCAGCCACTTCAAGGAGCGGCCCGAGCTGGAAACCGCCGGCTGGCTGCCGCGCCTGCCGATCGAGGAGCTCGTCTATTTCGACGCCTGGGGCAAGGGCGACGCCGCCGATCCGCTCATCGGCGAACTGCGACGCGAGCAGGCCGCCGCCCAGGCGGTCGCCAGCGCGGGTGCGGCGGCATGAGTCTGGCATTCGCCGCCATCCTCGGCGTGCTGCTCGACCGCCTGCTCGGCGAGCCGCGCCGCTGGCATCCGCTGGTCGGCTTCGGCCGGATCGCGGACGCAGCCGAGCGCGCGCTGCGCAGCGGCGCGCCGGGCCATGCGCTCGGCAACCGGCTGCGCGGCCTCGCGGCCTGGGCGCTGATCGTGCTGCCCTGCGTCGCACTGGCGGCGTGGTTTTCACATCCCGCGCTCGACGCGCTGCTGCTCTGGCTCGCCCTCGGCGGCAGGAGCCTCGGCGAACACGCGCGCGCCATCGCCGCGCCGCTGGTGGCGGGCGACCTGGCGGTGGCGCGCGAGCGCGTTGGGTTCATCGTCTCGCGCGATACTTCGCAGCTAGACGAGAACGGCGTCGCCAAGGCCGCCGTCGAATCGGTGCTGGAGAACGGCAATGACGCGGTGTTCGGTGCGCTGTTCTGGTTCTGCGTCGCCGGCGGCGCGGGGGCGCTGTTTTATCGCCTCGCCAATACCCTCGATGCGATGTGGGGCTACAAGGATGAACGGCGCGTCTACTTCGGCTGGGCGGCGGCGCGGATCGACGACGCGCTCAACTTCATTCCCGCGCGGCTCACCGCGCTCACCTACGCGCTGCTCGGCCGCACCGCGCAAGCCCTCGCCTGCTGGCGCACCCAGGCCGGCCGCTGGGGCAGCCCGAACGCAGGGCCGGTGATGGCGGCGGGCGCCGGCGCGCTCGGCGTCACGCTCGGCGGCGCGGCGATCTATCACGGCCAAGTCGAGAATCGTGAAAAACTCGGCGCTGGTGACACGGTGAGCGTAGCCGACATTCCGCGCGCCGTCGCATTGGTGGAGCGCGGTCAGTGGCTCTGGCTCGCGACGTTCGTGATCTGGAGCCTCGCCCATGCTTGAGCACGGCGGCCAGTTGCGCGAAGCCGCGCGGCGCTGGGGCATTCCGCTCGGCGACTGGCTCGATCTCTCCACCGGCATCGCGCCCTGGGCCTATCCGCTGCCCGCGCCGCCGGCCGAGCTCTGGCAGCGTCTGCCCGAGAACGACGACGGCCTCGAAGCCGCCGCCCGCGCCTATTACGGCAGCGAGCGACTTTTGATGTTGCCCGGCTCGCAGGCCGGCATCCAGTGGCTGCCGCGCCTTTTCCCCAGCGGCCGCGTCGCCCTGCCGGCACCGCTCTACAACGAGCATGCGGCGGCCTGGCGCGCGGCCCGCCACACGCTGGTCGGCTGGGAGGCCGCGGCCGACTACGCCGTGCTCTGCAACCCGAACAACCCGACCGGAAAATCCCACGGCCGCGATGCGCTGCTGGCGCGCGCGCGCGGTCTGCGCCTGCTGGTGGTGGACGAGGCCTTCATCGACGCCGAACCCGTCGCATCGCTCGCCGCCGTCGCTGGCACGCCGGGCCATGAACACATCGTCGTGCTGCGCTCGCTGGGCAAGTTCTTCGGCCTCGCCGGCGCGCGCGTCGGCTGCGCGATCGGCGCGCCCGCGCTGCTGGGGCGTCTCGCCGCCGCCGTCGGTCCCTGGGCGATCGCCCATCCGGCCCGCTGGGCGGCGCGTCTCGCGCTGGCGGACGGCGCCTGGCAGGCCGCGCCGCGCGAGCGCCTGCGCGCCGCCGCGCCGCGCCTCGCCGCCCTGCTGGCGGAGGTCGGCCTCGGCGCGCCGACGGGCACGGCGCTGTTCCAGTACGTCACCACAAGCCGTGCGGCGGAACTGCATGAAGCGCTCGTCGCGCGCGGCATCCTGGTGCGCAAGTTCGATGCGCCGTCCGCCCTGCGCTTCGGCCTGCCCGGCGCCGAGGACGAATGGCAAAGACTCACCCTGGCCTTGAGGGAAATCGCATGAAGCAGCTCATCTTCCTGGCCGCGCTGGTCGCGGCGTGTTCCGCCCGCGCCGAGATCGTCGTCAGCGACGACAGCGGCGCGACGCTGCGCCTCAAGGAGCCGGCGCGGCGCATCGTCAGCCTCGCGCCCCACGTCACCGAGACGCTCTACGCCGCCGGCGCCGGCGACAAGCTGGTGGGCGTCGTCGAATACAGCGACTTCCCCGCGGCCGCGCGGCGCGTGGCGCGCATCGGCGGCTATTCCAAACTCGACCTCGAAGCCATCGCCGCGCTCAAGCCCGATCTCGCCGTCGGCTGGGCCAGCGGCAACGCGCCGGCGCATGTGGAAAAGCTGCGCGCGCTGGGCATCCCCGTCTATCTTTCGCAGCCCGAGCGCATCGACGACGTGGCGGCGAGCCTGGAGCGCTTCGGCGAGCTCGCCGGCACGCAGCCGGTGGCGCGCGCCGCCGCGACCGCCTTCCGCGCCAGGCTGGCGGAGCTGCGCGCGCGCCATGGCACGCGGCCGAAGGTGCGCACCTTCTACCAGATCTGGAAGCAGCCGCTGATGACCGTCGGCGGCGGCCAGGTGATTTCCGACGTGATCCGCCTGTGCGGCGGCGAGAACGTCTTCGCCGAGCTCAAGCAGCTCGCCCCCAAGGTGTCGGTGGAGGCGGTGCTCGCCGCCGATCCCGACGCCATCGTCGCCAGCGGCATGGGCGAGGCGCGCCCCGAATGGGTGGACGACTGGCGGCAGTGGCCGACGCTCGCGGCGGTGAAGCACGACAACCTGTTCTTCATCCCGCCCGACCTGATCCAGCGCCACACGCCGCGCATCGTCGAGGGCGCCGAGCGGCTCTGCGCCCAGCTCGAAATGGCGCGCGGCCGCCTGGCGCGGCACTGAGCGGCGCACTCACCGCCTTACCAGTCCCACAGGGATTCCCTTCGGTCACGCCGACTGTCTAGCTCGCGGGGCTGACGCGGTTGCGGCCTTCCTGCTTGGCGGCGTAGAGCTGGCGGTCGGCGTTGGCGAGCAGCTGGTCGAGGCCCTGGCCGTCGGCCGGATAGGCGGCCACGCCGATGCTGACGGTGCTGCGCGCCAGCTTGCCGTCCGCCACCACCGGGTTGGCCTCGACCGCCGCGCGGATGCGTTCCGCCACGTCGAGGGCGCCGGCGGCGGGCGTCTCGGGCAGCAGCACGACGAACTCGTCGCCGCCGAAGCGCGCCAGCACGTCGGTGTGGCGCAGCTGGCCCTGCACGCTCTGGGCCAGCGCGACCAGCAGCTTGTCGCCGGTCTTGTGGCCGTGGGCGTCGTTGACCTGCTTGAGGTTGTCGCAGTCGATGCACAGCAGGCTGATCGCGCGCTGGTAGCGCACCGCCTGGCCGAACAGGCGGTCGGCGACGATGGCGAAGCCGCGCCGGTTGAGTGCCTGGGTCAGCTCGTCGGTTTCCGACTCGCGCTTGGCCTTGCCGAGGCCGTAGCGGATGTCGGAGGCGAACATGGTCGTGATGTAGGCCACCAGCACGAAGGGAGCGAACTTGGCGAACATGCCGCCCGCGTATTTGAGCGAGAGCAGCTCGGCGACCGAGGCATGGCCGCCGAGGAAGACCAGGCAGGCGGCGATCAGCGCCAGCTCCAGCAGGGTGGTGAGCTTGCCGAGGGCGAGCGCGCTGGTGATGATCACCAGCAGGTAGGTGTTGAGCAGCGGGCTTTCCAGGCCGCCGGTATGCCACAGCGCCCAGGTGATGAAGCCGGTCATCACCCAGGTTTCCACCGCCAGCTTCCAGCGCGATTCCTGGCGGAAGAAGCGCGCGTAGCGGAAGCCCATGACGAAGAGCGCGTAGCCCACCATGGCGGCGACCACCGCCGGCCGCTCGTCCGTTTCCGTGCCGCCGAAGGCGTAGTAGAGCAGCACGAGGACCAGCAGCAGCCATTCGATCTCCGCCACCGAGCGCGACAGGCCACGCAGCTCCTCCTGCTCGATGGACATCGGGGTTTCCGCCGCTTTGGCCAGCTTCATGGGTGCGTTCCTGATCCGGGTGCCGGCCGCTCCGGCGAGGCGGGCATTATGCCTCTTGCGTGCCGTCGGGAAAACCCGCCGGCCGGGTTCCGCCGCGCGGACGAGTGCGCTATGCTGGATGCCCGCCGTTCCATGGCGCCGGCCGGGTGCCGGCGAGGGGAGGAGAGCATGAAGCATCCCGCCAAGTCGCGGAAGACCTACGACGCCGAGCGCTTCGCGCAACCGGCGGACGTGCTCGGCATCGTGCTCGACCACATCTCCCAGGGCATGGTGGTGGTCGGACCCGACTACCGCACCCTTGCCTTCAACCGCCGCTTCGAGGAAATCTTCCGCCTGCCGCGCGGCGCGGTGGAGGTGGGCACCGACTTTCGCGACATCCTGCGCAGCTGGGCGCGCGAGACCGGCCAGGACGCGGCGATGCTCGACCGTGCCATCCGCGAGCTCGACCTGCCGACGCCCTTCGAGTTCGAGTTCGCCCAGAAGATACGCGGCGAGAAGCGCTGGTGCCTGCTGACCCACAATCCGATCCCCGGCGGCGGCTTCGTGCGCACCTTCACCGACATCACCGAGCGCAAGCAGCTCGAAGAGCGCCTGCTGCGCCAGTCGAAGACCGACACCCTGACCGGCCTCGACAACCGGCGCGCGATCCTCGACGCACTCGACGCCGAGCTCGCCCGCAGCCAGCGCCATGAACGTTCCTTCGCGCTGCTGTCCCTCGACATCGACCATTTCAAGCACGTGAACGACACCTGGGGGCATCCGGTCGGCGACGAGGTGCTGCGGCAATTTGCCGCGGCCTGCCGCGGCGAGTTGCGCAAGTCCGACAAGCTCGGCCGCATCGGCGGCGAGGAATTCCTCGCCATCCTGCCGGAGACCGGCGCGAGCAAGGCGCTCAAGTTCGCCGAACGCCTGCGCGCGGCGGTTGGCGAACTGCGCATCGCCCCGGCGCCGGGCGCGCCCACCTTCAGCATCACCGTCAGCGTCGGCGTCACCACCGCCCACGCCACGGATCGCGTCGGCGACCTGCTGCAGCGCGTCGACCACGCCCTCTACGCCGCCAAGCAGGCGGGGCGCAACCGGGCGGTGGCGGAGTAGCGGCTCAGGGCAGGAAGAGCCGCGCGGCCGCTTCGGGATTGCCCGGGAAGTAGAAATGCATGTAGCTCGCGGTGAGGCGCTGCTGGCGGTAGATCGCCTCGCCGGGGCGGCCGCTCGCGGCGGTCGCCTGGCATAGGGGCGCGAGCGGGGTCTCGGCGCGGGAGTAGTGGAAGGTGTGGCCGCTCAGGCGGCCTTCGGGCAGTTCGGCGGCGAGGATGCCCAGGCCGGCGAGCTT
>JANJVS010000023.1 GCA_024709955.1 Rhodocyclaceae bacterium
TCGCCCTGATTCTCGTCAACGCCGTCCTGCTCGGGCTGGAAACCTCGCCGGCCGCCATGGCGGCGGCCGGCACGCTGATCGTTGGCCTCGACCGGGCGATTCTTGCCGTCTTCGTCGCCGAGATCGCCGCGCGCCTGTATGCCCATCGGCGCGCGTTCTGGCGCGACCCGTGGAGCGTGTTCGATTTCCTCGTCGTCGCCATCGCGCTGGTGCCGGCCGGCGGGCAGTTCGCCGTGTTGCGCGCGCTGCGCGTGCTGCGGGTGCTGCGCCTGCTCACCATGGTGCCGTCGATGCGCCGCGTCGTCGGCGCCCTGCTGGCGGCGATTCCCGGCCTCGGCTCGATCGCCCTGGTGCTGCTCATCATCTATTACGTTTTTGCGGTGATCGCCACCAATCTGTTCGCCGCGACCTACCCGGAGTGGTTCGGTGGCATCGGCCGGTCGCTGTACACACTGTTCCAGATCATGACGCTGGAAAGCTGGTCGATGGGCATCGCGCGGCCGGTGATGGAGCGGTTCCCCTACGCCTGGATCTTCTTCATTCCCTTCATCCTCGTCGCCACCTTCACGATGCTCAACCTGTTCATCGCCATCATCGTGAACGCCATGCAAAGCGTCCACGACGACGAACAGGCCGCCGCGAGCGAGGCGGCCGACGCCGCGCGCGCCCATGTCGAGGCCGAGATGCACGCCGAGTTCCGCGCGCTGCGCGACGAAATCCGCGAGTTGCGCGCCGAACTGGCGCGCCAGCGGAGCGCCGCCCCATGATCGACGTCGTCGTCCTCTTCTTCCTGCTCGGCCTGTTGGCCGGACTGGCGCGCTCCGAACTGAAGCTGCCGCCGCAGCTCTACGATTCCCTTTCCCTCGTGCTGCTGCTGGCCATCGGCCTCAAGGGCGGCGAGGGGCTGGCGCAACAGCCGCTGTTGCCGCTCCTGCCGCAGTTCGGTGCCGTGATCCTGCTCGGCATCGCGCAGACCCTGCTGGCCTATGCCGTCCTGCGGCGGCGCTTCGCCCGGGCGGACGCCGCCGCCACCGCCGCCCACTACGGTTCGGTCAGCGTCGCCACCTTCGCCGTTGGCGTCAATTGGCTCAACGCGCGGGCCATCGATTTCGAGCCGCAACTGCCGATCTTCCTCGCAATCATGGAGGTGCCGCCCATCGTGCTCGGCATCCTGCTCGCGCGCGGCATCCGGGCCGGCACGAACTGGCGCCGGCTCGGCCACGAGGCTTTCTTCGGCAAGGGCGTGGTGCTGCTGCTGGGCGGCATGGCGATCGGCTGGAGCGCCGGTCCAGTGGGACTGGCGCCGATCAAGCCGCTGTTCTTCGACCTGTTCAAGGGGGCGCTGGCGATCTTCCTGCTCGAAATGGGCCTGATCGTCGCGCGCCAGGCCGTTGAACTGCGCCGCCAAGGACTGTTCCTGGTCGGCTTCGGTGTGCTGATGCCGGTGGTCTCGGCCGCGCTCGGCATCGGCTGCGGCGTCGCGCTGGGCCTCTCGCCGGGCGGCGTCACCCTGCTGGCGACGCTGGCGGCCTCGGCCTCCTACATCGCCGTGCCGGCGACGATGCGGCTCGCGGTACCCGAAGCCAATCCGGCGCTCTCGCTGGCCGCCGTGCTGGGGGTCACCTTTCCCTTCAACATCCTCGCGGGCATCCCGTTCTATCACTGGCTGGCCGCACGTTTCGCCGGAGGCGCTCCATGAGTTCCGTATCCACCGACAAGCGCGTGATGCTCACCATCGTCACCGAGAGCGTCATCGAGAACGCCCTGCTGGCCGATCTCGACCGGCTCGGCGCGCGCGGCTATACCGTCACCGACGCACGCGGGCGCGGCAGCCGCGGCGTGCGCGACGCGAACTGGGACGAGGCCGCCAACATCCGCGTCGAGGTCATCTGCGGGCGTTCGCTCGCCGAGACGCTGCTGGCTCACCTGCAGGAGCGCTACTACGCCAACTACGCGATGGTCGCCTGCCTGCATGAAGTGGAAGTGCTGCGGCCAGAGAAATTCTGAGCGTGAAAAAAAGAAGCCCGGCCTGTGCCGGGCTTCCTTGCGGGGTGCCGATGTTCAGGCGAAGTTCTTTTCCGCGAATTCCCAGTTGACGAGGTTGTTGAGGAAGGTCTCGACGAACTTCGGGCGCAGGTTGCGGTAGTCGATGTAGTAGGCGTGCTCCCAGACGTCGACACACAGCAGCGGCTTGTCGCCGGTGGTCAGCGGGGTGCCGGCGGCGCCCATGTTGACGATGTCCACCGAGCCGTCGGCCTTCTTGACCAGCCAGGTCCAGCCCGAGCCGAAGTTGCCGACGGCGGAGGTCTGGAAGGCCTTCTTGAATTCGTCGAGGGAGCCCCACTTCTTGTCGATCGCCGCCGCCAGGGCGCCGGAGGGCGCGCCGCCGCCATTCGGCTTCATGCAGTTCCAGAAGAAGCTGTGGTTCCATACCTGGGCGGCGTTGTTGTAGATGCCGCCGGCCGGTGCCTTCTTGACGATGGCTTCGAGGTCGAGGTTCTCGTATTCGGTGCCCTTGATCAGGTTGTTCAGGTTGGTGACGTAGGCTTGGTGGTGCTTGGCGTAGTGGTAGTCGAAGGTCTCTTCCGACATGTGGGGCGCCAGCGCGTTCTTGGCGTAGGGCAGGGCGGGCAGGGTGTGTTCCATATTGTTTTCTCCTGAGTTGGGGGCAATGATGCGTGAATGATATGGGGGCGGCCGGCGGTTTTACAAGCTTTCCTCCGGATGGGTGGCCGTGATCACCGCGTCGGCGCCGCCGGCGGCGAAGCGCAGCCGTAGGGTGTCGCCGGCGGCGAGCCGGGCGGCGTCGCGGACGATGGCGCCGCTGGCGTCGCGCACGATGCTGTAGCCGCGCTGCAGCGTCGCGGTCGGGGAGAGGGCGGCCAATGCTCCGCCGCAACGGGCGATGCGGTCATGCCGGCGTGCCAGCAGGTCGCCCATCGCCCGGCGCAGCCGATGATCGAGACGTTCGAGACGCTGCTGCGCCTCGCGCAGGTCGGGTTGGGCGCGCGCGAGGCGCAGTTGCAGGCCGGCCAGCGCCGCGCGGCGCATGTGAAGCTGGCGCTGGCCGGCGCCTTCGAGGCGGCGGGCCAGCAGTTCGAGGCGCTGCCGGTTGGCGGCGAGGCGCTGCGCGGGATGGACGAGGCGCAGGGCCAGCCGGTCGAGCGCCTGCATGCGCGTTTCCAGCGCCGTCTGCATGGCGCGGCGCAGGCTGGTCGCCTGTTCGTCCAGTTCGGCGGCGGCCTCGAACCAGCCGGCGCTCGCCAGTTCGGCGGCCGCCGTCGGCGTGGCGCCGCGGCGATCGGCGACGTAGTCGGCGATGGTGGTGTCGGTTTCGTGTCCGATGCCGCAAATAGTCGGCGCTGGCGAGACGGTGAGGGCGCGCGCCACGGCCTCGTCGTTGAAGGCCCAGAGATCCTCGATGCTGCCGCCGCCGCGCACGACCAGCAGCAGCTCGCATTCGGCGCGCGCGTAGGCCGTCTGCAGCGCGGCGACGATGGCGGCGGGGGCCTCGGCGCCCTGCACCAGCGTCGGATAGACGATCAGCTCGACATGGGGGGCGCGGCGGGCGAAGGCGGCGATCACGTCGCGCAGGGCGGCGGCCTGGGGCGAGGTGACGATGCCGACGCGGCGCGGGTAGCGCGGGATTTCCCGTTTCCGTTCGGCCGCGAACAGTCCCTCGGCGGCGAGCTTTTCACGCAACTTCACGAACAGTTCGTACAGCCGGCCGATGCCGGCGCGGCGCATGCCCTCTACGTTGAGCTGGAAGTCGCCGCGCGCCTCGTAAAGCGTGACGAGGGCCTGGAGTTCGACCTGCTGGCCGTTTTCGAGCCGCCAGGGCAGCAACTGGGCCCGGGAGCGGAACATCACGCAGCGCACCTGGGCCTGGGCATCCTTCAGCGAGAAGTAAATATGGCCGGAGGCTGCCCGGGTCAGGTTGGATATCTCCCCGGCCACCCAGAACAGGGGAAAGTGGCGTTCCAGCAGCAGGCGGGCCTCGCGGTTGAGTTCGGCGACGGTCAGTATCCGGTCGGTCATGGCGGGATCGCTGGACGGGAAAAAAGCTCACTGCGACAAGGGATTTGCGGACACATCGGGTGGATTTGCCGCCGGGCGCGATGGTACATCATCCACAAAGACGGCAGGCCTCCATCCCTTTTCCGCCGATGGGGCCGTCAGTCCCGATGGCTCCGTGTAACATGCTGAAAATAAACAATAATATTATTGGTCAATTTTGGCGCTGAGTAACAAAAGTCCTTTTCCGCTGCCCACTTAGCGCATCCGTGCGCAAGAGATTCACAGACTTTTCCACAGTTTTTGTGGATAAGCGGATTCCTACCGGAGTCGTATCCTTGGTGCCTCCATTCGATATAGGTGTGCCGATGCAGTTGCTTCCCCTGGGGCCGCCCGCCCTGCTGGGCCTGTTCCGCGAGGTGCTGGAAAGCAGCCTCGTCGAGCGCGGCGTGGCCCAGGGGCTGGAGCTGCTTGGGCACGCCGACGAGTTCTGGCGCGCCGTGCCCATCGACGAACTGCGGCGCATGGCCCAGGGCGGCAACGCCGCCGCCCAGGCGGAACTGGCCTGGCGTTCGGCCAGCGGCGTCGGCCTGCCGAAGTCGGTCGCAGATGCGGTGCACTGGGCGACGCGGAGCGCCGAGCTCAAGTCTCCGGCCGGCGAGGCGGTGCTGGGCTGGCTGCTCTACCACGGCATGGGCCTGCCCAAGGACTATGGGGAGGCGGTGCGCTTGTTCGAGCGTGCGGCCGGGGCCCAGGACAGCCGTGGCATGACCTGGTTCGCCCTTTGCCTGCTGCGCGGGCACGGCGTGAGCGCCGACATGCCGCGCGGCAGCGAATTGTTGCGCCGGGCGGCCGAGCAGGGCAGCCATCTCGCCCAGTACTGGCTCGGCCGGCTGCTGTATCTCGGCCGGCATATCCCGCGCGATTTTGCCGCCGCTGCGGTCTGGCTGCGCCGCGCCAGCGACCACGGCCAGGGGCGCGCCGCCGACCTGCTGGCGCGCTGTCATTTCTTCGGCCGCGGGGTGTGCGAGGACCGCCGGGAGGCGGTGCGGCTCTGGCGTCTGGCGGCGCAGGACGGGGTGGCGCCGGCGATGTTCTGCCTCGGCCTTTGCCTCTATGCCGGCGAGGGCGCCGCCGTCAATCATGCCGAGGCCGTCACCTGGTTCCGCGCCGCGGCCCGCAAGCGCGTCTCGGGGGCGATGTTCCTGCTCGGCCAGTGCACCACCTTCGGCTTCGGCGTCACCCCCGACCCGGCTCTCGGCCTGGCCTGGTACCGGCGGGCGGCGGAGCGCGGCAACCGCGAGGCGGAATTCGAGCTCGGCGAGGCCTATGCGACTGGCCGCGTCCATCTGCCGCGCGATCTTGAGGAGGCGGTCAAGTGGTGGCGCGCGGCGGCGCGCCAGGGCCATGCGCGCGCCCAGCTCAAGCTCGGCCATTGCCATCGCTGGGGCGAGGGCGTGGAGGAAAACAAGGGACTGGCCCTCGCCTGGTATCGGCGCGCCGCCGAGGGCGGCGAGGTTTCGGCGCATATCTGGCTCGGCGAATGCTACGAACACGGCGACGGCGTCGCCGCCGATGCCGTCGCGGCCCGGCGCCATTATCTGGCCGCCGCCCAGGCCGGCCTCGCCCACGGGCTCGCCGAACTTGGCCGTTGCCAGCTTTACGGCATCGGTGGCCAGGCGGATCCTGGGCGCGGCGAGGCGGCGCTCAGGCAGGCGGCCGAGGGCGGCTGGCGTCCGGCGCTCGACGAACTGGAGCGCTACTGGTTCGCCGAGGGCGAGCGCCATTTCCACGGTCACGGCGTCGTCGCCGACGCGGCCAAGGCGCGCCCGTGCTACCGCAAGGCGGGCGAGCTCGGCCACCGGCGCGCCGCCTACATGCTGGCCGAATGCCTGCGCCATGGCCTGGGCGGTCCCGCCGATGCGATCCAGGCGCTGACCTGGTATCGCCAGGCGGCGACCCTGTTCGACGCCAAGCTGGCGCTGGCCGACATGTACTACCACGGCGAGGGCGTGGTGCGGAACTACCGCGAGGCCTACCGCTGGTACGAGCAGGCCGTGGCCCAGCATGAGGACGCCTTCGCCCTCTACAGCCTGGGCTTCTGCCTGCTGCACGGGCATGGCGTGCGCCGCGACGCCAAGCTGGCCCTGCGCCATCTGCGCCGCGCGGCGGTGCTGGGCGAGGTGAATGCCCAGTATGAACTGGGCGTGGCCTACTATCGCGGCATCGGCGTCGCCCGGAGTCCGCGCCTGGCGATGAAGTGGCTGCGCATGGCGGCGGGTCACGGCCATGAGGAGGCGCGTGGTTTCCTCGAGCGCATCGAGCGCGGGGAAAAGCTGAACTAAGCGGGGGCGGTCAGGCTTCGAGCGCGTCGAGCTCGGCCTTGGCCTGCTCGATCTGGGCGTCGATGCGCGCCGCCATTTCTTCCAGCAGGTCGCGGCCCTGGCGCTCGGCGACGCGCGCGGCGGCGAACAGCTCGTAGAGCCGCGAGCCGTAGAGCCGGTCGAGTTCGCCGGCGATGGCGGCGATGCGCTGGCGGATGCGCGCCACTTCGGCGGCGAGGGTTTCGGCGCCGGAGGAAGTCGGCGCTGGCGGCACGGTGCCCGCCGGCAGCTCGCCCTGGCGGCCTTCGAGCCAGAGCGACAGCACCTCGTCGAGGGCGAGGGCGTCGCCCTCGCGGTAGGCGCGATTGGCCTCGCTCATCAGCTGGGTACGCCAGGCGCGGTCCGCCTCGTCGCTCGCCCGGTCGGGATGGATCTTCTGCGCCAGCTGGCGGAAGCGCTTCTTCAGGTCGTTGCTCGGGGCGAAGCGTTCGCCCGCGGCGGCGGCTCCTGACTCGCGCTCGGCGTAGGCGCGCCGCTCGCGCTGGGACTGTTCCGCGCGCGCCTGGGCCTCGCGGACGGCGGCGTCGAGGGCGGGGTCATCGGGCGCGTGCCGCATCCTGGCCTTGGCTAGGTCGGCCTGCACGCGGTCGAGTTCCGCCATGCGGCCGGCGATCAGCGCGTGGTAACGCTCGGTGAAGGCGGCGAGCTCGCCCTGCGCGGTGGCGAGTTCGAGCTCCATCTCGGCCAGCTCCTGGCCGAGCACCTCCAGTTCGGCGCGCAGGCGCGCGCTTTCGTCGATGAGGGCGATGCCGGTGCCGCCGCTGATCGGGCCGCCGCCGAGCATCAGGGTGCACAGCGCGCCGGGCCAGGCGGTGCGCTGGGCGGGTGGCAGCGCGGCGGACTGGATCAGCATGACCCAGTCCGCCGGCGCGGCGAGGCGCTCGGCGAGCGCCCAGGGGCCGATGCGCACCGGGAACAGGCCGGCGATGCCCGCCGGTGGTGCCTCGCGGTCGAGGCCGCGTGCGCTCCAGGCCAGGCAGGCGCGCCAGAGCGTGTCCGCGTGCCGCAGGCGCTCGCGCATGGCGGCCCAGGCCGGACCGGCACTGTCCTGGGCGTCGCGCGCAAGGCGGCTTTTCAGCAGCGAGAAGGTGGCGCGCAGGGCGATGCGTCCCGCATATTCCGCCGCCGGCAGCACGAGGCACAGCGGACGCAGGTGCAGGTCGAGGGCGTTGGAGAGGTCGGGCAGCAGGGCGTCGTCGGCACTGACGATCCACAGCGTGCGGTCGCGCGCCAAGGCTTCGGCGGCGAGGGCGGCGAGGGCCGGAACGGTGACGGAGGGATCGGCCGGCGCCGGAATCTCGCGCAAAGTCGGCGCTGGCGCGACGGTGCCGCGCGACGCCGGCCGCTCGGCGAAATGCCTGAGCCAGGCTTCGACGGTGGTCGCGATGTCGGGGGCGAAATCCATGAGGCATTGTAAGTCCGGCATGCCCGCGCGCGCGCCGCTTTCAAACGCGGACAAGAGGGCGGAAAGCCGGCGTTTTTTCCGGTTGTCCGGGAATCCAGGTCGCTTCCCGTTCGTAGTAAAGTGCGGGCTCCGTCAGTACCGACCCGGAGGACTGTCCGTGTTTTCCATCATTCAGGCAGCCGGCTGGCCGATCTGGTTCCTGCTTCTGGCTTCCGTCATCGCCGTCGCGCTCATCATCGAACGCGGCACCGCCTTGCGCCGCGTCAAGGTCGTCCCGCCGGGCCTGCTGCAGAGCGCGCTCGCCGAATACCGCCGCACCGGCGTCACCGAGGAATTGCTCAAGCGCCTCGACGCCCATTCCCCGCTCGGACGCGTGCTGGCGGCCGGCCTCAAGAACGACAAGAGCTCGCGCGAGGTCATGAAAGAGGCGATCGAGGAGTCCGGCCGCGGTGTCGCCCACGAGCTGGAGCGCTTCCTCACCAGCCTGGGCACCATCGCCTCGATCAGCCCGTTGATGGGCCTGTTCGGCACCATCGTCGGCATGATCGAGATCTTCGGTTCCGCCACCGGCGCCGGCAACAACCCGCAGCAGCTGGCGCACGGCATTTCCGTGGCGCTCTACAACACCGGATTCGGCCTGATCATCGCGATTCCGGCGATGATCGCCTACCGCCATTTCCGCGCCTTCGTCGATAGCTGCGTGATCGAGATGGAGCAGCAGGCGCTCAAGCTGGTCGAGCAATTGCACGGGGAACGCCAGTGAACTTCCAGCGCGGCCGCCATCGCGAGGAGCCGGAGATCAACCTGATCCCGATGATCGACGTGCTGCTGGTGATCCTGATTTTTCTCATGGTCACCACGACCTATTCCAAGTTCGCCGGCCTGGAGATCAACCTGCCGACCGCCGACGCCCAGGCGCGGCAGGACCGGCCCAACGAGATCGACGTCGTGGTCACCGCCAGCGGCGGCATACTGGTAAACAAGGCGCCGGTGGGCGGTGGCGTCGAGGCGCTCGCCGTCGTGCTGCGGCGCGCCGCCGAGGGCGCGCAGGAGCCGGTGGTGATCATCAATGCCGACGCCAAGGCCGCCCACCAGAACGTCATCGACGTCATGCAGGCCGCCCGCGACGCCGGCCTTTCCCACGTCTCCTTTGCCACCCAGCAGACGCAGCGCTGACCTTCTGGCGCGCCTGTGGCGCGGGCGCGGTCCCGGCGCCCTGCTGCTGTCGCCGCTCGCCTTCGTCTTCGCCGCGCTCGCGCGCGCGCGGCGCGCGGCCTACCGCGCGGGCTGGCTTGCCGCCGAACGCTTGCCCGTGCCCGTGGTGGTGGTCGGCAACATCGTCGCCGGCGGCGCCGGCAAGACGCCGCTCACCCTCTGGCTCGCGCAGCGCCTGCGCGCGGCGGGCCGCCGCCCCGGCATCGTCAGCCGCGGCTACGGTCGCGACAGCGACGATGTGCTGGAGGTAAAAGTTGGCGTGACCGAAGGAAATCCCTGTGGGACCGGCGGGACGGTGGTCGAGGCGGTGGGCGACGAGCCCCTGCTGCTGGCCCGGCGTTCGGGCTGTCCCGTATTCGTCGGCGCCGATCGCGCGGCGGCGGCGCGCGCCCTGCTCGCGGCTTATCCGGACCGCGACCTGATCCTCTGCGACGATGGCTTGCAGCACTATCGCCTGGCGCGCAACATCGAGATCGCCGTCGTCGACCGGCGCGGGCTGATGAACGGCTTGCCGATCCCGGCGGGACCGCTGCGCGAATCCGCGCGGCGGCTGCGAAGCGTCGACGCCTTGGTGCTCAACGGCGCATCCGCCGCGCCGGTGGTCGGCGTGCCGGTCTTTCGCATGCGTCTCGAAGGCACGCGCTTCCACCGCCTCGACGATCCCTCCAGAGTCTGCGCGCCGGAAGACCTGCGCGGCCTGAATCTGCACGCGGTGGCCGGCATCGGCGAGCCGCAGCGCTTCTTCGACCATCTTGCCGCCCTCGGCTTGCCGTGCGCGCATCATGCGTTTCCCGATCATCATCGTTATGTCGACACCGACTTCGACTTTGATGGCGACGCCATCCTGACGACGGAAAAGGACGCGCTAAAATGCGTCGGTCTCGCCGCGTTGCCGATCTGGGTGCTGCCGGTCGAGGCCGCGATCGAGCCCGATCTCGCCCGCTTCGTTCTGGATCTCCTGGAGAAGAAAAACGATGGACCCGCGTCTGCTTGAAATCCTCGTCTGCCCCCTGTGCAAGGGCCCGCTCGATCACCGCAAGACCGCCGCGGAACTGGTCTGCAAGGCCTGCCGGCTCGCTTTCCCGATCAAGGACGACATCCCGGTGATGCTGGAGGACGAGGCCCGGACGCTGGCGCCTGACGAGAGCTGACGTGTCCTTCCGCGTCGTGATCCCGGCGCGTTACGCGTCGACGCGCTTGCCGGGCAAGCCCCTGGCCGACATCGCCGGCAAGCCGATGGTGGTGCGCGTGGTCGAGGCGGTGCGGGACTGCGGTGCCAGCGAGGTCGTCGTCGCCACCGACGACGAGCGGGTGCGCGAGGTGGTCGCCGCCCATGGCCACGGCGCGGTTCTCACGCGCGCCGACCATCCGAGCGGCACCGACCGCATCGCCGAGGTTGCGGCGCTGCGCGGCTGGGCGCCCGATGAAATCGTGGTGAATGTGCAGGGCGACGAGCCCCTGATTGATCCGGCACTGGTCGTCGCGGTGGCGCAAGCCCTGGACGCCGACCGCGAGGCCGCCATCGCCACCGCAGCGCACGCGATTGGCGACATGGCCGATTTCCTCAATCCGAATGTCGTCAAGGTGGCGACCGCGGCAAACGGCCGCGCCCTCTATTTCTCTCGCGCGCCGATTCCCTGGCATCGCGACGGCCTGGCGACGCAGCGCGCAGCCCTGCCCGCCGGCCTGGTCGCGCGACGCCACATCGGCCTGTATGCGTATCGTGTCGATTTCCTGCGGCGCTACGGCGCGCTGGCGCCCGCGCCCATCGAGCAGTGGGAAGCGCTCGAACAGCTGCGCGCGCTCTGGCACGGTTTCCACATTCATGTCATCGATTGCGTCCATCCTCCCGCGGCGGGCGTCGACACGCCGGAAGATCTGGAGCGGGTGCGCAAGTTATTCGTCATGGGCGATGCTGCGGCGCACTAATCAGCATGGCTATCTCGGAATAGATAAAATCTTGCCAAGCGTGCGATCAATAGTGCCAATATTAGAAAAAAGCCATACGGCTAGCATAAATTTATAACCGAGGAGACATGTAATGCGTTTGATTCTTTTGGGCCCCCCCGGGGCGGGCAAGGGCACCCAGGCGAACTTCATCAAGGAGAAGTTCGGCATACCGCAGATTTCGACCGGCGACATGCTGCGCGCCGCGGTCAAGGCCGGGACGCCGCTGGGCGTC
>JANJVS010000143.1 GCA_024709955.1 Rhodocyclaceae bacterium
GAGCTCGAACGCTTGAGCGCGGAACCCTACTATCAACCCGTGGCCGACGAGGTCGCGCTGTTCCAAGCGGCCGCGACCAAGCGCCTGCCGGTGCTCTTGAAAGGCCCGACCGGCTGCGGCAAGACGCGCTTCGTCGAGTACATGGCCTGGAAGCTCGGCCGCCCGCTGGTCACGGTGGCCTGCCACGACGACCTGACCACGGCCGACCTCGTCGGCCGCTACCTGATCGTCGGCGACGAGACGGTCTGGCTCGACGGGCCGCTCACCGCCGCCGTGCGCGCCGGGGCGATCTGCTACCTCGACGAGATCGTCGAGGCGCGCAAGGACACCACGGTGGTGATCCACCCGCTGGCCGACACGCGCCGCGCGCTGGCGGTGGACAAGCGCGGCGAGCTGATCCCGGCGCCGGACGACTTCATGCTGGTGATCTCCTACAACCCCGGTTACCAGAGCGTGCTCAAGGAGATCAAGCCGAGCACGCGCCAGCGCTTCGTCGCGCTGGAGTTCGACTACCCGAGCGCCGAGGTCGAGGCCCGGATCGTCGCCACCGAGGGCGGCATCGATGCAGGCATGGCGCAGAAGCTCGTCAAGCTCGGCGAGCTGACGCGCAACCTCAAGGGCGCCGGCCTGGACGAGGGCGCGAGCACGCGCCTGCTGGTGCATGCGGCCCAGCTCGTCGGCGCCGGCATGGTGCCGGCCGTCGCGGCGACGGCCGCCGTGGCGCGCGCGCTCACCGACGATCCGGACATGACGCAGACGCTGGACGATCTCGTGCGAGCCGTCTTTTGACCGATCGACGTTTATTCGAGCACGAGCTCGAAGAAAAGCTCGATGCCCTGCTGTTCGCCTCGCCCTCGCACCGCTCCATCGAGCGGCTGGCGGCGCTGCTCGAAGCGCTGCCGCGCCACCACCAGGACCTGGTGCTGCACTGGACCGGCGTGGCGGCGCAGACCTATGCCGAGATCGGCTACCTGATCGCCACCCTGGCGCCGAAGGCGCTGGAGCAGATCGGCGAGAAGGACTTCGAGGCCTGGGCGCTGGCCGGCCTCGACGCCTACGACAAGGAGGGTCTGCGCCCGGCGATGGAGCGGCTGCGCGACCTCGACGGCTTCGTCGCCATCCGCGAGGGGCGGCACGCGGCGAGCTTCGCCGAGGTGGAGCAGCGCCTCGCGCGCTTCGTCCAGGGCCTCTCCGGCCGCGCGCTGGCGGTGAAAGCAGGCGCTTACCCCTGGACCGACACCGAGACGATCTTCCTGCCCGCGCGCCTCGCCCATTTCGTCGCCGCCGAGGACAACCGCCGTTTCTACATGGGACTCGCGGTGCAGCTCTGGGCGCAGACGCGCCATGGCACCTTCAACGTCGACCTCGACGCCGCCCTGGCCCAGTGGCCCGAGCCCGATGGGCGCGAGCAGGCGCTCACCTGGCTGGCCCTGCTCGAAGCGGCAAGGCTGGAAAGCTGCGTCGCGCGCGACCTTCCCGGGCTCGGCGGCATGCTCGCCGACTTGCGCGGCGACTGGCCGGCCGAGCTGGCGGAAGCCTTGCCCGAACTGCAGGCGCCGGGGGCCGGCGTGGGCGTGACCCTCGCCTGGCTGGAGCGCTTCATGGCGCGCGGCACCGTGCCGCCAGCGCCGACTTTTTGCGGCCGGCTCGACCCGACCGCCGCCGGCCGCGTGCGCGCGGCGCGCATCGCCCGCGACACCGAAACGCTGCGCAAGGCCATCGGCGCATTGAAGGGTGCGGGCGGCCGCAAGCCGGCGGCGCCCAACGAATTCACCGCCACCCTCGACAGCGAGACCGGCGCGCTGGAGGTGCGCGTCGACGGCGAGGCCGTGACCCTGCCGCCGGACGCGCAGGCCGCCGCCCAGTCGCTGGCCCAGGATCTCGGCGCGGTGCCGCCCGAGGCGCTGACGCCGGCGGGCGACGGGGCCTGGACGCCGACGGACAAGACCGCGGACGGGCCCGAACTCAAGAGCGACCGCGATGCCGATTTCCGCTACGACGAGTGGGACTACCACCGCAACGCCTACCGGCGCGGCTGGTGCCACGTTTACGAAATGCCGGTGCCGCCCGGCGACGGCGGCTTCGTCGCGGACGTGAAACGCCGCTATGCTCCGCTGATCCACCAGCTCAAGCGCCGCTTCGAGGCGGTGCGCGGCGAGGACCGCATCCTCGGCCGGCAGCCCGAGGGCGAGGAGATCGACCTCGACGCGCTCGTCGAGGCGGTGAACGACCGCCGGAGCGGCGCCGAGCCCTCGCCGCGCCTGTTCAGCCGGCGCGTGAGGAACGACAGAAGCCTTGCCGCGATGTTCATGGTGGACATGAGCGGCTCGACCAAGGGCTGGATCAACGACGCGGAAAGGGAGGCGCTGGTGATGCTCTGCGAGGCCCTCGAAAAGCTCGGCGACAGCTACGCGATCTACGGCTTCTCGGGCTGGACGCGCACGCGCTGCGACATCTACCGCATCAAGAGCTTTGCTGACCGCTACGACGACGCCGTGCGCGCGCGCATCGACGCTATCGAGGCCAAGGACTACACGCGCATGGGCGTGGCGATCCGCCACCTGACCCTGCTGCTGGCGCGGCAGCCGGCGCGCCACAAGCTGCTGGTGACGCTTTCCGACGGCCGGCCCGACGACTTCGGCGACGAATACCGCGGCAACTACGGCATCGAGGACACGCGCCGCGCGCTGCAGGAGGCGCGCCAGCAGGGCATCCGCAGCTACTGCATCACCATCGACCGCCAGGGCGCCGACTACCTCAAGCACATGTACGGACCGGCCAGCTACACCGTGCTCGACGAGGCGAAGAAGCTGCCACTCAAGGTGGCGGATATCTACCGCAAGCTGACGGCCTAGGCGAGGCCGTCAGCTCAGGCGCTGCCCCAGGCGGCGTAGAGCGGGTCGGCCAGGGCGGTCTGGCGGATGTACTTGTCGTCCGCCGGGCGCGGCAGGCCGCGCAGGGATTCCGTCTGCAGGTTCGCGAAGCCGGCGCGCGCCAGGTGGCGCAGCACCCAGGCGAGGCGCTGGCCCGGCGTCAGCGTCGGCCAGGGCAGCACCGCCTTGGGCGGGAACCAGCGTTCGGAGAAGGTGACGAGGCAGGCGCCGCCGGGCTTGAGCACGCGCCGCGCCTCGCGCAGCACGGCCTCGGGCCGCGTCAGGTATTCGATCGACAGTGCGCAGAGCACGACGTCGAAGCGCGCGTCGTCCCAGGGCAGGCGCGCCTCGGCGTTGAGGTCATGAACGACCCGCTCGACGAGGGCGGGGTTGGCGGCAAGCTCAGCCGCGTTCATGCCGAGGCCGGCGACGCTGGCCGGCCGCGCCTCCGCCGGCAGATGGGAATCGTGGCTGGCCATGAGGTCGAGCACCGCCGCGCCGTCCACGACGAAGCGGCCGGTGAAGGCGCGCCAGCAGTCCAGCGCCTGCGTGTCGAGGTGATCGACGAGGCGCTCGCGCGCGTAGAAGCCGGCATCGTCTCCGTCGGGCCGCGCGTAGGGCTCGGCGAGCGCGTCGAGCGCGGCCAGGTCGGCGCGCCGGAGTGCGCGCAGGGCGAAGAGGATGGGCAGGTAGCCGGCGGCGGGTTGGTCGGAGACGGCGACGACCCGCGCGGAAAGCTCCGCGCCGTCGGCCAGCGGCACGGCCACCGTGTCGCCAGCGCCGAGTTTTTCGAGCCGCTCCGCCAGGGCCGGCGGCAGGTCGGACTCCCGCGGATCGACGCCGGCGAACCAGTGCCGGTCGCAGTGGTCCGCCGTGCCGTCCCGCCAGCGCAGCGCGAGTTCGAGCGTCAGGCTGCCGTTCAGGTGTTGTCCCGGGCGAGGAAGCCCTCGATCTCGGTGAAGGTGGTGCCGACCTCGAAGGTCTGGATCGCGGCGCCGAGCTGGCGGCCGATCTGGGTGGCCGAGAAGATGCCGCGGATGCGCACCTGGCCGGTGATCGCGTCGCGCTCGCCCACCAGCGCGTGCTGGCGATGCAGGGTCTTGAGGGTGTTGACGACATCGCCCACCGTGGCGCGCAGCACGTCGGCGGCGTCGATCAGGTCGATGCTGTCGCGCGGGCACATCACGTCGGCGACCAGCAGGTCGCTGTGCTTGCCGCCGCGTTCCTGGATCAGCTGGATCGGCTTCTCGCCCTGGGTGTCGCGTGCGGTGATCAGGCCGAGCACCTCGTCGTCGTGGTTGACCACCAGCAGCAGGCGCACGCCGCGCGAGATCATGGTCTGGTTGGCCTGGGCCAGCGTGGCCTGCGGGCCGATGGTGGCGGCGGAGACCTGCTTGAGGTCGGTCATCACGCACAGGGCGGGGGACTCGGCGCGCACCAGCGTGAAGGTGCTCGGCTGGCTGAATCCGGTGCCCGCCGGCGCCCGGAAGGTCTTGAGCGCCACCGGGGCGGCGATTTCCTTGTGGATTATTGTCATTGCAGTCTCCTCCTTGTCAGGTGCTGGTCGCGAAATCTTAGCGCGTCCAGTGTGCCCGGCGAGCAAAGTTCGCGATGGGGGAAGAAAGAAACGCAATCGCCGCGCTGTTAGGCCTTCTCAATATTCGTAGGGGTCGCGGACCGGCGTGGCGGGGCGGCGAAGGGAAGGGCTTTCCGGTTTCTCCAGCATGGCGATCCAGACCATGACGATCTAGCCGCTGCCGATCCAGGCGGCGAGCTGGCTGACGACGAAAGTGCGCGACCGCCAGCCGAAACCCCGTAGCGCCAGGATGGCGGCAGGCACGGAGGCGATCGACAGATAGATCAGCAGGAAAACGTTCCAGCTGGTGAGCATGGCGGGGGGGCATGGCCATGGAATATGCCCCGCCACCGCCGGAAAGTCATGGAGCGCGACAGACCGTCGCGCGCCACTGGTGATACTTGGCGCAGCAGGGTATATTCCATGCAATTAATCCTTATGGGATGTGCAATGACGATCAAATTCCCCGTCTGCGGCGCTGCGTTCTGCACGGTCGGCACGAAAGTCGCCGAAGCATTCTGCGATAGAGCCTGCGAATGCAGGAGCTGTGGTGCAAGTCTGCAAGTTCGGCGCATGCCGACCGAGTTGCTCGTCGGGGTGTTCTCGCAACTGTTCCTGCTGCCCCTGTGGCTGGTGCTGGTGCCGGAATACGCGCTTGCCCTGCTGTCGCTTGCGGTTCTCATGACGGCGCTGATGGTCGGGCTGGCTGCTTTGCCCTTGCGCCCACGACCCGGCGCATCCTGGCTTGATTTGCAAGCGCATGACTAGCGTCGTCTGGTCCTTTCCTCTGCTTGCCTCCCTGCGAGTCGGCCCGCGGTGTCCCGCCAGCGCCGACTTTTGCTTCGCGCGCATGGACATAGTCCTGTCATGAACGCCTTTCTCCTGCTCCTGCTGTTTGCCACCGGGCTTTTCTTCATATGGAAGGGGCGAAGCGTCCTGGCGCTGAACAAGAAGATGCCGACATGGCGCAAGGTCGGTATCGACATCTTGGAGGCGGATGTAGCCTCGGAGCTGGATGTCATTCAATATGCTCGTCTGACCTACTACTATCCAGTGGTCAGATACCGCTACGCAGTCGGCGGCCGAGATATCGAAAGCCGCCGCGTCGCACTCGACCGGAAATCCATCTGGGTCGATTCCCCGAGCCATGCTGCGGTGCTGGTTGAGCAGATATGCAAAGAGAAGACAGCCTACTGCGACCCGGACGACCCTCGGCGCTCGGTGATCTACCCGTCGCTGTCGCCCAAGCGGGTTTCGCACTACCGGACGTTCGTGTTGGCCGGCACCATTCTGGTGGTTGTCAGCGTGTGGCTGTTTGTGAAGCTTTTCATCTAGCATGAAGTTGTGTGTGTCCCGTAATTCTTTTTGCATCGATCTGGTCATGTCCAGCTTGTGTAGATGCGGCCATGCACTTCACCGTCCCGCCAGCGCCGACTTTTCCAGGTTGTGGCTTCTGACCGAAGGTCGTGGATAGACCGCGTGCCGGTCGTACCCAAGGAACTTGGCGTGCCTTGCGGGGCATTGGGACGTATAGGAATCGGTTGGGCCACCCAGACAGCGAGGGTTTTTCATCATGATCTCTTCATCCCGGATATTTCGCATCGCTCCCAAACGCAGCCGCAAAACCGAGACCATGCTGCTATCAATCATAGCTGTGGCAATGATTGTGATGATAGGGTTGGTCACCCGCGAATTCGAGTTGCAGGACAAACTCCTCAAGGCGCTCCCCAAAGTGCTATCAGAGCCTGGCAAAGGACTAGAAATGGTCGTCATGATTTTGTTTATTCCGGTTTCGCTCTGGGTCGAACGTCGTCATGCGGCGACGGCGCGGTTGACCATCGATGCGCAGGGAATGCGCATGGACAGTGGGCTGCCGTTGAAATTCCTACTCGGTCCATTAGGTGGCTGGACGTGCCGCTGGGACGACATTGAGCGCGTCTCCGTCCTGCAACGCTTCGGCGTCGTGCGCCTCTGGCGCAAGGGTTTCGGGGCGGCCGCGATTCCGTTGCGGCCGACCGACTGGATCGAGGATCGGCCGGGCGTAGGCGGACCAACGAGCACGGCGACCGACATGCGCGCCGCGCCGCTGTGGGCGGTGCTGGAGGAGGCCGGACTGTTCGGCGAGCGTTACTCGGGCGGTAGCCCCGATGCGATCGAGTTCGACCTCGCCAAGCATCCGCGGACGCGCGCGGTGCTCGTTATCGGCGCGGTGCTGGTCGGTTACGCGGCTATGGACAGCCTGATCGTCCGCGAGGCCTGGGCCGAGTGGAGCCGGTCGTACGCGCTGCCGCACGCCATGATCGGTGTGCTCGCGGCATTGGCGACGGCATATGCGCTAAAGACGGCACGGCAACCCGCCACCGTGCCGAATGCCGTGATACCGGCGCTCGCCTTGCTGCTGGGCACGGCCGCGAGTTTTGCGAG
>JANJVS010000159.1 GCA_024709955.1 Rhodocyclaceae bacterium
CCGCCCGAGGGCATGCTGCTGATGCTCGCCTTCGGCGCCGGCACCCTGCCCTCGATGCTCTCCGCCTCGGTGCTGTTCGGCAAGCTCGGCCCCCGCCTGCGCGGCTGGCTGCTCAAGGGCGCGGCGCTGTTCGTCATCGCCCTCGGCGTCTCGACGCTCTGGCAGGGCCTGCGCTATTTTCTGGTGATGTACAAGCTGGTCGGCTGAGCGCCCGGAAAACTCGGCGCCGGCGGGACGGTGCGCCGGCGCCGCGCGACATCACTTCTTCTTGCCGCCCTTGGCGCCCTTGTCGGCGCACATCCTGCCGGGCATCGACAGATGGGACTGGTAGGCGGAGATCGCCACCAGTTGCTCGTTGGTGTAGGGCTTGATGACCTTGACCATGTCCGGGTTGGCGTTGCGGCGATGGCCGTCGCGAATCTCGGTCATCTGGCGCAGCAGGTACTTGTAGTGCTGGCCGGCGATGACGGGATAGAACTTCTCGGCGTTGCCCTCGCCGTTGACGCCGTGGCACTCCTTGCACTGTTTCTCGTAGAGCTCCTTGCCCTTGGCGACCTGGGCATCGTAGTCCTTGCCCTCATACTTGCCGTGGTCGGTCGGGATGCACAGGGTCTGGATGTAGGCCGAGGTATCCGCCACCTCCTGCGGGTTGTGCATCGCCTCCTTGGCGAATGGGTACATCGTCGGGTTGTCGCGCAGGCCCTCGCGGATGTCGGCCATCTGCTTGATCAGCACCGTCGCGTGCTGGCCGGCCAACTGAGGAAAGGTGCCGTCGGGACGGCCCGCTCCGGAAGGCAGGTGGCAGGCGCCGCAAACCTCGTAGGTCTCCTGGCCATTCTTCGGATCGCCCTTGAGCTTCAAGGCTTCGATCTTCTCGCCCTCCTGGGCGTTCCACTTGTAGTCCTTGCTCTCGATACCCTCCTTCTTGGGAGCGGGGGGGCCGGCCAGAACGAGACCGGGAACGAGCAAGAGGGCGAGCAGGGCGGCTTTCTTCATGGGGCATCCTATGTGGAGTGGGAAAACGGGATGCTCCCGACGCGGCGAGCGCCCATGGCGGGAGGGCCGGGCCGAAGCCGCGATGCGGGAGCGCGGCGCATGCTACGCCGCCCGCGGCGGGCCGCAATTGGACAAATCGCCGCGCGGCAAGCCGCCGCAGCTCGTCCCCGGCGCCATCCGCAACGGGGCGCAGGCTACTCGACGGTATATTGGAACAGCCCCGTCAGCCGGCCATTTTCCTTGAGCCGTCCGGCGACCAGCAGCGAGCCGGGCAGGGGCAGGAACTCGTCCTGAACTTCCCCGTCCCGCGCAGCCAGGGCCACCACCCTGCCGCCGTTCATGATCACCACCTCGTCGAAGCTCCTGGCGAGCATCTGGAAGAAGTAGGGCTGGCCGGCCCGCAGGAACTGCGTCAGGGGGATCGAGCGCACGACGAGGCCGCGATGGTTCTGCTCGAACACGGTCACCAGCCCCCTGTAGCCGGGCTGGCCGATGGCCGCGCTCACGGCGCCGCCCTTCACGCCGGCGCGGAACAGGCCCGGATCGACCCGCGGCTGCGCCTCGAACTCATCCTTGCGCAGTTTCAGGCCGACGGTATGCCGCCACTTGGCATCCACCGGCCAATGGGTGAACTTGAGTTCTTCCGGCTGGCTCTGGAAAAACAACTGGTCGAGCTGCTTGACATAGCGGTCCTGGAAAACGTAGCCCGCCCCCCAGGTCGGATCGATCACGTCCCAGCGACCGTCGCGCAGCACCAGATTCCACGCATGGTTCGGGATGGAGAAGACGGTCTGCTCGGCGACGCCGTAGGCCTTGGCGTATCCCTCGATGATCGTCACCTCCAGTCCGGCGGCCCTGGCCAGGGCCGCATACAGCCGCGCATAGCCGTCGCAAACCGTCACCCTGCGCTTCAGCACATCCTCCGCCGTGACCGTGGCATCGCGGACCCGGCCGCTCAAATAGGCATCGACGTCATAAAGGATGCGGTCGCCGATCCAGACGAAGATCGACCATGCCCGATCCTCCACGGAAAACGACGGCGGCGCGAGGTAACGGGCCAAGCCCGCCACCGTCTGCTCCGCCGCGGCGGGCGCTTCAAGCGCATGGCGCGTCACCTCGTCCCTGCCTTCGGCGGCGTGCAACGGGCCGCTCAACAACAGCCATGCCGCCGCGACCATTCGCAACCAGCGGTTGATGCTCATATCGTCCCTCCCCTTCGCTCCTCCTGCACCGAAGTCTAGTTAGACCGCGCGGGAAGGGAAGCGCTATTTCAAGCTACCGCGCGCGCCTCCGCGTCGGCGGGCACGCCCAGCCGATTGACGCCGCCGACGATGGCCTTGATCGAGGCGGTGACGATGTTCGCGTCCATGCCGACGCCGTAGCGCTCCGCGCGCTCGCCGTGGCGCGCGAGTTCGAGGAAGGCGCAGGCCACGGCCTCGCCCGCGTCGCCGCTCGGGCTCATGGCGCGTTCCTCATAGCTCCTCACCTGCACGTCGATGCCGATGCCGCGCAAGGCATGCACCGCCGCGTCGATCGGGCCGTTGCCTTCGCCGCTCAAGAGATGCGGCACGCCGTTCACCTCGACGGCGAGGCGGATGCCCTGCATCTTGCCGTGCTCGAACAAGTGGTGCTCCACGTAGCGCACCGGCGCGGCGCTCTCGAGGTAGGTACGTACGAACAAGGCGTGAATGTCGGCCGCGCTCATCTCGCCGCCGTGCGCGTCGGTATGGCGCTGCACCTCGGCGGAGAACTCCACCTGCAGGCGGCGCGGCATGACGATGCCGTATTCGGTTTCGAGCAGGTAGGCGATGCCGCCCTTGCCCGACTGGCTGTTCACGCGGATCACCGAATCGTAACTGCGGCCGAGGTCGGCCGGATCGACCGGGAGATAGGGCACCGCCCACGACTCGGCCGTCTTCTGGACGGCGAACCCCTTCTTGATGGCGTCCTGGTGGGAGCCGGAGAAGGCCGTGAACACGAGATCCCCCACGTACGGGTGGCGCGGGTGGACCGGGAGCTGGGTACAGTGTTCGTAGGTGCGCGCGACGGCGTTGATGTCCGAGAAATCGAGCCCCGGCGCGATACCTTGCGTATAGAGATTCAAGGCGAGGGTGACGAGGTCCACGTTGCCGGTGCGCTCGCCGTTGCCGAACAGGCAACCCTCGACGCGGTCGGCGCCGGCCATGAGACCGAGCTCGGCGGCGGCCACCGCCGTGCCGCGGTCGTTGTGTGGATGGAGGCTGATGATCACGCTGTCGCGGCGCGCGACGTTGCGGTGCATCCACTCGATCTGGTCGGCATAGACGTTGGGCGTGGCGACCTCGACGGTGGCCGGAAGGTTGAGGATCACCTTGCGGTCCGGCGTCGCGCCCCACTCGGCGGTGACGGCGTCGCAGACTTCCTTCGCGAAATCGAGCTCGGTGGCGGTGAAGGTTTCGGGGCTGTATTCGAGGACGAATTCGGTTTCCGGTTGCGCGGCGGCGAGCTCCTTGATGAGGCGCACGGCGTCGACGGCCATGTTCACGACCTCCGGCTTGCTCATGCCGAAGACGGCCTCGCGGAAGAGCGGCGAGGTGGCGTTATAGACATGCATGATCACGCGCCGCGCGCCCTTGACGGCCTCGAAGCTACGGCGGATCAAATGCTCGCGTGCCTGGGTGAGCACCTCGATGGTGACGTCGTCGGGAATGTGGCCGCCCTCGATGAGACCGCGCACGAAGTCGAAGTCGGTCTGCGAGGCCGAGGGAAAGGCCACTTCGATCTCCTTGAAACCGATCGCGCAGAGGGTACGGAACATGCGCATCTTCTTCTCGACGTTCATCGGCTCGAAAAGCGCCTGGTTGCCGTCGCGCAGGTCGGTGCTCATCCAGATCGGCGCGCGGTCGAGCATGCGGCCCGGCCACTGGCGGTCGGGGAGCGTCACGGGCGGGAAGGGACGGTATTTGGCGGCGGGGTTGGCGAACATGATGCGCTCCTGATTTTCGGGTTGTGATGGCGCAATCTTAGGTAAAACCGCTTGGCAGGTGCTTGCGATTATTGCCTCTCATCGCATATGATTGGCAATAATATTGCTCATTCAATAAATTTAATAGCATGGCAACCAACATCGACCGCTACGACCGCGAGATTCTCCGCGTATTGCAGGAGGACGGCCGCATCAGCAACCAGGATCTGGCCGACCGCATCGGCCTGTCCCCCTCTCCCTGCCTGCGCCGCGTGCGCGCCCTGGAGGAAGCCGGCATCATCGCCGGTTACCGCGCCCTGCTAGACGCCCGCAAGCTCGGGCTGACGCTGATGGCGCTGATCCACATTTCCATGGACCGCCACACGCCGGAGCGCTTCGAGAACTTCGAGGCCGAGATCCGCGCGATTCCCGAAATCGTCGAATGCCTGCTGATCACCGGCCAGGACGCCGATTACCAATTGAAGGCCGTGGTGCGCGACATGGATGCCTATCAGGACCTCCTCCTGAACCGCATCACGCGCATTCCCGGCGTGACCGGGGTGCATTCGAGTTTCGTGCTGCGGCGCGTGGTGGACCGCACCGCCCTTCCCGTCGGTGATTGAACGACATGCTGCGGCAAGATGTCGCAGGCAGCTCCATTACCCAAGGCTTATATTGCATTGCATGATCAATCGCCCCAAGAGGAGAACACCATGGACCGCCGCTCCGCCCTCAAACTTTCCCTGCTCGCCGGCGTCGGCCTTGCCGCCGGCCAAAGCCACGCGCAACCGGCCTGCCCCGGCGATGGCACGCCGTTACAGTTCATCCCCAAGAAGCCGGCCGACCCGCAGGCCCACGAAAACGACATCGAGAAATACCCGAAGTGCCCCTACTGCGGCATGGACCGCAAGCAGTACCACCATTCGCGCATGCTGATCCAGTACAGCGACGACCTCGCCGACGGCACCTGCTCGCTGCACTGCGCGGCGATCAGCCTGTCCCTCAACGTGGATCGCGAGCCCAAGGCCATCTGGGTCGGCGACAACGCCGTCACCGCCGAATCCAGGCCGCTCGTAGATGTGGACAAGGCAAGCTTCCTCGTCGGCAGCAAGCTGCCGGGCGTGATGACCGCGAACAGCAAGGTCGCCTACGGCGGCGAGGAGGCGGCCAGGGCCGCCCAGGCCGCCAACGGCGGCGAGCTGGTAAAGTTCGACCAGGCCCTGCTCGCGGCCTACACCGACATGTCGAAGGACGTCAGCCGCATCCGCAAGATGCGCGCCGAACGGCGCAAGAAGATGATGGAGCAACAGCACAAGGGATGAAACGCTTTCTCGCCGCATTGCTGATCGGCCTCTGGGCGACGTTGGCCGCCGCCCAGGCACCGCAGTCCTTCGCCAAGCCGCCGCTGC
>JANJVS010000163.1 GCA_024709955.1 Rhodocyclaceae bacterium
GGCGTCGGCTTCGACATCTCCTGCGGCGTGCGCACGCTGCACACGGGCTTGAAGCGCGCCGATCTGGCGCGCGAACAGAAGGCGCTCGCCGACATCCTCTACGCGCGCATCCCCGCCGGTCTCGGCAGCACCGGCGCGCTGCGCCTCGACGCGAAAGGCATGGACGCGATGCTCAAGGGCGGCGCGCAGTGGGCGATCAAGCAGGGCTACGGCACGGCCGCCGACTTGGCGCACATCGAGGAGCGCGGCTGCGTCGCCGGCGCCGAGCCCGGCGCGGTCTCGGACCAGGCCAAGAAGCGCCAGCGCGACGAGATGGGCACCCTGGGCTCGGGCAATCACTACCTCGAAGTCCAGGTGGTCGAGGAGATTTTCGACGCCGCCGCCGCTACGGCCTACGGGCTGGCGACGGACGACGTGGTGGTGAGCATCCATTGCGGCTCGCGCGGCCTGGGCCATCAGATCGGCACCGACTACCTGCGCGAGATGGTGGTCGCCGCGCCGGCGGCCGGCATCCATCTGCCCGACCGGGAACTCGCCTGCGCGCCGCTGAAGTCCGCCCTCGGCCAGCGCTACCTCGGCGCGATGCGCGCGGCGATCAACTGCGCGCTGGCCAACCGCCAGATCCTCACCCAGCTCGCCCGCGAGGCCTGCGCGGAAATCTTCCCCGGCGTGAAGCTGCCGCTGCTCTACGACGTCTCCCACAACACCTGCAAGGAGGAGACCCACCGCGTGGCCGGGCAGCAGCGGAAACTTTTCGTGCACCGCAAGGGCGCGACGCGCGCCTTCGGCCCCGGCCACCCGGAGCTGCCGCCCGAATACGCGGCGGTGGGCCAGCCGGTGCTGATCGGCGGCAGCATGGGCACGTCCTCGTGGATTCTCGCCGGCTCGGCAGCCATGGGAAGAAATGAGGAAGAACAGGCCTTCGGCTCCTCCTGCCACGGCGCCGGCCGCACCATGAGCCGCCACGAGGCGACCAAGCGCTGGCACGGCCGCGCGGTGGTGGACGAACTCGCCGCGCGCGGCATCCTGATCAAGAGCCCGAGCCTGCGCGGCGTCGCCGAGGAGGCGCCGCTGGCCTACAAGGAGGTCGGCGCGGTGGTCGAGTCCGCCGACCGCGCCGGCCTGTCGCGGCGCGTCGCGCGGCTGGCGCCGCTGGTCTGCGTCAAGGGCTGAACACATTGGCCCCCCACGCTCGCAAGACCGGCTCGCTGCCCCCCACGGCGGGGCGCAGCCGCCCTTGGGACGGCCCGGCGGGCGCATGTTTTGCCCCCCCACGCTCACATGCGTTCGCTGCCCCCCACGGGGGGCGCAGCCGCCCTTGGGGCGGCCCGGCGGGCGGCTGATACGCGGATGCAGCCGATCCACGCACTGCTCGCGCGCATCCGCTGGGACGCGGAGTTCGCCAAGGCGCGCTTCGCCATCGGCTACTGGGACCGCGTGGAAGGAAAAGTGCTGCGCGCCGACCTGCGCGAGATCGCCTGGGACGCCGAGAATCCGTCCTTCTTCGACCTCGTCGATGACGCGGGCCGCGTGCATGCGATTCCCTTCCACCGCGTGCGCGAGGTCTGGCGCGACGGCCGGCTGATCTGGGAGCGGCACCCCGGGGCCTGACGCGCCGTTCCGGGCGGCGCGAAAAGTCGGCGCCGGCAGCACGGTGCCGCCGGCTTCAGCGCTCGGTCTCGGCGTTGCGGCCGTAGTGGCGGAAGGCGTCGCGCACCGCGTCGAGCAGCTCCGCGTCCTCCCAGGGCTTGGTGAGAAACTTGTAAATCTCGCCACGGTTGATCGCCTCGGTCAGGCTGTCGAGGCCG
This sequence comes from Rhodocyclaceae bacterium, assembly GCA_024709955.1. Classification (GTDB taxonomy): domain Bacteria; phylum Pseudomonadota; class Gammaproteobacteria; order Burkholderiales; family Rhodocyclaceae; genus Sulfuricystis. Next base: position 1,809 of record JANJVS010000163.1, read on the forward strand.
GTGTAGCCGGACAGCACCATGCGCACCGCCCGCGGGTGCATGCTGCGCGCGCGCGCCAGCAGTTCGGTGCCGCTCATGCCGGGCATGCGCTGGTCGGTGATGATGACGCCGACCGCGTGCTCGGCGAGCAGGGCGAGCGCCTCGTCGCCGCTGGCGGCGGAGAGGATGCGGTAGTTCTCGCGCCGCAGCAGGCGCTTGAGGGAGGAGAGGATCGCCGGCTCGTCGTCCACCAGCAGCAGGGTGCATAGCGCCTCGTCATCCGCCGATATCGTCGGCGGGCGGAAATCGGTCAGGAAGCGCGTCATCTCGTCGGCCGGCAGCGGGCGGCTGATCAGGTAGCCCTGCATCATGTCGCACAGCAGCGAGCGCAGGTAGCGCGCCTGGCCCTGCTCCTCGACGCCCTCGGCGATCACTTCCAGGCCGAGGCTGTGGCCGAGGGCGACGATCGCCTTGACGATCGAGGCGTTGCCGCTGTTGGTGGTCATGTCGCGCACGAAGGACATGTCCACCTTGAGCTTATCCACCTCGATCTGCTGCAGGTGGGAAAGCGAGGAATAGCCGGTGCCGAAATCGTCGATCGACAGGCGCACGCCGAGGGCCTTGAGCTCGCTCAGGGTCTGGAAGGACTGCTCGCGGTCCACCAGCACGAAGCTCTCGGTGATCTCCAGCTCCAGCTGGCCGGGCTGGATGCCGCTCTCGTCGAGCGCCGCCTTGACCGATTCGACGAGGCGGCCGCGGCTCAGCTGCACGGCGGAAACGTTCACCGCCGTATGGCGCGGCGTCAGCCCGGCGTCCCGCCAGGCCTTGATCTGGCGGCAGGCGGCGCGCAGCACCCATTCGCCGAGACGCACCACCAGTCCGCTCTCCTCGGCGAGGGGAATGAACTCGCCGGGCGGGATCATGCCGCGCTCCGGATGGCGCCAGCGTACCAGCGCCTCCAGGCCGACGATCTTGCCGTTGATCAGGTCGATCTGCGGCTGGTAGTGCAGCAGCAGCTCGCCGCGCTCGATGGCGCTGCGCAGCTCGGCTTCGAGGGTGAGGCGCTGCTTCGCCCGCTGGGTCATCTCCGGCGAGGCGAAGCGCAGGATGCCGCGCCCCTGCAGCTTGGCCTGGTGCAGCGCCGCGTCGGCGCTGCTCAGCAGCGTCGCGGCGTCGTGGCCGTCGGCCGGGAAGAGGGCGATGCCGACGCTGGCGCCGACATACACGCACTTGCCGTCGAGGTAGTAGGGAGCGCCGAGGGCGTCGATCATGCGCTGCGCCATCAGGTCCACCGGCATGGCGTCGCCGTGGTCGAGGATCAGGTAGAACTCGTCGCCGCCGATGTGCGCCACCGCGTCCTTCTCGGGCAGCATTTCCTGCAGGCGCCGCCCCACTTCGATCAGCACCTGGTCGCCGAGGCCGTGGCCGAGGCTTTCGTTCACGGTCTTGAAATTGTCGAGGTCGATGAACAGCAGGGCGAAC
>JANJVS010000164.1 GCA_024709955.1 Rhodocyclaceae bacterium
CGCACTACGCCATCGGCCCGCAGACGCCGCTCGCCGCCGACGTCGCCGAGATCTTCTGCCGCATGGTCGGCATGGAGCGCGTCACCTTCTGCAACACCGGCGCCGAGGCGGTGATGATGGCCGTGCGCATCGCCCGCGCCGTCACCGGCCGGCGCAAGATCGCGCTGTTCGCCGGCGCCTACCACGGCACCTGGGACGGCGTGCTCGGCGTCGAGCACGACGGCCACGTCTGGCCGATCGCCGCCGGCATCCCGCCCGGCATGGTCGAGGATTTGGTGATCCTCAACTACGGCACCGACGAGGCGCTGGCCGCAATCAAGGCCCAAGCCCATGAGTTCGCCGCCGTGCTGGTCGAGCCGGTGCAGTCGCGCCGCCCGAGCCTGCAGCCCGCCGCCTTCCTGCGCGAGCTGCGCAGCATCACCGCAAACGCCGGCTGCGCGCTGATCTTCGACGAGATGATCAACGGCTTCCGCATCGGCCCCGGCGGCGCCCAGGCCCACTTCGGCGTGCGCGCCGACCTCGCCACCTACGGCAAGATCGCCGGCGGCGGCCTGCCGATGTCCGCCGTCGCCGGTTCCGCGCGCTTCCTCGACAGCGTGGACGGCGGGCCGTGGAACTACGGCGACGACTCGCATCCCTGCGGCGACGTGGTCTATTTCGGCGGCACCTACGTCAAGCACCCGCTGGCGCTCGCCGCCGCCAAGACAGCGCTCGCCGAACTGGAGCGCCTGGGCGAGGCCGGCTACGCCGAGCTCAACGCGCGCAGCCAGCGCTTCGCCGACACGCTCAACGCCTGGTTCGCCGAGCATCAGGTGCCGATGCAGGTCGCCCACTTCGGCTCCCAGTTCCGCTTCGACGGCAGCGGCAAGTACAGCGCGCTGATGCAGCCCATCGAGCTCGACCTGTTCTTCTTCCTGCTGATCCTCAAGGGCATCTACGTCTGGGAGCGCCGCGTGCTGTTCCTCTCCTTCGCCCACGGCGAGGCCGAGATCGAGCGCATCGTCGCCACCGTCAAGGAGGCCGTGCAGGAACTGCGCGCCGGCGGCTTCGAGTTCCGCACCTCTGGAGGTGCCACGCCGGGAAAATCTGAAGGGAAGCGGGATGCCGCCGCCGGTCCTGCTTCCTTCGCCCAAAGGCGGCTGTATGCCCTCACCCAGCTCGAAGGCCGCAACACGGTCTACAACGTGCCGCTGGCCCTCGACATCGCCGGCCGCCTCGACGCGGCGCGCCTCGAAGACTGCTTCCGCAAAATTCTTGCGCGCCACGAGGCGCTGCGCACGCGCTTCGGCATCGAGAACGACGAATTGACCCAGCGCGTCGTGCCGCTCGCCGAAATCGACTTCGCCGTCGAGCGGCGCGACTGCCCGGCCGCCGGATTCACCGCCGCCGCCGAGGCCTTCATCCGTCCCTTCGAGCTCGACCGCGCGCCGCTGTTCCGCGTGCTGCTGCTCTCGGACGGAGCGGACCGTCATGCGCTGGTCATGGATGCGCACCACATCGTCGTGGACGGCCTCGCCCTCAACATCCTCGCCCGCGAACTCATGGCGCTCTACGAAGGCCGCGCGCTGCCGCCCCTGACGGTGCGCCCCCTCGACGCGGTCGCCACCCAGGCCGCCTATCTCGATAGCGCCGCCTGCAAGGAAGACGCCACTTGGTGGCGCGCGCGCTACGACCGCCTGCCGCCGCTGCTGGAGCTGCCCCTCGACCAGCCGCGCCCGCCGCGCCGCAGCCATCGCGGCGGCGACTGCCTCGCGCTCGTGGACAAGCAGGCCACCGCCGCCCTCAAGGCCGCCGCGAAGAGCAAGCGCCTCACGCTGTTCGGCCTCGCCCTCGGCGTCTTCGGCGGCTTCCTGCACCGGCTCACGGGCCAGGACGACATCGTCGTCGGCCTGCCCGTCGGCGGCCGCGACGACCCGCGCTACGCCGACCTGATCGGCATGTTCGCCAACACCCTGCCGCTGCGCCTCAATGTCGGCGGCGACCAGCCCCTCGGCGAACACGCGCGCGCCGCGCAGAAGGAATTCCTCGCCGCGCTGGAGCACCAGGCCTATCCGCTCGAAGCCCTGATCGCCGAGCTCAAGCTGCCGCGCGACCTGGCGCGCAATCCGCTGTTCGACACCATGTTCATCTTCGAGGACGGCAACGACCGCGTCTATCGCATGGCCGGCCTGGAGTGCAAGCCGCTGCCCGCCTCGCGCCACGCCGCGATGTTCGACCTGGCGATGGAAGTCATCGAGGCCGAGGGCGAGCTGCAGCTGCGCCTCGAATACGACGCCGACCTCTTCGCGCCCGCGAGCGCCGCGCGCCTGCTCGACATCTACCGCCGCCTGCTGGTGCAGGCGCCCGCGTCCCTCGACCTGCCGCTGTCCGAGCTGGACTGCGTGCCGGCGGAGGAGCGCGCGCAGCTGCTCGCCTGGGGCGACGGCGGTGCCTCGCCCGAGCCGCGCGCGACCATCCTCGACCTGTTCGACCGCCAGGTGAAGGAGCGGCCCGACGCTGCCGCCCTGGTCGCCGAGGACGGCGCATTCACCTACCGCGAACTCGATTGCGCCGCGAATCGTCTGGCTCACACCCTGCGCCACCGTCTCACGAACGCCGACTTTTTGGCCTCGCCGCGCATCGCCCTCGTCGCCGAGCGCCGCGCCGAACTCCTGGTCGGCCTGCTCGCCATCCTCAAGGCCGGCGCCGCCTACGTCCCCGTCGATCCCGACTTCCCCGCCGACCGCGTCGCCCTCATGCTCGAGGACAGCGGCTGCGTCGCCGTGCTCGCTTCGCGTTCTCTCGTCGGCGAGCTGTCCGCCCCCGCCGGCGTGCCGGTGATCGGGCTGGACGAAACGGATGCCGCCTTGCCCGACACGGCGCCGGAGGTTGCGATTGGTCCCGATGCCCTCGCCTACCTGATCTACACCTCCGGCTCCACCGGCAAGCCCAAGGGCACGCGGCTGTTCCACCGCAACGCGGCTTCCTTCTTCGCCGCCTTGCCCCAGGCCTTCGGCTTCGCCCCGGGGCAGCGTCTCTTGGCGATCACCACCGTGAGCTTCGATATCGCCGGCCTGGAACTGCTCGGCGCGCTGGCCTGCGGCATGACGGTGGTGCTCGCTTCCGCCGCGACGG
>JANJVS010000029.1 GCA_024709955.1 Rhodocyclaceae bacterium
GATCATGCTCGCCGGCATCGGCGTCGATCGTCTCTATCGCGCCTTCGCCGCGCGCAATCCGCAGCTCGGCCCCTTCCGCAAGAAGGATGGCGGCTGCGGCAGCTGCTCCGGCGGCAGCGGCTGCGGCGGCAAGTCCTGCGACGCCTGATTCCCCCAAGTCGGCTCTGACGAAGCAGCGCCACAAGGCGGTCGAGCAAACCATGCTTGCCGCGCCGCCGCGGGCCCGCGCGAACATCTGGCGGTAGCCGCGCGGTGCATCGAGCGGTGTAGTGGCGCTTGCGGGATGGCGGAGGAGGAAACGCACCGATGTTTCCCGCGATTTCCCTACGGTCCAAAAGGCAACGGCTTGACTGTGTAAGCCAAGCCGTTGATTTATTTGGTGGGCCGTGTAGGGGTCGAACCTACGACAAACGGATTAAGAGTCCGCTGCTCTACCAACTGAGCTAACGGCCCGGGAATCTGGTGGGTGGTACAGGATTCGAACCTGTGACCAATTGGTTAAAAGCCAACTGCTCTACCGACTGAGCTAACCACCCGGGAAAGGCCGCGAATTATAGCGACTCGCCGGCCGTTGCGGAACCCCCGGCGCGCGAAAAATTCGGCGCGCCGGGACGGTGGATCACGCTTCCTGCATCATGCGCCAGTACTGGTATTTCATGGTCGCGGCGGCGCCGGCGACGATGGCGGCAAAGGTCAGCAGGGAGCCGACGGCGAGTGTCGACACGCCGGTGATGGCCTGGCCGACCGTGCAGCCCATGGCCAGCACGCCGCCGATGCCCATCAGCACGGCGCCGATGGCGTGGTTGACGAAGTCGCCGCCGGAGACGAACCATTCGATGCGGAAGCCGCGGCTGATCAGCGCCCAGACGAGGGAGCCGGCGATGACGCCGAGCATGGCGACGATGCCGAAGTTCACCAGCGAGGTGTCCCGCGGGTTCATCAGGTAGCGGGCGCCGTCGCCCATCGCGCTGATGAAGGTGAAGGACTGGGTCTCGACGCGCAAGGGCTTGGTATCGGCGAATTCGGCGAATTCCTTCCATTCGTTGCCCATCGCGCCGCCGGTGACGTACCAGCCGGCGACGACGATCAGGCCGATGACGACGCCGGCGAGCAGGTTGTCGAAGTTGGTGCGGAATTCGCTGGAGGACAGCGCGTAGGCAATGATGCCGACGGCGACGACGATGCTGGCGATCGGGGTGCCGACGCCGACGAGGTCGCCGAGGGTCTGGGTCGCGAAGCCGCTGGTGGCGAGGTTGATGGTGGTGGCGGAGATCAGCTGGCCGAACACGGCGTTGTAGAAGTCGGTCCACAGCATGGCGTAGGCGCTGGCGCCGGCGATGATCAGCACGACCACCGACTTGAGGTTGCCGCCGCCGATGCGTACCAGGGTCTTGTTGCCGCAACCGGAGGCGAGGGTCATGCCGATGCCGAACATCAGGCCGCCGAGCAGGTTGCGCAGCCAGGCGAAGTTGGCGGTGCGGTAGGGCGGGAAGGTGGCGGTGCCGAGGGTCAGCTTGCCGCTCGCCTCGAGCACGGCGACGCCGAGCATGGCGACGGCGGCGGCGAGCAGCCAGGCGCGCAGGCGGCCGGTGTCCTCCATGTTGATCCAGTCGGAGACCGCGCCCATGGTACAGAAGTTGGTCTTGTTGGCGACCGCGCCCATGACGGCGGCAAGGCCGAAGACGATGAGCAAAACCTGAGTGTGGATGGTGAATTCCATGTTGTCATCTCCGCTCGCCGCCCTGGCGAGCCTTTCTAGGTGGATGGGAAAACAAGGCGGCGATTCTCTTGCCAAAGGCGGCCGCCATCCAATTCATTACTTCTTTTCAGGGATAACCGCCTCCTATGTGCGTGACTGCTGATATAGCGTGGGGTCGGGCAGGCCGGCGGCGGCGAAGCCTTCGCGCCGCAGGCGGCAGGAATCGCACAGGCCGCAGGCGCGGCCCTCGGCATCGGCCTGGTAGCAGGAGACCGTGAGCGCGTAGTCGATGCCGAGTGCCGCGCCGCGGCGCACGATCTCGGCCTTCGAGAGGTCGATCAGCGGCGCGTGCAGGCGCAGGGCATGGCCCTCGACGCCCGCCTTGGTGGCGAGGTTGGCGAGGGTCTCGAAGGCGCGGATGAACTCCGGGCGGCAATCGGGGTAGCCGGAATAGTCCACGGCATTCACGCCGACGTAGATGTCCTGGGCGCCGAGAATCTCCGCCCAGCCGAGGGCCAGGGACAGCATGATGGTGTTGCGCGCTGGCACGTAGGTGACGGGGATGCCGGGCTGCACGCCCGCCGTCGGCACGGCGATCGTGGTGTCGGTGAGGGCGGAGCCGCCAAACTGGCCGATGTCGAGATGGACGACGCGGTGCTCGACGGCGCCGAGGGCGCGGGCGACGCGCGCGGCGGCGGCGAGTTCGGCCGCGTGGCGCTGACCGTAGTCCACCGAGAGGCAGTGGCAGGCGTAGCCCGCGTTCCTGGCGATGGCGAGGCAGGTGGCGGAATCGAGGCCGCCGGAGAGCAGGACGACTGCGGGTTTCATGGCGGGGTTCCGGTTGTCGGGTTCAGCGGCCGCGCTCCTCGCCCCAGAGGATCTTGTGGAGCTGGATCTGCATGCGTACCGGCAGACGGTCGGCGAGGATCCATTCGGCCAGCTGGCGCGGCGGCAGGCGGTCCCAGACCGGCGCGAAGAGGACCGGGCAGCGGCCGAAAAGTCGGTGCTCGCGGCACGCTGCGACGGCCCAGTCGTAGTCGGCGCGCGAGGCGAGCACGAACTTGAGCTCGTCCGTCGGCCGCAGCAGGGCGAGGTTTTCCCAGCGGTTCCTCGCGCTCTCGCCGGAATCCGGCGCCTTGAGGTCCACGATGCGGGAAACGCGCGCATCGACGCCGCCGATGTCGAGGGCCCCCGAGGTTTCCAGGGAGACCGAATGGCCGGCATCGCAGAGGGCCGCCAGCAGGGGCAGGCAGCCGGCCTGGGCGAGCGGCTCGCCGCCGGTGACGCAGACCGTCGGGCAAGCGAAAGCGGCGACTTGTTCGAGGATGGCGGCGATCGACATCTGCGCGCCGCCGCTGAACGCGTGACTGGTGTCGCACCAGTCGCAGCGCAACGGGCAGCCGGTCAGCCGCACGAAGACCGTCGGCAGGCCGGCGCGGGTGGATTCGCCCTGCAGCGAATGGAAGACCTCGCTGACGCGCAGCGTTTCGGGGGTGCGCGTCATCGGCGCTCAGCGCTTCTTCTTGGGAGCGAGGGCCTTGAGGCGGGCGCGGGCGGTCTCGACGGCCGGGCTGGTCGGATATTTCTCGACCAGGGTCTCCAGCACCTTGATCGCGGCCTTCTCGTCCTTGGCCTCGACCAGCGCGTTGGCCTGGGCGAGCAGGGCGTCGGGCGCCTTGGCGTCCGCCGGCCAGGTGGCGGCGACGCGGCCGAAGGTCTCGGCGGCCTTGCCGAACTGCTTCTGCTGATACAGGCTGGAGCCGAGCCAGTAGGTGGCGTTCGGCAGCAGCGTGGCTTGCGGGTGGGCGGCGACGAAGCCCTCGAAGGCGGCCTGGGCCTCCTTGAACTTGCCGGCGCGGAACAGTCCGAGGGCGGCCTCGTAGTCGCGCATCTCGGCCTGGGGGTCGGCCTGCGCCGCAGCGGGCGCGGCCGCGCCTTCGGCGGGGGCGGGCGGGGTTTCCAGCTTGCGCAGGCGGTTGTCGAGGTCGACGTAGAAATCCTGCTGGCGCTTGTGCGCGGCTTCCAGCGAGTTCGTCAGCACCTCGATCTGGCCGGTGAGGCGCGCGACGTCGCCGCGCAGCGCCTCCAACTGGTTGGCGAAGTCGAGCTGGTTCTTGCCCAGGCTGTCGACGCGCTGGCGCAGCGCTTCGACGCTCTGCGTCAGCTCCGCCCGCAGGTCGCCGACCTGCTTGCGCGCCTCGGTGTCGCTGAGGAAGGCGTGGGCGGGCAGCGCGAAGGCTGCGCAGCACAGAACAGCGGCGAGGCGCGCCTTCATCGGTCAGAACTCGCCCGAGTAGAGCATGTCGCCGCGGCGGTTCTGCGCCCAGCAGGTCTCGGTCGACTCGGCGCAGGCCGGCTTTTCCTCGCCGAGGCTGACGGATTCGAGCTGGCCTTCCTTGGCGCCCAGCAGCAGCAGGGCCTTCTTGACCGCCTCGGCGCGCTTCTGGCCAAGGGCGAGGTTGTATTCGCGGCTGCCGCGCTCGTCGGCGTTGCCCTGGATCAGCATCTTCATCTGGCCGTTCCTGACCAGGAACTTGGCGTGGTGGTCGAGCAGGGGCTTGAACTCGTCCTTGATGACGTAGCTGTCGTAGTCGAAATAGACGCTGCGCTTGGCGAGCGGGCTCTTCGGATCCTTCAGCGCCGCGAGGTCGTAGGGATCGGTGCTCACCGGGGCGGTGGAGACGGCGCTCGGGGTGCGGCCCTCGACGCCGGCGCCGTCCTGCTCGGGAGCGGCGGGCTGGCTGCTGCAGCCGGCCAGTACGGCCAGGGTGATCAGGGAGACGGAGAGGGCGATGCGGGAGTTCATGGCGGTTTTTTCCTGTATTTGTGGAAGGTTGCTGGAGAGGGTTGCTGCGGTGCTACTTGTTGAAGGGGCCCCAGGCTGGCTCGCGCACATCGGCGGCCTGCACCGAGAGGCGCTGCTTGACGCGGCCGTCGGTGGATACCGCGGCGAGCACGCCGCGACCGCCGACCTCGGTGGCGAACAGGATCATGCGGCCGTTGGGGGCGAAGCTGGGCGACTCGTCCTTGGCAGTGTCGGTGAGGATCTGCGTCTGGCGCGCGGCCAGGTCCATGACGGCGACGCGGAAGCGGCCGCCGTCGCGGGTGATGAAGGCGAGCAGCTTGCCGTCCGGCGACAGGCGCGGCGTGACGTTGTAGCTGCCCTCGAAGGTGACGCGCTGGGCCGCGTCGCCGGCCACCGGCAGGCGGTAGATCTGGGGGCTGCCGCCGCGGTCGGAGGTGAAGTAGATGAATTCGCCGTCGGGCGAGAACTGCGGCTCGGTGTCGATGCCGTGGGAGCTGGCGAGGCGCGTGATGCCGCTGCCATCCACGTTGATGAGGTAGATCTGCGAGCCGCCGTCCTTGGTCAGCACCACGGCGAGTTTCTTGCCGTCCGGCGACCAGGCCGGCGCCGAGTTGGAGCCCTTGAAGTTGGCGGCGACGTGGCGGCGGCCGGTGGCGAGGTCATGCACATAGACGACCGGCTTCTTCGCCTCGAAGGAGACGTAGGCGAGCTTGCCGCCGTCCGGCGACCAGGCCGGCGAGATGATCGGCTCGCGCGAGGCCAGCGCGGCCTGGGCGCCGTTGCCGTCGGCGTCGGCGATCTGCAGCTCGTAGCGGCCGGCGCTTTTCACCACGTAGGCGATGCGCGTCGAGAAGATGCCGCGCTCGCCGGTGAGCTTCTCGTAGATGGTGTCGGCGATGCGGTGGGCGGTGGTGCGGATCTGGTTCGCGCCGTGGGACAGCGCCTGGCCGGCGATGGCCGCCTGCTTCTGCGTGTCGTGCAGGCGGAAGCGGGTTTCGTAGCGGCCGTCCGGTGTCGCGGAAACGCTGCCCGCCGCCAGCGCGTCGGCGCCGCGCCCCCGCCATTCGGCATGGTTCGGGACGCTGTTCTCGTCGAGCAGCGCGCCGGTGGTGTCGATCATGTTGAACAGGCCGCTGCGCTCCAGGTCGGAACGCACGACCGAGACGAGCGCCTGGGACACGACGCGCTCGCCGCCGAAGTCGGCGACGGCGACCGGCAGGCGCTGGGCGCCGGCACCGGTGATTTCGATGGCAAGCTGGGCCTGGGCGAGGAAGGCGGCGCAGCCGAGCAGGCCGCCGGCCAGCCACCTGAAGCAATGTGTTTTCATGGGGCGCGATTATAACCCGTGGAAATATCAGTCATCTTGCGGGCGGAACTTGAGTTCCAGGGTACGGCTGAACAGCTCGCTCCTGACCGGCTTGGGCAGGGGGCTGGACTTGCGGATGGCGCGCTCGGTGGCGTTGTCGTAGGCCGCGTGGCCGGAGGACTTGAGCAGCCGGACGTTCAATACCTCGCCGGAGGGCAGCTGGGTGACCTCGAACAGCGCCTCCGGGTTTCCCTTGACGTCCGGCGGCAGCACGATGTTGCCGCGCACCTTGCCGCGGATGGCGGCGATGTACCTGTCCATTTCGCTGGCCTGGGCGGCGCTTGCCTGGGCGGCCTTGAGCCGGTTCTGCTCCTCGGCGGCCATTGCCTGGGCCTTGCGTCGCTCCGCGTCCTTGAGCTCGCGTTCCATCTGCTCCTGGAAGGGATCGGGTGTCGGCTTGCGCGGCTCGGGCTTGGGTTCGGGCTTCGGTTCGGGTTTGGGCTTGGGCTTTTCCTTCTGCGCGATATCGGGCTTGGGAGCGGGTTTGGGCGGTTCCGGTTTCGGCTCGGGCTTGGGTTCCGGTTTCGGTTCGGGCTTGGGTTCCGGTTTCGGCTCCGGCTTTGGCTCGGCCTTGGGCGCGGGCGCCGGCGGCGCGGCGCGCACCAGTTCGACCTCGACCGCCTGCTGGCGCTGGGTCTGCCAGTGGATGCCGTAGATCAGCAGCAGGGCGAGCAGCAGGTGCATCAGCACGGCCAGGGCGAAGGAGATGCGCTTGCC
>JANJVS010000166.1 GCA_024709955.1 Rhodocyclaceae bacterium
TGCCCCCGCCGGAAGCGGACCTCGCCCCCCTCGGCGCCGATCCGACGCGGCAGGAGGCGCCGGCGCCCGTGCACGACGCCCAGCCCCGCCTCATCGCGCCGGACCGGCGCGTCGCCATGCCGCCGCCGGCTACCAGTCCAGGCGAAGCGCCACGCCCGTCTGGGCGCTGAGGCAGCGCGTCAGCGCCGTCGCCAGATCCTCGCCGTCGCGCGTGTTGGTCCAGCGCCCGCCGGCCTCCGCCGGCGGCTTGAAATGGAAGCCGCCGGAGCGCGCCGCCACCCAGATCTCGCGCGCCGCCGCGTGGCGATTGACGATGATCTTGCTGTCGTCCTCGCAGCTGATCTCGATGATGCCGCCCGGCTTGAGTTCGAAATCGAAATCGGCCGCGCCCGCGTCCTGCAGCTGCTCCAGCGCCGCCTCCAGCTGCGCCAGCTCGGCATCCGCCAGCGCCAAGAATTCCCGTTCTTCCACTTTGCCTCCGTGTTAACATCGCGCGCATGCTTTCCCGTCCCGCATACCTCGCCCTGCTCGCCGCCTGCGCGCTATCCCTCAATGCCTGTGGCACCAAGGGGCCGCTGACCCTGCCCGGGGAAGCCCCAGCCGCCGCCAAGAAGAAACCGCAGCAGACGCCGGCCAGGACGGCGGGCGATAATAACAGCACGCCCACCACTCCCGCATCCCGATGAACCTGATCTCCGACATCGACGGCGTGGCCCACGTCGAAGGCGTGGCCCTGCCCGCCATCGCCGCGCGCTTCGGCACGCCCTGCTACGTCTATTCGCGCGCCGCGCTCACCGCCGCCTACGATGCCTACGCCGCCGCGCTGGCCGGCCGCGACGCGCGCATCTGCTACGCCGTCAAGGCCAACTCCAACCTCGCCATCCTCAACGTCTTCGCCCGCCTCGGCGCCGGCTTCGACATCGTCTCCGGCGGCGAGCTGGCGCGCGTCGTCGCGGCCGGCGGCGATCCCGCCAAGGTGGTGTTCTCCGGCGTCGGCAAGACCCGCGCCGAGATGCGCCAGGCGCTGGAGGCCGGCATCTACTGCTTCAACGTCGAATCGGCGAGCGAGCTCGAACATCTCAATACCGTCGCCGGCGAGCTCGGCAAGCGCGCGCCGATCGCCCTGCGCGTCAACCCGAACGTCGACCCGAAGACCCACCCCTACATCTCGACGGGCCTCAAGTCCGCCAAGTTCGGTGTCGCCTTCGATGCCGCGCGCGAACTCTACCGGCGCGCGCGCGACCTGCCGCACCTGGAGATCCGCGGCATCGACTGCCACATCGGCTCCCAGCTGCTCGACCCGCAGCCCGCCGCCGACGCCGCCGCCAAGGTGCTCGAACTCGTCGACGCCCTCGCCGCCGACGGTATCGTCTTTTCCCACATCGACCTCGGCGGCGGCATGGGCATCCGCTACCAGGATGAGAACGTCCTTTCCACCGCCGACTACCTCGCCCCGATGCTGGGCGTGCTCAAGGACCGCAAGGAAAAGCTGCTCGTCGAGCCGGGCCGCTCCCTGGTCGGCAACGCCGGCCTGCTGCTGACGCGCGTCGAGGTGCTCAAGCACGGCGAGGAAAAGAACTTCGCCGTCGTCGACGCCGCGATGAACGACCTCGCGCGCCCGGCGCTCTACGACGCCTGGCACACCATCCGGAAAGTCGGCGCTGGTGATACGGTGGCCACGGCGGCGCAACGTTACGAAATCGTCGGCCCGATCTGCGAATCCGGCGACTTCCTCGGCCACGACCGCGAACTGGCGCTCGCCGAGGGCGACCTGCTGGCGATCCTCTCCGCCGGCGCCTACGGCATGGCGATGAGCTCCAACTACAACACGCGGCCGCGCGTCGCCGAGGTGATGGTGGATGGCGCCGCCGCCCATCTGATCCGCCGCCGCGAGACCGTCGCCGAACTGCTGGCGCCGGAATCCCTGCTGCCGTGAAGCGCCTGCTGGCCTGCGCGCTGCTGGCGGGCCTGCTCGCCGGTTGCGGCGACAAGCGCGAGGAAAAGAAGGCCGGCCCGCCGCCGGCCCCGGTCACCGTCACCGAAGTCAGAAGCGCCGCCTTCGAGGTCACCGAGGACACCCTCGGCAGCCTCGAAGCTCTGGACGATCCGAGGCTCGGCGCCGAAGTTGCCGGCAGGATCGTCCAGGTACTGGCCCACGCCGGCCAGCCGGTCAGGCGCGGCGAGACGCTGGCGGTGATCGACGCCGCCGACTACGCGCTGCAGAGCCGGTCCGAGGAGGCCGAGGTGAAGCGCCTCGCCGCCCTGCTCGCCCAGCAGGAGCGCCTGGTCGAGCGCCAGCAGAGCCTGGTGGCGAAGGGCTTCCTCTCCCAGAACGCGGCGGACGACGCGCGCGCCCAGCGCAGCGCCATCGCCGAGCAGCTCGACGCCGCCAAGGCGCGCGCCGGCATCGGCCGCCGCGCCGTCGGCAAGACCCGGGTGGTCGCGCCCCACGACGGCGTGATCGAGAGCCAGCTGGTCGCCGTCGGCGATTACATCAAGCTCGGCGACCCGCTGTTCCAGCTCGTCTCCAACCGGCGCCTGCGCGCCCACCTGCCCTTCCCCGAAAGCGCCGCCGCGCGCCGGGCGCGCGGGCCGCTCGGGCGCCTGACTTCGCCGCTGGCGCCGGGGCGCGTCTTCGAGGCGAAGATCAGCGAGATCCGCCCCGTCGTCGACGAAGCGAGCCGCGCCCTCGACGTCATCGTTGATCTCGCCGGCGCGGGCGTGCTGCGCGCCGGCGGTACGGTGAACGCCTCGGTACTGATCGCCGCCAAGGAGGCCGCGCTGGTGGTGCCGGAGCAGAGCGTGGTGCTGCGCCCCG
>JANJVS010000065.1 GCA_024709955.1 Rhodocyclaceae bacterium
CAGCTCAACAAGGCCACCCAGCAAAACGCCTCCGCGTCCGAAGAGCTCGCCGCCACCGCCGAGGAAATGGGCGGCCAGGCCGGCCAGCTCCAGGAACTCATGGCCTTCTTCTCCGTCGAGGGCTCCGCAAAAGTCGGCGCCGGCGGCACGGTGAAGAAGCCGGCGCGCCCCACCGGCGGCACGGTGCTCCCGCAGCCCGGCACGTTCGCACGCCAGGCGGACGCCGGCCGCTCCGCCTACGCCGGGACCACACAGCGGCAAGAAGCCAATGCGGCCCGAACATTCGATGTCGACGTCCAGGTACTCAACAAGGCGATCGAGGCCCATACCCAGTGGAAAACCAAGTTGCGCCAGTGCATGGGCGACCACAGCAAGTGTGCCGATCCGGCAACGGTGGAGAAGGACAATCTCTGCGGTCTCGGCCAGTGGATCTACGGCGACGGACGCAAGCTGGCCAGCGAGCCCCTTTTCGAACAATTGCGCAGCGACCACGCCGTCTTCCACAAATGCGCGGCCAAGATCATCAGGGAAATCCAGGGCAACCGCACGAGCGAGGCCCAGCGCCTGATGGACGGCGAGTATGCCGAGGCCGCCCACAAGGTCATCGGCGCGCTCACCAAGATGAAGTCCTGCTGCCGCTGAGCCGTCCACCGGCCGATCGATCATGCGCGTCGTATTCCACGAGGCCTTCCATGGCTCCGACTACTCACCGGACCCGTACGACAACGCCGCCGAGCCCGGCCGTCTTGTCGGCATCATGGAAACCCTGCGCAAGGAAGGGCGTTACCCGGTGGAGACGCCTTCTCCCGCCAGCCGCGCGGATTTGCTGCTGGGGCACAGCGAAGAACATGTGGCCGCCGTCGAGGCCCAGCCGCGCCTGTATGCCATGGCCTCGCTGGCCGCCGGCGGAGCCCTGCTGGCGGCCGACCTGGCGATGCGCGGCGAGCCGGCGTTTGCCTGCGTGCGCCCGCCGGGCCATCACGCCAGCCGAGCATCCGCCTGGGGGCATTGCACCTTCAGCAATGTCGCGCTGGCGCTGCTAAAGTTGCGGGCGAGCGGAGCGATCCGTTCCGCCTTCGTCGTCGACTTCGACCAGCACACGGGCGACGGCACCATGGATGCGTTACGCGGCTGGCCCGAGGCTCAGGTGCTCAATCCCTACGGCGACAACGCCGCGGACTACCTGCGCAATCTGGAGGAGCGCTTGGCCCAGGCACCCGAGGCGGACATCCTCGCCGTCTCCGCCGGTTTCGACGCCTACATTCACGACCTCGGCCGCAAGCTCGGGACCGCGGACTATTTCGCCATCGGCCGGCTGCTCCAGGGCTATGCCATCCGGCTCAGGCATCAACGCCGCTTCGCCGTCCTGGAAGGCGGCTATTTCATCCCCGACCTGGGCAGGAACGTCCTCGCCTTCTGTCGCGGCTTCGAGTAAGCCCGCGATGACCCGGCTTCCCGAACTCACCATCACGCCGCGCGATTCCCTGGCCGGCTACGACCGCATCGACATCGACCTGCCGGAGGCTCGCATCGGCAACGTGCGCTGCCGCTTCATGGGCGAAAAGGTCGTGGTCTATTCGATCCAGATCTTTCCGGAATTCCAGCGCAATGGCTATGCCACCGCCACCATCGACATGCTGAAGGCCCGCTATGAGGTCATCGTCGCCGATCGCGTCCGCTTCACGGCGCGCGGCTTTTGGGAAAAGATGGGCTTCCGGCCGCTACCCGACGGCAACTGGGAATATCGCAGGCCGACGCGCTGAGGGCACTCGCGCGGACGCAACGACTGGGACGGAATTTCATCCCCCGGCGATGGCCGCATGCACCAGTCCGGGAACGCGGCTCGGCCCGCAAATAACCATTAACAGGCATGGTTCCGCAAAACCGCGAGAGGTAGAATCGCCGGACTAGACCGACGTATACGCCAGATGATCGAAGCACCCGCCATCACCGACGCTGAATTCGCGCAGTTCCAGCGCCTGATCTACCAGATCGCGGGCATCAGCCTGGCCGATTCGAAGAAGGTATTGCTGGTCGGCCGTCTCGGCAAGCGGCTCAAGGCGCTCGACCTGTCCAGCTTCAGCGAATATCACAAGCTGGTCTCCTCGGGAAACGCTCCGGATGAACGGCAAACCATGGTGGATTTGCTGACCACCAACGAAACCTATTTCTTCCGCGAGGAGGCGCATTTCGACTACCTGCGCCAAGTCATCCTGCCCCAGCACCCCCCCGGCCAGTCCTTCGACATCTGGAGCGCCGCCTCCTCCACCGGCGAGGAGATCTACACCCTTTGCATGGTGCTGGCGGACGAGCTGGGCGTGAATGCCTCCTGGTCGATCCTCGGTTCGGACATCAGCACCCACGTGCTCGCCATCGCCCAGCGCGGCCTCTACTGGCTCGACCGCACGCGGGGCCTGCCGCAGAGCTATCTGAAAAAATATTGCCTGAAGGGCGTGCGCAGCCAGGAGGGGAGTTTCCTCGTTGCCCCCGAACTGCGGCGGCACACCCGCTTCATGCAGATCAACCTCAACACCACCCTGCCGGAGATCGGCAAGTTCCACTGCATCTTCCTGCGCAACGTGATGATCTATTTCGACAACGACACCAAGCGCAAGGTCGTCGCCCGCCTCGTCGAGAAGCTGCGCCCCGGCGGCTATCTGATCGTCGGCCATTCCGAGAGCCTCAACGGCATCAACGAGACGGTCAAGCCGGTCAAGCCGACGATCTACCGTCTCCCCACCTGAGCCCGTCCTCATGGCCAAAATCAAGGTAATGCTCATCGACGACTCTGCGGTGGTCCGCCAGGTCAACAAGGAAACCCTGGAGCGCGAACCCGATATCGAGGTGATCGGCGCCGCCGCGGACCCGCTCTACGCGCTGGACAAGATGAAAATCCAGTGGCCGGACGTGATCGTCACCGACATCGAGATGCCGCGCATGGACGGCATCACCTTCCTCAAGAAGATCATGACCGAGCATCCGACGCCGATCATCGTCTGCTCCTCGCTGGCCGAGAAGGGCGCGGCGACGACGATGGAAGCGCTGGCGGCCGGCGCGCTGTCGATCATCACCAAGCCGAAAATGGGCGTGAAGCAGTTCCTGCAGGAATCCGGCGACGACATCGTCAGCGCGGTGCGCGCCGCCGCGCGCGCCAACATGCGCCGCGTACAGCCGGGCGCCAGCATCCCGGCGAACCTGCGTCCCAAACTCACCGCCGACGCGATGCTCGCCGCCCAGGCCGCCAGCACGCGCGCCATGGCCAACACCACCGACAAGGTGGTCGCCATCGGTACCTCCACCGGCGGCACCCAGGCGCTCGAAGCGGTGCTGACCAAGCTGCCGGGCGTCACCACCGGCATCGTCATCGTTCAGCACATGCCGGAAAAGTTCACCGCCATGTTCGCCGAGCGGCTCAACAGCCTGTGCGCCATCGAGGTACGCGAGGCGAAGGACGGCGACCGCGTGCTGCCCGGCCGCGCGCTGATCGCGCCCGGCGGCCGCCACATGATGCTCAAGCGCAGCGGCGCGCAGTATTACGTAGAGGTCGCCGACGGCCCGGTGGTGAATCGCCACAAGCCCTCGGTCGATGTGCTGTTCCGATCCGTGGCGCAGATCGCCGGCCGCAACGCCCTCGGCGTGATCATGACCGGCATGGGCGACGACGGCGCGCGCGGCATGAAGGAGATGCACGACGCCGGCGCCCAGACCGTCGCCGAGGATGAATCGACCTGCGTCGTGTTCGGCATGCCGAAGGTGGCGATCGACATGGGCGGCGTCGACAAGATCGTGCCGCTCGACCGCATTCCCCAGGAAATCATCGCCTACGGCCGCTGATCCGCCCATCGCCATGCCATCGCCCGCCTCCCTTTCCGCCCGCGAGCTTGAGCGCATGGCGCTCAACATCAACCCCGGCGGCTGGTCCGTGCAGACCGAACGCCCCATCGCCACCCTGCTCGGCTCCTGCGTCGCGGTGTGCCTGCTCGACCCCAAGCTGCGACTGGCGGGGATGAACCACTTTCTGCTCCCGAGCCGCTCCTCCAACAAACTGGGCGACGAGGACATCGTGCTCAACGGCGACTACGCGATGGAGGTGCTGCGCAACGCGATGTACGCCAAGGGCGCCGCGTCCGGCCGTCTCGTCGCCAAGGCCTTCGGCGGCGGCAATATCGTCAGCTCGATCAACATGGCGATCGGCGAGCGCAACGCCGAATTCGCGCGCGAGTGGCTCGACCGCGAGGGCATTCCGCTGGTCGCCTCGGATTTCGGTGGCGCCTGGTCGCGCAAGGTAATCCTCGACCCATCGACGGGCGATGCCTTCTGCCGGCGCAATCCGATCAACCGGCCGGATGTCCAGGCGATGGTCAAGGCCGAGAGCGAATACGAAAAATCCCTGATCGTCGCGCGACCGGCGGCGCCGAGCCAGGGCAAGAAGATAGAGCTGTTCTGACTGGGAATGGATATGGATACACCCGCACCATCCGGCTTTCGGGTTTTCGCCGTCGATGACGAACCCGCCATGCTGGCACTGACCGCCGCGATTCTGGAGGACACCGGCTGCGCCGTGGAGGGTTTCTCTTCGGCGACCGCCTGTCTGGAGCGCTTGGCGAGCCAATGCCCCGACATGTTCCTGCTCGACGTGCGCATGGCCGGCATGGACGGCTACGCGCTCGCCCGCAGCCTGAAGAATTCCGCCGAAACGGCGGACATCCCGATCACCTTCGTCTCCGGCCTCGACACCATCGAGGCGCGGCTCGCCGGCTACGAGGCGGGCGGCGAGGACTTCATCGTCAAGCCCTTCGAACCCTCGCTGCTGGTGCAGAAGGTCCAAGTGGCGCAGCGCATCCGTGACGAGAAGCGCCAACTGCGCGAAATGGCCGGCTACGCCCAGCGCACCGCCTTCACCGCGATGACCAGCATGGGCGAACTGGGCATCGTCATCGACTTCCTGCGCAAGTCCTTCGCCTGCGGCGACAGCCATGCGCTGGCACGGGCCATCCTCGACGCCCTCGACCAGTACGGGCTGCAAGGCGCGGTACAGATCCGCATCGGCGACACCGCGGAAAACCTCAGCGCCGCCGGCTGCAACCTGCCCCTCGAAGCCTCGGTGCTCAACCACGTGCGCACCCAGGGCCGCATTTTCGAGTTCAAGACGCGCAGCGTGTTCAACCATGGCGGCATCACCATCCTGGTCAAGAACATGCCGCTGGAGGACGGGGAACGCTGCGGCCGGTTGCGCGACAATCTGGCGATCCTCACCGAGGGCGCCGACGCGCGCCGCCATGCGCTGGAGATGGAAAGCGCCCAGGCGCGCACGCGCAACGGCATCGGCGCGGCCCTCGCCGACATCCGGGAAGCCGTCGCGACGCTGCGCCGGCAACACCAGCGCGAACGCTTCAAGAATACCCAGCTGATGATCGACATCCAGGAAGGCATGACCAAATTCTTCGTCTCCCTCGGCCTGTCGGAGCAGCAGGAAAACCTGATGTTCGATTTCGTCAGGCAGCAGTTCGCGCGCCTGCAGGACGGTCTGGAAGACCCCCAGCAGGTCTCCCTGCGTCTTGAGCAACTGGCCCAGCGCCTGGATGAGCTTTCCCGCTGAGCGCGATGCCCTGCCGGTCCTGCGGCGCCTGCTGCGCCAGCCTGCGCATCACGCTGCCGCGCTGCGAACTCGACAGCCTGGGCGGCCCAGTCCCCGCCGCGCTGACCGAACCCTACACCGCGACCACCGCCTGCATGCGCGAGCATCCCGACATTCCGGGACGTTGCGTGGCGCTCGAAGGCGAGGTCGGTACGGCGGTACGCTGCGCGATTTACGAAAACCGCCCGGAGGCCTGTCGCGAGTTCGCCCCGCTGACCATCCTCGGCCACGGCGATGCCGCCTGCAACGACGCGCGCCGCCGGCGCGGACTGGCACCGCTCCCGGAGCTATAATCCACGCCGTGTTCTCGCTTTCGAGAGCAACACGGAGGCGTGGCAGAGCGGTTGAATGCACCGGTCTTGAAAACCGGCGTGGGGAAACCCATCGTGAGTTCGAATCTCACCGCCTCCGCCAGCCGCTGGGAGTCCCACCATGAGCAACAAGCATCTGCACCTCCTGCGCAGCCTGTTCCAGGACCCCGTCAGCGCCAATATCCACTGGCGCGAGATCGAATCCTTGCTGCATCACCTGGGCGCGACCGTGGAACCGGTGCATGGCGCACGCTTCCGCGTCGTGCTCAACCGCCACGAATACTTCCTGCATCACCCGCACCAGGGCAGCGTCTTCAGCCGGCAGGACATCAAGCACCTGCGCGAATTCCTCGGCCACGCCGGCGTCAGCCCTTCCGCCTACGAGATGCAACGCATGGCGGACAAGGAGCAGTCCTAGCGTGCCATTCCCTTGTTGTCGGCGGTAGCTTCCAGCAAGGGAATGCGCAGCTTGGCGAACTCGCGCGGGGCGACGTATTGCAGCAGTTCCTTGCCCTTGGCATCGAGTAGCAGATCCAGCCCCTTTTCCGGATAAAGGAAGTGCTCCTTGCCCTCGGCGCCGCGGATGCGTTCGGCGGGCGCGCCGAAGCGCTGCGACACCACCTGCTCGTCCAGCTGCGCCGAGGGAATGAAGGCGATCACGGCGATCGGCGTCGTCTCGATGCGCGCCATGTCCTCGTCGGCCAGTTCGACCCGGCGCGTGGCGCCTTCCATGTATTCGGCCTTGCGCGCGCGCTTGAGCATCTCCTCGCGCCAGGCCAGCGAGGTATCGAGGGTCAGCACCATCTTGCCCGTGACGAAGCCCGCGGAAACGGTTTCGTAATAGGCCTCGACCGCTCCGCTCTCTCCCGGTGCGACGAGCAGCGCCACCTGGGGGTCGGGTCCGAGATGCCGACGGGCATCGGCGAGGGTGCTCCGGCCCGGAATCAGGCCGAAGACCCGGCTGTCTCCGCCGGCGAGGCTCTCGATCTGCCAGGGCAGCCCCTCCTCCCGAGATCGCGAGGCAGCCGTTTCGTCGGGCGACGAAAGCAGCGCCGGCACGAAGGGCAGAACGAGAATGGCGACGAGGGCGGCGAAGACGATGGCGATGGTTTTCATGGAGGGCGCATCTTAACCGTTTGTGCGGGAACAGGTCGCACGGGTGGAGCGGACATTGATTATCACCCGGAAAAGGATTGCCAGCGCGTCATTTTGCTGCAACGCAATATGCGATAATCGAAGCCCGGACAACGACGAAAATCCTCTTCATGACTCAACAAAATCCCGACTCGACCGTTAATCAAGACGAGAGTATTTGTTGCACCGCCATAGAACGGGAGCCCGCCATGAACATCAACAAGGTCGGCAAATTCGAAGCCCTGAAGATCGTCAATGAATTCGACAGCGCGCTGATCGAACTTTACGGCATCAACATGACCGATGCGCGCATCACGCGCTACGAGGCTCTCTCCACGATCGAGGAAACCCGTTGCGTGCGCAAGGCCGCCGAATTGTTCGGCGCGCAGCGCGGCATGACCCGTCTCAACGGCGGGCAAGCCTGAACGCCCGCCTCGCCTGAAGTGTTCGCACGGATTCGGACTGGAAAAGTTCGGTGCCGGCGGAACGGTGCCGGTGTCCGTGTCACGGTGACCGGCGCGCCGGCCATGCCGGCCATGCCGGCCGGGAAGGACTATTAGAACGACGTTTCAGAACAGGCTGGCGACCACGAAGCGGTCGCGGGCGGCGAGCTTTTGCAGGCCGCGGGCGGCTTCCGTGGAGGCGCCCCATTTCATGACATGGGTCAGGAAAGTGGTGAGCGCGAGGGAAAGTGCGTAACCGGTCTCGCGCCACTCGGCGCGGAACTCGGCGAAACTGACGGTACGCGCGGACAGCTTGCCGCTTTTCATCGGCACCAGCGTCACTTTATGGCCATCGTTGCGGATGACGATGGCGGTGCCGCGCTGACTGTTGGTAACGACCACGTTGTTCCCCCCATGCGAGTGTCGGATACCAGCGCTAACGGCCGCGCCGACACGAGCTTGAGGGAAATATGGACAACGCATCAATGCATGCCGGCGGCGACCGCCAACATTTTTTCGGCGCGCTTGCGGCGCGCCTCCTCCGGCGTCATGCCGACCAGGGACTCCGGCGGCAAATGCACGTCCCAGTGCTGCTGGAACAGATCGACATCCTCCCCCGTATCGAGATGGGCGCGATAGATTTTCTCCTGATAAGCGGGGGCATCCGGCAGTGCCACCAGTTCGACCGACTGGATGATCATGATTCACCTCGACGCGATTACGAATCGGAAAACGTTGCGGACGTATCCTGCGCCGAGGGTGGGCATCGCTCAAGCGGAAGAATGGGGGGAAAAATCCCCCTGCTTCCGCAGCGGACGAAGCGCTTGGGCGGCTAGCGGCGACGAAACCGGACAGCGCCCGGCAGTACCAATGACGAGGGGCATCCGCTTGTGGCGGATGCCCCTCGTTCGATCCTCCTCCGGATTCCGCTCCGGCGTCCGCCATGTTTGAGCGGCGCCGGAACTGCCGGGGCCTGCCGATCCGCGGCGGACCGGCAGGGGTAGTGTGTCAGATGCCGTGCTTCAACTGGTCGAGAATGGCCGGATTTTCCAGCGTGGAGGTGTCCTGGGTGACTTCCTCGCCCTTGGCCAGGGAGCGCAGCAGGCGACGCATGATCTTGCCGGAACGCGTCTTCGGCAGGTTGTCGCCGAAGCGGATGTCCTTGGGCTTGGCGATCGGACCGATCTCCTTGCCGACCCAGTTGCGCAGGTCGTTGGCGATCTTCTTGGCCTCCTCGCCGGAGGGGCGCGCCTGCTTGAGCACGACGAAGGCGCAGATCGCCTCGCCGGTCAGGTCGTCGGGACGGCCGACCACGGCGGCTTCCGCCACCAGCGGGTTGGCCACCAGCGCCGACTCGATTTCCATCGTGCCCATGCGGTGGCCGGAAACGTTCAGCACGTCGTCGATGCGGCCCATGATGGTGAAGTAGCCGGTCTTGGCGTCGCGCACCGCGCCATCGCCGGCGAGATAGAGCTTGCCGCCGAAGTCGGGCGGATAGTAGGACTTCTTGAAGCGGTCCGGATCGCCCCAGATGGTGCGGATCATCGACGGCCAGGGCTTCTTGACGACAAGGAAGCCGCCGTTGCCCCAGGGCACGTCGGCACCGGTCTCGTCCACGATCGCGGCCTGGATGCCCGGGAAGGGCAGCGTGCAGGAGCCCGGCACCAGCGGCGTGACGCCCGGCAGCGGGGTGATCATGTGGCCGCCGGTCTCGGTCTGCCAGAAGGTATCGACGATCGGGCAGCGGCCGCCGCCGACGTTCTCGTAGTACCACATCCAGGCCTCGGGGTTGATCGGCTCGCCGACGGAACCGAGGATGCGCAGCGTCTTGAGGTCGTAGTTGCGCGGATGCGTGGTCGGGGTGCCTTCCGAGGCCTTGATCAGCGAGCGGATCGCCGTCGGCGCGGTGTAGAACACGGTGACCTTGTGGTTCTGGATCATTTTCCAGAAACGGCCGGCGTCCGGATAGGTCGGCACCGACTCGAAGACGATCTCGGTGGCGCCGCAGGCGAGCGGGCCATAGGTGATGTAGGTGTGGCCGGTGACCCAGCCGATGTCGGCCGTGCACCAGAATACGTCGTCCTTCTTGATGTCGAAGGTCCATTTGGTGGTCAGGATCGCATGCAGCAGGTAGCCGCCGGAGCTGTGCTGCACGCCCTTGGGCTTGCCGGTGGAGCCGGAGGTATAAAGCAGGAACAGCGGATGCTCGGCCTCGACCCACTCGGGCTCGCAGGTCTCGGGCTGGCTGGCGACAACCTCGTGGTACCAGACGTCGCGGCCGGCGACCATGTTGCAGGCGCCGCCGGTGCGCTTGATGACGAACACGTTCTTGACCTGGTGGCCTTGCGCCATGGTCAGCGCCTCGTCGACGGCCGGCTTGAGCGGGATCGCCTTGCCGCCGCGGCACTGCTCGTCCATGGTGATGACCGCGCTCGCGCCGGCGTCGAGGATGCGCTCTTCGAGGGACTTGGCGGAGAAGCCACCGAACACGACGGAGTGGATGGCGCCGATGCGGGCACAGGCCTGCATGGCGACGATGCCCTCGACCGACATGGCGACGTAGATCAGGACGCGGTCGCCCTTCTTGATGCCATGGGCGCGCAGTGCGTTGGCGAACTTGTTCACGCGCACCAGCAGGTCCTGGTAGGTGACCTTGGCGACCGAGCCGTCGTCGGCTTCGAAGATGAGGGCGACCTTGTCGCCGAGACCGGCCTCGACGTTCTTGTCAAGGCAGTTGTAGGAGACGTTGAGCTTGCCGTCGGAGAACCACTTGTAGAACGGAGCATTCGACTCGTCGAGCACCTGGGTGAAGGGCTGCTGCCAAACCACGTGTTCCTTGGCAAGACGCCCCCAAAAGCCCTGGTAGTCCTGCTCGGCTTCCTTGCACAGGGCCTCGTAGGCGGCCATGCCGGAAATGGTGGCTTTCTTGACAGCCTCTTCGGAAGGAGGAAAGACGCGGCTTTCCTGCATGACCGATTCGATGGCGCTCATTGAGATTTCTCCTCTCGCAATGACGTTGTGAAACCGAAACCAGCCGGATCGGCTGGCAGTTTTGGTATTGGTGCTTGGCTTGAATCGCCGCCGACTGCCAAACAAAAGCTTGGTGCCAGTCTTTCTTGTTTTGCGTTCGATTTTATCCGATTAATTACAGCCGACGAATCTTACGCGGTGCTTACGGAGCGGGATTCCGCAAATTTCCGGGCCGGCGGGACGTGTAGAATTCCCGCCCGCCACACCCCAATTTCCAGCGAGAAAACCATGCAAAAGACCGTGAAAGCATTGGAACATTTCATTTTCTGGAGCCGCTGGCTGCAAGCGCCCCTCTACCTCGGCCTGATCGCCGCCCAGGGTGTGTATGTCTACCAGTTCATGCACGAACTGATGATCCTCGTCACCAAGGCCGGCAGTCTCTCCGAAACCGAGGTAATGCTGATCGTCCTCGGCCTCATCGACGTGGTCATGATCGCCAACCTGCTGATCATGGTGATCATCGGCGGCTACGAGACCTTCGTTTCCAAGCTCGACCTCGAGGGCAATCCGGACCAGCCGGAGTGGCTCTCCCACGTGAACGCCGGCGTGCTCAAGGTCAAGCTCGCCGTCGCGCTGATCAGCATCTCCTCGATCCATCTGCTGCGCACCTTCATCAACGCGCCGCAGATGGAGGACCGGGTGGTGGTGATCCAGGTGGCCATCCACGTCTCCTTCCTGATCTCGGCCATCGCCATCGCCTGGACCGACAAGATCATGATGCAGACGCTCGCCATCAGCAGCCACACCAAGCACTGAGACGCACACGAGCCGCAACACCGACTACAAACAAGACCAGAGGGAACCCGCCATGTCCGCACCGATCAAGCAAGAGGACTTCATACAGTCGATCTTCGACGCCTTCCAGTTCATCAGTTACTACCATCCGCTCGACTACATCCAGGCCCTGGGCCGCGCCTACGAGCGCGAGCAAAGCCCGGCGGCCAAGGACGCGATCGCCCAGATCCTGACCAACAGCCGCATGTGCGCCGAGGGCAGGCGGCCGATCTGCCAGGATACGGGCATCGCGGTGGTCTTCCTCAAGATCGGCATGAACGCCAAGTGGGACGCCAAGCTGAGCATCCAGGAGATGGTGAACGAAGGCGTGCGCCGCGCCTACAACCACCCGGACAACAAGCTGCGCGCCTCTGTGCTGCTCGACCCGGCCGGCAAGCGCCAGAACAGCAAGGACAACACCCCTGCCGTCGTTCACTACGAGATGGTCCCCGGCGACCACGTCGAGGTGATCTGCGCCGCCAAGGGCGGCGGCTCGGAGAACAAGTCGAAGTTCTACGCCCTCAATCCTTCCGATTCCATCGTGGACTGGGTGCTGAAGACCGTGCCGACCATGGGCGCCGGCTGGTGCCCGCCGGGCATCCTCGGCATCGGCATCGGCGGCACGCCGGAGAAAGCCATGCTGCTGGCCAAGGAGTCGCTGATGGCGCCGGTGGACATCGACGAACTGATCGCCCGCGGGCCAAGCAACCGCGTCGAGGAACTGCGCCTCGAACTCTACGAGAAGGTCAATGCGCTGGGCATCGGTGCCCAGGGCCTGGGCGGCCTGACCACCGTGCTCGACGTCAAGATCATGGACTACCCGACCCACGCCGCCAGCCTGCCGGTGGCGATGATCCCCAACTGCGCGGCGACGCGCCACGTGCATTTCCACCTCGACGGCTCCGGCCCGGCCAAGCTGGAACCGCCAAGCCTGTCCGACTGGCCACAGGTTTCCTGGCAGCCGAACACCGAGACCTCGACACGCGTCAATCTCGACACCCTGACGCCGGCCGAGGTCGCCGCCTGGAAGCCGGGCCAGACCCTGCTGCTCAACGGCAAGATGCTCACCGGCCGCGACGCTGCGCACAAGCGCATCCAGGACATGCTCGCCAAGGGCGAGCAACGGCCCGTCGACTTCACCAACCGCGTCATCTACTACGTCGGTCCGGTGGACCCGGTGCGCGACGAGGTGGTCGGCCCGGCCGGCCCGACGACGGCGACGCGCATGGACAAATTCACCGAGATGATGCTGGCGCAGACCGGCCTGATCTCGATGGTCGGCAAGGCCGAGCGCGGTCCGGTGGCGATCGAGGCGATCAGGAAGCACAAGTCGGCCTACCTGATGGCCGTCGGCGGCGCCGCCTATCTCGTCGCCAAGGCCATCAAGGGCGCCAAGGTGGTCGGCTTCGCCGATCTCGGCATGGAGGCGATCTACGAGTTCGAGGTCAAGGACATGCCGGTCACCGTGGCCGTCGATTCGACCGGCACCTCGGTGCACCAGACCGGGCCGCAGGAATGGCAGGCCAAAATTTCCACCATGGTCGGCAAGATCCCGGTGGTGGTCGCCTGATTCACCGTCCCGCCAGCGCCGACTTTTTCGACCGGCAGTGATCGGGGTATTCGATTCGGGTCTCGGCGGCCTCTCGGTGCTGGCCGCCATCGCCCACGCCCTGCCACGCGCCGAGCTCGTCTATCTGGCCGACACCGCGCACGTGCCCTACGGCGACAAGCCCGACGGCTTCATCACCGGCCGCGTGCTCGCCATCGGCCGACACCTCGCCGACGCGGGCTGCAAGTTGATCGTGGTGGCCTGCAACACCGCCACCACGGCCGCGATCCAGGCGCTGCGCGACCACCTGCCCGAGATACCCGTGGTCGGCGTCGAGCCCGGCGTCAAGCCGGCGGCGCAATCCTCGGCGGCGCGCCACATCGCCGTGCTGGCCACCGAAGCCACCGCGCGCAGCCCGCGTCTCGCCCATCTGATCCGCGCCCATGCCGACGGCACCCGCGTCGATGTCGTGCCCTGCCCCGGCTGGGCCACCCACGTCGAGACCCTGCGGCCGGATACGCCGGCCTTCCGCGCCGAAGTCGCGGCGAAGATCGAGCCCTTGCTCGCCGCCGGCGCGGACCGGCTGGTGCTCGGCTGCACCCATTACGCCTTCCTCGCGCCGCTCATCGCTCCCCTCCTCAGGGATCGCGCCGAAATCGTGGATGTCGCCGCGGCCGTCGCGCGCCAGGTGGTGCGCCTCTATGGCGACCGCCACGACGGCCAGGCGCATCTGCGGCTGCTGGCGACGGCGCATCCGGAACGGCTGCGCGCCGCCCTGCCCGCCCTCGGCCTGCATGCGCTCGCCGCGCGCGCGGGCTCCGCTACTCAGGTCAGTCCATGACCGGCTGACGCTGGCCGTGGCGGGCCAGATAAACCACCGCCGCCAGGATCAATGCGCCACCCGCCAGTTGCAGGCCGCTGACGGCCTCGCCCAGCACCAGCGCCGCCAGACCCAGGGTAATCAGCGGCTCCAGGGTCGACAGCGTCGAGGCGTCGGCCGCCCCCAGCCGTTCCATGCCCTTGAAGAAACCCAGAATCGCCAGCAAGGTGGAAAACACCGCGATCGCCAACACGGCGGCCCAGCCGGTGAAGCCGGCAGGTGCCGCCAATCCCTCGCTTGCCGCGAGCGCGCCATAGACGACCGCCGCCGCCAGCATCACCACGGTGGCAGCGGGCATCGGCGCCACGCGGCGCATCACGCCGGCCCCGGCCAGGATATAGGCCGAATAGATCAGCGCGGCACCGATGCCCAGGACGATGCCCGGCATCTGGCTGCTCAACTCGCCGCCGACGGTCAGCGCGGTACCCGCCAGGGCGGCGGCGACGGCCCAGCCGCGCCCGCGGCCGACGCGGCCGCCGAACACCAGGACCGAAAGCACGGTGACGATGGCCGGATAAAGATAGAGCAGCAAGGCCACCAGGCCGGCGCTCGCGTATTGCAGCGCCGAGAAATAGCAATAGGCCTGGCCGACATAACCCACCGCCCCCATCGCCAGCAGCCATGCCAGATCGGGCCCTTGCGGCCAACGCATGCGCTGGGCGACGCCCCAGGCGGCGAGCAGCAGGCCGGCGATGGCGAAGCGCAGGAACAGCATGGTGGATAGCGTGACGCCATCGCGGTAGGCGAGCTTGGCGAAAATCGCCATCGCGCCGAAGCCGGCGGCCGACAGAACGATCCAGAGCACGCCGGAAAGACGCCGGGAGCCCTGCTCCGGCGCCGGCGCACCGGCGTCAGTCATACTCCGCCGGCTTGTCGAAATACTCGAGGCAGCGCTTGAGGGCCGTCCTGTGCGCATCGGTCAGCCCCTCGAACTGGATGCCGTACTGGGGACTGCCGGATTCGCTGCGATGCCACATCACGCGCCCCTGCAGAACCAGCGGAGACTGGCGGCGGAACTCGTCGAGGCTGGCGCAGGGCAGGTATACGTCGAGCGGCACGACGCTGCGCTCGGCGAGCTGGGCATTCAGCGCCAGGCGCATGCCGGACAGGCTCAGGTCGCGGGATACCCCCTCGAACAGGGTGTCGCCGACGCGCACATTCACGCGCAGGCTGTTGTCGGCGCGCGGATAGTTGCGTTTCTCGCCGCTGGGGCGCTGCGCCGCCACCTCGCGCTGGAACTCGAAGCCGGCCATGGTGTGGTTGAGGCGTTCGCTGACGTCGTAGATCGTCTCGCCGATGGTCGCGGTCGCATCCACCTTCGAGCCGCTCTCGTGCAGCGTGGCGAACAGGGCCTCCAGCGTCGCCTCCAGGCGGCCGAGTTCGCTGACCTGCGCCTGGCTGGCGCTGCCGATCTCGCGGCTGCCCTCGGCGGCGACGGCGATCTCGCGCACCATTTCCTCGATAACGCCGACCGTCTCGTTGGCGACGTTGCGGCTCGCCGCGACGCCATCCACCACGGTCTGCATCGAGCCGGTCACCTCGAGCACGCGCGCGTTGAGTCCGCCGATGATGACCGCCACCTCTTCCGCCGAATTGTTCGAGCGCTCGGCCAGCTTGCGCACCTCGTCGGCGACGACGGCGAAGCCGCGCCCCTGCTCGCCGGCGCGCGCCGCCTCGATGGCGGCGTTGAGGGCCAGCAGGTTGGTCTGGCCGGCGATCTCCTTGATGGTGCCGATGATGGCGTCGATGCGCGCCGCCTCGGCCTCCAGTTCGCTGATGCTGGCCGATGCCGTCGCCACGCCGGCGGCCATCTCCTCCATTTCCTGGATGTTGCGCTGGACGCTGGCGATGCCCTCGCGGCCGTGGCCTTCGAGCTGCATCGACTGCTGGATCGCCGCCTCGGCGCGCGACTGCACCTGGCCGGCGATGTCGTTGAGCGAGCGGGTCGCCGAGTTCACCTCGGCGGAACGGCTTTCCTCCTTGCGGCTGACGTCGGCGATCTCGCGCGCGATGGTGGTCACCTGGAAGGCCGACTGGTGCATCTGCTTGCCGCTGTCCTCGATCTCGCGCAGGATCTCGGCGAAGCGCCGGCGCATGGCGTTGAAGCTGACCTGTAGCTGGCCGATCTCGTCCTGCGCGCTTTCGACGATCGAATGCATCAGGTCGCCCTTGGCCATCGCCTGCATCGCGTCGCGCAGTGCCTGGATCGGCTTGACGAACATGGTCGCCACGAAGCCGATCACCATGAACTGCACGGCGAATTCGATGCCCGACTCCCAGAACGAATTGAAGATGTAGGTGGCGCGGTTGGCCTCGAGCTGGGCGAGGACCGCGGCCGGAACCTGGCCCGCGCGGGCGATTTCGATCATCTTCGACAGCTCGTGGGTGGCGAGCATGCGGTTGAAGACCGTGGTGATCATGGTGACGACGAAGAAACCGAGCTGCAGCTTCCAGCGTATGCTCATGCGCGAGAACCAGACGGGCATAGGGCGCTCCTCTATTCGATTGAACCGGCGGGCGGAATGATATTACGGCCCCAACCTATAATCCGCATCCATGAAATTTAATGTCGCATCCTTTCGCGCCTGGCCCCGGAAAAAGGTCACCCTGCTCGGCATGTCCGGCGTCGGGAAAACCTGGCTCTCCTCGCTGCTGCGCCGCCAGGACTGGTTCCACTATTCGGCCGACTTTCGCATCGGCAAGCGCTATCTCGACGAGCCGATCCTCGACCTGATAAAGTGGCAGGCGATGCAGGTGCCATTTCTGCGCGAGCTGCTGCGCCGCGACTGGATCGACATCAAAAACAACATCAAGATCGACGACCTCGGCCCGGTGCTGACCTTCGTCGGCAAGCTCGGCGACCCCGCGCGCGGCGGCATCCCGTTCGACGAGTTCTCGCGGCGCCAGGCCATGTACCGCGCCGCCGAAATCGCCGCCATGCACGACGTCCCGGCCTTCGTCGCGAAGGCGCAGGACATCTACGGCTACGCCCATTTCGTCAATGACGTCGGCGGCAGCCTCTGCGAACTCGAAGACCCGGCCGTCATCGACCTGCTGGTCGAACACACGCTGATTCTCTACATCCAGGTCACCACAGCGGAAGAAGAAGCCGAACTGATCCGCCGCGCCCAGGCCGATCCCAAGCCGCTCTACTTCCGGCCGGCCTTCCTGGCGGAACATCTGCCGCGCTACCTGTCCGAACACGGATTGGCCGACATCGCGGCGGCCGACCCCGACGACTTCACGCGCTGGGTGTTTCCCCACCTGTTCCATGCGCGCATCCCGCGCTACGAGGCCATCGCCCGACCGCACGGCTACACCGTCACCTCAGCGGAAGTCGCCCAGGTGCGCGACGAACGGGATTTCCTGGCGCTGCTGGAAACCGCCATCGCCCGCCAGCCCCCGTAAAAAGTCGGCGTTGGCGGGACGGTGAAAAACTAGGCCGGCCAGGCGGCGAGGAACTCGCGCCAGTGCGGCGCGTCGAGGGCGGCGAGCTGTTCGCGCACCACCGCCACCTCGGCGTCGTGCGCCACGGCCGCAAGCTGGCCGCGCATCTTCTGGAAGCGCAGATAAACCAGGTAGGTATTGACGACATCGGTCTCGCAGTAGTCGCGGATCGCGTCGACGCCGCCGGCCAGCCAGGCATCCCAGACCGCCCCCCCCTCCATGCCCAGTTTGCCCGGCAGCCCCATCAGCTTGACCAGTTGATCGAGGGGCACGTTGGCGCGCGGCTGGTACATCGCCAGCAGGTCCATGAGGTCGAGATGGCGCGTGTGGTAGCGGCTGATGTAGTTGTTCCACTTGAAGTCGCGGTCGTCCTCGCCCATGTCCCAGTAGCGCGGAGCGGCGACGCCATGGATCAAGCCGCGGTAGTGCAGCACCGGCAGGTCGAAGCCGCCGCCGTTCCACGAGACGATCTGCGGCGTGTACTTGGCGACGCCGTCGAAGAAGCGCTGGATGATCTCGCCCTCGCCGGATTTCGGCTCGGCCAGCGACCAGACGCGGAAGCCCTCGTCGCTGCGCAGGGCGCAGGAGATGACGACGACGCGCTGCAGATGCAAGGGCAGGAAATCGCTGCCGTTCTTGGCGCGCTGCTTCTGGAAGGCGAACTCGGCCACCTCGGCATCGGCGAGCGTGGCGGGCAGTTCGTGGAGACGGCGCAGACCCGCGATGTCGGGAATCGTCTCGATGTCGAAGGTAAGGACCGGCGTCATGGCGTCAGGCAGGGAAGACGCCGGTGGAGAGATAGCGGTCGCCGCGGTCGCAAACGATGCTGACGATCACCGCATTCTCGACCTCCGCCGCGATGCGCAAGGCCACGACCATGGCGCCGCCCGAGGAAATGCCGGCGAAGATGCCCTCCTCGGTCGCCAGGCGCCGCGTCATCGCCTCGGCCTCGGCCTGGCTCACGGATTCGAGGCGGTCGACGCGGGAAAAGTCGCAGATCTTCGGCAGATATTCGGCCGGCCATTTGCGGATGCCGGGAATCTGCGAGCCCTCCTGCGGCTGGCAACCGATCACCTGGATCGCCGCATTACGTTCCTTGAGGTAGCGCGAACAGCCCATGATCGTGCCGGTCGTGCCCATGCTGGATACGAAATGGGTCACCCGGCCGCCGGTGTCGCGCCAGATCTCGGGACCGGTGCCCTCGTAATGGGCGAGCGGATTGTCGGCGTTGGCGAACTGGTCGAGCATGACGCCACGCCCCTCGCGCACCAGGCGTTCGGCCACGTCGCGCGCGCCCTCCATGCTCGCCTCCCGCGGCGTCAGCACCAGTTCGGCGCCGTAGGCCTTCATGCTCTGGCGCCGTTCGACGCTCTGGTTCTCGGGCATCACCAGCACCATCTTGTAGCCGCGCATCGCCGCCACCATCGCCAGCGCGATGCCGGTATTGCCGGAGGTCGCCTCGATCAGCGTGTCGCCCGGCCTGATGTCGCCGCGCTCCTCGGCGCGCCGGATCATCGAGAGCGCCGGCCGGTCCTTCACCGAGCCCGCCGGATTGTTGCCTTCGAGCTTGGCCAGGACGACGTTGTTACGGCGCCTGCCGGCCTCTCCCGGCAGGCGCTGCATGCATACCAGGGGAGTGTTGCCGACGAATTGATCGAGGGTGGGATAGCCGGGAGCGTTCATGCGACCGATGATACCGGACTCGACCGTGCTTGCAGCAGACCACAACGCGCCGGCACATCGGATACGGCCACGGCAAGCGGGCTGCTTGCTCGATGACCGCAGCCCTACCTTTCGGATAGAATGGAGGTTTTTCAATCACGGACGGAATAATGGCGCTGATCGTTCAAAAATACGGTGGCACCTCGATGGGTTCTCCCGAACGCATCCGCAATGTGGCTCGGCGCATCATGCGCTGGAAGTCGCAGGGCAACCAGGTGGTGGTCGTGGTTTCCGCCATGAGCGGCGAAACCAACCGCCTGCTGGCCTTGGCGAAAGAGGTTTCCCCGCACCCCAATCCCCGCGAGCTCGACGTGATGATTTCCACCGGCGAGCAGGTCACCATCGCGCTGCTCGCCATGGCCCTGCAGGATCTCGGCGTCAAGGCCAAGAGCTACACCGGCAGCCAGGTGAAGGTGCTCACCGACAGCACCTTCACCAAGGCACGCATCCTGTCGATCGACGAGCAGAACTTGCGCCGCGACCTCGACGACGACACCGTGGTGATCGTCGCCGGCTTCCAGGGCGTGGACGAGGAAGGCAACATCACGACGCTGGGTCGCGGCGGTTCCGACACCTCGGGCGTCGCCCTCGCCGCCGCCCTCCAGGCCGACGAATGCCAGATCTACACCGACGTCGACGGCGTTTACACCACCGATCCGCGCATCGTGCCGGAAGCGCGCAAGCTCGACCGCATCACCTTCGAGGAAATGCTCGAAATGGCGAGCCTCGGCTCGAAGGTCCTGCAGATCCGCTCGGTCGAATTCGCCGGCAAGTACAAGGTCAAACTGCGCGTGCTCTCCAGCTTCGAGGAAGAAGGCAAGGAAACCCCGGGCACGCTGATTACCGTTGAGGAAGACAACACCATGGAACAACCGATCATTTCCGGCATCGCCTTCAACCGCGACGAAGCCAAGCTCACCGTGCTGGGCGTTCCGGACCGCCCCGGCATCGCCTCGCAGATTCTCGGCCCGATCGCCGAAGCCAACATCGACGTGGACATGATCATCCAGAACGTCGGCCACGACGGCACCACCGACTTCTCCTTCACGGTCAATCGCGGCGAATATGCCCGTACCCTGAAAATCCTCGAGGAGCAGATCAAGCCCCACATCGGCGCGCGCGCCATCGAGGGCGACAACAAGATCTGCAAGGTATCCGCCGTCGGCGTCGGCATGCGTTCCCATCCCGGTGTCGCCAGCATGATGTTCCGCGCGCTGGCCGAGGAAGGCATCAACATCCAGATGATTTCCACCTCGGAAATCAAGATTTCCGTCGTCGTCGACGAGAAGTATCTGGAACTCGCCGTGCGCGTGCTGCACCAGGCCTTCAAGCTGGACCAAGCGCCCGCCTGATCGCGCCGCGCGCGGAACATGGCGAAAGATGGATACGGGGCGGACGATCGCCGGCGAAAAACCCGCGAAAATCCGCCCAAAATCCATTGACGCGTTTTAAAGAAACTCATAGAATCTCGGCTTCATCGATTCCCCGATAGCTCAGTCGGTAGAGCGCCGGACTGTTAATCCGTAGGTCCCTGGTTCGAGCCCAGGTCGGGGAGCCAAGAAAATCAAGCAGCTAGCCAATCCTTCGGGATTGGCTTTTTGCTTTGCGCGGGCGCGAAACAGCCATGATTCGCGACTGCCAGGCATGCGCCCGCGCTCGGATTGACACACGGTTTTCGGCCACGCCCGGGATTTAGCCCATGGTCATAAACCGACCGCAAAGCCGCCTCATCCACGAGAGTTGCCATGAACACCACCTCAATCCTCCAATACCTCCAGAAACACGGCCAGCACCTCGACTCCGAAATCGCATCCGCGACCGGCATCCCCTTGCAGAAAGTGCGCGCATCCATCACCACGCTGTCGTCCCGCGGCGAAATTTCCCAGTGCAGCGTCACCCGCTTCAACAACGGCAAGCCGGTCCAGGGCATCCTCTGCCGCATCTCGGGTTCCATCCCGCCCGCCACGCCAGGCAGAAAGCCAGGCCGCTAATTCAATCCGGAACAGCCAGATGAACCACACCGCGGCACCGCAACAAACCGCTCCCCGCAATCCGGTTCCGGACCTGCTGCGCGGTACCTTCCCGGTCTTCGCCGAATATCGACCGCTCGCGCTGGGTATCCACAAGGCCATCAAGCAGCGTCTGCCGGAGATCAACGCCCAGCAACTGCGCAGCGCCTTGCACATCCATACCGCCAGCACGCGCTATCTCAAGATGCTGTCGCAGGAGAACGTCCGTTACGATCTGGATGGCGCTCCCGCCGGCGAAGTGACCGCGGAACAGCGACAACAGGCAAGCGAAACGCTACGCGACCGCTTCAAGAAGAAGGCCGAACAACAGAGGCAGGAACGAGCAGCCCGACAGCAGGAAGACCAGCGTCAGGAGAAGCTGCGCAAGCTCGCCGACAAATTCAGCAAACCCCGATAAGACACTTTCCGCCAAACGACCAACATGAGCAATTTACCCGCATGCCCACAATGCGCATCCGCGCTGACCTACACGGACGGCAACATGTACGTCTGCCCCGAATGCGCCCATGAATGGTCCATGAATTCCAGCCCGACGGAAACGCCGGAACAGGCGTTCATCGTCCGCGATGCCGTTGGCAACGTTCTGCAGGACGGCGATACCGTCACGGTAATCAAGGATCTCAAGGTAAAGAGCTCGTCCCTTGTGGTCAAGGTCGGCACCAAGGTGAAGAACATCCGTCTGGTCGCGGGCGACCACGACATCGATTGCAGGATCGACGGTATCGGCTCGATGGGTCTCAAGTCGGAATTCGTCAAGAAGGCATGAATGCGACGCCGAATTCCCATGTCGCCAGGAAGCCGATCGAGACCATCCCCCGCATGCTCTGCCTGCTGTTGCCGCTGTGCTTTTCGGGCTGCGCCATCGTTGCCGTCGCCGATGCGGCAGTCACGGTGACTGCCTCGGCCGTCAAGATCGGTGCCACTGTGGTCGAGACGGCCGTGGATGTAACGGCGGCCGGAGCAAGAGCCATGGTCGGCACGGATGCCGCCGACGCGGAAAAAGACTAAGTCCGGCTCACGCCGTATACGCGCGGGCAAGCTTGGCCCGCATCAACAGGGTCTGATTGTCGAGCACCTGCCCCGCCGTACGAATCTCGCCGCCGGTTTGCTGGGCAAGCTGGATCGCCCGTTGCGCGGCCAGCAGCGGACCGGCGACACCGCCACCGCCGCCGGCGAGTAGTCCGGAATAGGAAACCACCTGCCCATAGATGTCGACTTGGGCAACCTTGATGGAGCCCTTCCAGATTTCCGCGTAAACCGGGGCTGGAGTATCGCCGAGCTCCCGCGTCCGCACCTCGGCCGAAAGGGATACGGTAGCGGCATCGTTGCGTTCCGCATCGCCCGGCGTCGCCGCAACGACGGGTGCGGCAATCTCGGTCGACGAATTCCTGTCGGCCCTGCCACCCTTATCCGGCGCGGATGCCGAAGCGGCGAGCGAAGAGACGAGTATGGTGGATGGCGGCTGGATTTGCATGACAGTCCATGAAGACGCTGCATTTCCAGAGCCTCAAGCACAAGCCATGCCATCAAAACTTTTCCATTAAATTCATGCAGTTGAAAAACAGATCAAAGATCGTTCGGCAAGAGATGCCGGGTGATCGAAAATGCGCGGCATTCCTTGCAGCCACCCCTGCCGTCCGCGTTCCGTCGCAAGATGGAAAGCTGTATTAGGATTCCGTTCATGCCTGCATTCGAAATCACGAGCATCCTTGTCCTTGCGTTGGCGGCCTGGTGGTGGCTGGACAGCATCAAGGCTCGCGACATCTGCATCCTCGCCGTCAAATCCGCCTGTTCCCGCCAAGGAGTGCAGCTCCTCGACGACACGGTGGCCATCGCTGCGCTCAGCATGGCGCGCGCCGAAGACGGCCGACTGATGCTGCAACGACGCTATGGGTTCGAATACAGCACCAGCGGCACAGACCGGCGTCGTGGCACCGCCACGCTGCTCGGGCACACGCTAGTTTCCCTCGATATCGGCTTCCGGCCGGTGGAAGCGTATCCCCGAGCCGACTGACGTTACCGTCCGGCGATATTCCACCGGGCACGAGGGGTATTCCTTATCGTCATACTGTGGATTTCCACTACTTAGGCCATGAACCGCTTGTATGGCATCCAAATATCGGATATGCTTTGCGTACTATGACTTCAGTTGTATCACCGCCCCAACGCACCATATCCGTTGTGTATTTTCGTAAAGGATAACCACATGAAAAACATGGAAAAGATCGACGCGCGGGAAATCCGTCGCAAACTTGGCCTGAACCAACAGCAGTTCTGGTCGAAGCTTGGCGTGACCCAGAGCGGCGGTTCCCGCTATGAAAGCGGCCGCAACATGCCCCGCCCCGTGCAGCACCTGCTGCGCCTGGTACATGTCGAGCAAATCGACATCCAGAAGATCCGGCGCGACGACTACGAGGTCGTCGAATATCTGAAGTCGAAGAAGCCCGACCTCTTCAAGGAACTGAAGAAGGAAGCCAAGGCGCAGAAGAAGGCCGGCTGAGACATTCGTCTCAGGGGCTGACGCGGACATTCAGCCCGGTTTCCCGCTGGATGCGCAAGGCCATGTCCTCCAGCCACTGCGCGGGCAAGGCGGCAAGACGGCGCGCCTCGGGCTGGAGCGAGGGACGCGCCAGCCCGTAAAGATGCACCCCGGCAAGGCGGTCCGCCGCCTTGCCGAGAAGTTCCAGATAATCGTCGATTTCCCTGGCCCCAGGCGCCTGGCCGTCGAGCGCGAACAGGCAGGTCTGCACCCAGGTCGCGCATAGACTGCCGCACTGGCGCAGGCGCCGCAGCACGATTTGGGGCGACAGCGCCGCGCCGTTGATGATCCGCGTGATCTCCGTTCCGACGCGGTCCACCTTGAACCAGACCTCGCCGCCGTAGGCGCCGATCAAGGCGATGCCGCGCTGTACGTCCGCGCGCCCGAGCATGCTGCCGTTGGTGATCAGGCGCAGCTGCGGCGGCTGCGCCAGGCCGCGTTCAGCGAGCACCTGCCCGGCCACCGCCACGGCGGCGGCGAATTCCGCCGCACTGGTCGGTTCGCCGTTGCCGGAAAAGGCGACATCGACCACCCGCCGTGCCTCCGGCGGCGCATGCCGCTCCAGGAAATCACCTTCATAGAGCCAGGCAAGCATTTGCCGCAATTCCGATTCCAGTTGCCGGAGATCGATGGGCGGCGGTCCGCCGCGCTTCAGATCGGGCACCTGACAGTAGATGCAGCGCCAGTTGCAGGCGTTGTTCGGATTCAGGTTGATGCCTACCGACACTCCGCCGGCACGCCGCGAAACCACCGGGTAAACGTAGGTCATGCCGGCGCTGTCGCGACTGTGATCCTGGATGCTGAGACGGCCGGAGGAAGAAGGCATGCGGAGGTGGCTGGGATATACTTGAAGCCCGGATTATCACCTCATTCCCACCCTATTCCATGCAGATTACGCGCCGTCTCGAATTCGACGCTGGTCATCGCATTCCCGACCACCAGAGCCAGTGCCGCCATCTGCACGGGCACCGTTATGCCCTGGAAATCACCCTCGCCGGCGAGGTGATCGAGGCCGCCGGCCAGCCCAACAACGGCATGGTGATGGACTTCTCCGAGGTCAAGCAGATCGCCATGCGCCAGGTCGTCGAGGTCTGGGACCATGCTTTCCTCGTCTATCGCGGCGACACGCAGGTCGCCGACTTCCTCGCCACTATGCCAGGGCACAAGACCGTCGTGCTCGACCGCGTGCCGACCGCCGAGAACCTCGCGCGCCTGGCCTTCGAGATCCTCGATCCGGCCTACCGCGATACCTACGGCAACCACCTGCATCTCGAACAGGTGCGCATCTACGAAACCCCCAACTGCTGGGCGGACTGCCGCCGCGGCGATGTCCACAGGTAAGCCCATGATCCAGCGCACCCCACTCTACGACACCCACGTCGCCGCCGGCGCGAAGATCGTCGATTTCGCCGGCTGGCAGATGCCGATCAACTACGGTTCGCAGATCGAGGAGCACCATGCGGTGCGCCGCGACGCCGGCATGTTCGACGTCTCGCACATGCTCGCCATCGACCTGGCCGGCTGCGAGTCGAAGGACTTCCTGCGCCGCCTGCTCGCCAACGACGTGGCCAAGCTGACCACGCCCGGCAAGGCGCTCTATTCCTGCATGCTCAAGGATGACGGCGGTGTCATCGACGACCTGATCGTCTACTACTTCAGCGACGCGAAGTACCGCATCGTTGTCAATGCCGGCACCGCCGAAAAAGACCTGGCCTGGATGCGGCTCGTCGCGGCCAACTTCGCCGTGAGCCTGACGCCGCGCCGCGACCTGGCGATGATCGCCATCCAGGGCCCCAACGCCCGCGAGCGCTTCTGGACGGCCTTTCCCGTCGCCCGCGCCCAGACCGTGCTGCTCGGCGTGTTCCAGGCGGCGGAATGGGACGGCTGGCTGATCGCCCGCACCGGCTACACCGGCGAGGACGGCTTCGAGATCGCCGTGCCCGCCGCCGAGGCCGCCACCGTCTGGCGGAAGCTCGTCGATGCCGGCGTCAAGCCCTGCGGCCTCGGCGCGCGCGACACCCTGCGCCTCGAAGCCGGCATGAACCTCTACGGCCAGGACATGGACGAGACGCAGAACCCGCTCGAATCCGGCCTCGCCTGGACCGTCGACTTCAAGGATGCAAGCCGGGAATTCGTCGGCAAAAAGGCGCTCGCGGAACTGCGCGAGCGGTCGGCGCTTAGAACCTTTCTCGGCCTCCTGCTGCTCGACAAGGGCGTGCTGCGCGCCCACCAGAAGGTCGTCACCGCGCAGGGTGACGGCGAGACCACCAGCGGCTCGTTCTCACCCACGCTCAACCAGTCCATCGCCCTCGCCCGCCTGCCCGCCGGCGTCAAGCCCGGCGACGAGGTGCAGGTGGCGATCCGCGACAAGCTGCTCAAGGCCAAGGTCGTCAAACCCGTCTTTGCCCGCAACGGTCAATCCCAACTTTAATTTCCCGGAGTCCGCCATGAACGTTCCCGCCGAACTGAAATACACCAAGTCCCACGAATGGGCGAAGCTCGAAGCCGACGGCACCGTCACCGTGGGCATCACCGACCATGCGCAGGAAGCGCTCGGCGACATCGTCTTCCTCGAACTGCCGGAAATCGGCCGCCAGCTGAACGCCGGCCAGGAATGCGCCGTGGTCGAATCGGTCAAGGCCGCCTCCGACATCTACGCGCCGATCGCCGGCGAAGTCGTCGCCCGCAACGACGCGGCCGTCGATGCCCCGGAAAGCGTGAATCAGGACGCCTACGCCGCCTGGCTGTTCAAGCTCAAGCCGGCCAACGCCGCCGACCTCGGCGGTCTGCTGGACGCTGCCGCTTATGAGAAAGTTGCCGCGGAGTCCTGAAGCATGATCACTCTCGACGAACTCGAAGGCCGCGACGAGTTCGTCGCGCGCCACATCGGCCCCTCGGCGGCCGAGCAGGAACAGATGTGCGCGGCCATCGGCGTCAAGGACCGCGCCGAACTGATCGCCCAGACCGTCCCCGCCGGCATCCGCCTGCCCGCCGACCTGCCGCTCGGCGCGCCGATGAACGAGCATGCCGCGCTGGCCAAGCTCAAGGCCTGCGCGGACAAGAACCAGATCAAAAAATCGCTGATCGGCCTCGGCTACTACGGCACCCACCTGCCGCCGGTGATCCAGCGCAACGTGCTGGAAAACCCCGGCTGGTACACCGCCTACACGCCCTACCAGGCCGAGATCGCCCAGGGCCGCCTCGAAGCCCTGCTCAACTACCAGCAGATGGTGATCGACCTCACCGGCATGGAGCTCGCCAACGCCTCGCTGCTCGACGAGGCCACCGCCGCCGCCGAGGCGATGACCATGGCGCGCCGTTCCAGCAAGGCCACGGGCAACGCCTTCTTCGTCGATGAGGACGCCTTCCCGCAGACCCTCGACGTGGTGCGCACCCGCGCCGCCTACTTCGGCTTCGAACTGATCGTCGGCCCGGCCGAGAAAGCCGCCGACCACGACGTCTTCGGCGCGCTGCTGCAAACACCGAATGCCAAGGGCGAGCTCAAGGACTTCACCGACGTCATCGCGCAACTCAAGGCGAAGCATGCCGTCACGGCGGTGGCTTGCGATCTGCTTGCGCTGGTGCTGACCAAGTCGCCCGGCGCCATGGGCGCGGACATCGCCTTCGGCTCCTCGCAGCGCTTCGGCATCCCGATGGGTTACGGCGGCCCGCACGCCGCCTTCTTCGCCTGCAAGGACGAACACAAGCGCTCGGTACCCGGCCGCATCATCGGCGTATCGAAGGACGCGCGCGGCAAGACGGCCCTGCGCATGGCGCTGCAGACCCGCGAGCAGCACATCCGCCGCGAGAAGGCCAACTCGAACATCTGCACCTCCCAGGTGCTGCTCGCCAACATGGCGGGCATGTACGCCGTCTGGCACGGGCCGCAAGGCTTGCGGCGCATCGCGCAACGCACCCATCGCCTCACCTGCCTGCTCGCCAAGGCCTTGGGCGTGACGGGCGACTTCTTTGACACCATCGTCGCAAAAGTCGGCGCTGACAAGACGGTGGCATTGAAGAATTCCGTCTTCAACGTCCGCCACATCGACGCCGAGACCGTCGGCATCAGCCTCGACGAGACGACCACGCGCGAGGACGTTGCCGCCCTCTGCGCCTTGCTCGGCAAGTCCATCGACTTTGATGCCGGCATCGCCGACGCCATCCCGGACAGCCTGCGCCGCGGCGACGCCATCCTCGCGCATCCGGTGTTCAACACCCATCACACCGAGCACGCGATGCTGCGCTACCTCAAGTCGCTGCAGAACAAGGACCTCGCCCTCGACCACGCGATGATTCCGCTCGGCTCCTGCACGATGAAGCTCAACGCCGCCGCCGAGATGATGCCGGTGAGCTGGCCGGCCTTCGGCGCGCTGCATCCCTTCGCGCCCGCCGAGCAGGCCGAGGGTTATGCTGAAATGATCGGCCAGCTCTCGCAGTGGCTGTGCACCATCACCGGTTTCGACGCGCTGTGCGTACAGCCCAACTCCGGCGCCCAGGGCGAATACGCCGGCCTGGTCTCGATCCGCCGCTACCAGGCGGCCCAGGGCCAGGGCCATCGCGACGTCTGCCTGATCCCGAAGTCCGCCCACGGCACCAACCCGGCGACGGCCCACATGGCCGGCCTGCAGGTCGTCGTGGTCGATTGCGACGACAGCGGCAACGTCGATGTCGCCGACCTCAAGGCGAAGGCGGCGCAGCATGCCGCCAAGCTCTCCTGCCTGATGCTCACCTACCCCTCGACGCACGGCGTGTTCGAGGAGGCGGTGATGGAGATGTGCCGCATCATCCACGCGAACGGCGGCCAGGTGTACATGGACGGCGCGAACCTCAACGCCCAGGTCGGCCTCACCTCGCCCGGCCACATCGGCGCCGACGTGTCGCACATCAACCTGCACAAGACCTTCGCGATTCCGCACGGCGGCGGCGGCCCCGGCATGGGACCGATCGGCCTCAAGGCGCACCTCGCGCCGCACGCGCCGGGCCACGTCTTCGCCGCCGACCGCGTCGGTTCGCAGGGCGCGGTTTCCGCCGCGCCCTTCGGCTCCGCCTCGATCCTGCCGATCTCCTGGATGTACATCGCCATGATGGGCGGCAGCGGCCTCAAGCAGGCCACCGAGGTCGCGATCCTCAACGCCAACTACGTCGCCGCGCGCCTGAAGGACCACTATCCTGTGCTCTACACCGGCAGCCACGGCCGCGTCGCCCACGAATGCATCCTCGACATCCGAGCGATCAAGGCGGCCACTGGTGGCAACAGCGGCATTGCCGAGATCGACATCGCCAAGCGCCTGATGGACCCTCTTTCTGAGTTTAGACGGCATCAATATGCGTTCACGTCAGCCGGTCGGTTCGGATCTTTTCATCTCCCTGGCGCTAAGCTTGCTGCTCGGGACAAGCCCGGCGTCACATGCCGCCGGCGACCCCA
>JANJVS010000203.1 GCA_024709955.1 Rhodocyclaceae bacterium
CGCGAGAACCAGGGCACCGCCGTCACCGTCGAGTTCCATTAGGGCCTGTTCTCATTCAGGCGACGACTGCGAAGGGGGCTGCCGGGTTGCAGGGCAAGGCGGGAGGAGCGCGGTTTGGCCGTGCCAAATAAGCGACGACCAGCGCAGCCATGCGGCCCGGCAGCCCCCTTCCCGAAGGGTTGCGCGAGAAGGCGCGTCCGCTGCGTTGCGCCACTTGCCCGCAGATCACTGCGGGCGGCGC
Organism: Rhodocyclaceae bacterium; assembly: GCA_024709955.1. Taxonomy (GTDB): domain Bacteria; phylum Pseudomonadota; class Gammaproteobacteria; order Burkholderiales; family Rhodocyclaceae; genus Sulfuricystis. The sequence continues at coordinate 242 of JANJVS010000203.1, forward strand.
GGCGTGCCTTGCGTCCATCGCCTTCTCGTGCAACGCAGCTCGCCGTCTGAATGAGAACAGGCCCTAACCCGATCTTGCGCTCCCCTTAACGCGGCATTTACGCGCCATTCGCTACCCTCGGCGCATCCAAACCCCAAGAGGAGCGGCGCAATGCCCACCCCCGCCACCGCGCCGGCGCGGTACGGCACCGCGATCGACTGGCCGCGCTACCTGCCCTTCCTGCGCTGGCGCCACCGCGTCACGCGCGCCAACCTCAAGGACGACCTGATCGCCGGCCTCACCGGCGCGCTGGTGGTGCTGCCGCAGGGCGTCGCCTTCGCCACCATCGCCGGCATGCCCCCCGAGTACGGCCTCTACGCCGGCATGGTGCCGGCCATCGTCGCCGCCCTGTTCGGCTCTTCCTGGCATCTCGTCTCCGGACCGACCACGGCCGCCTCGGTGGTGCTCTACTCGGTGCTGAGCGTGCATGCCGCCCCCGGCAGCCCCGAATACATCGGCCTCGCGCTGGCCCTCACCTTCCTCGTCGGCCTGGTGCAGCTCGGCATGGGCATGATGCGCCTGGGCAGCCTGGTGAATTTCATCTCCCATTCCGTGGTGCTCGGCTTCACCGCCGGCGCCGCCCTCTTGATCGGCGCCAACCAGATCAAGAATTTCTTCGGCATTCCCATCCCGGGCGGCACCGGCTTCCTCGGCAGCCTGCAGATGCTCTGGCAGCAGGCGGCGGCAATCAATCCCAACGTGCTGGCGGTGAGCGCCACCACTCTGCTGGTCGGCATCGTCGTGCGCCGCTGGCTGCCGCGCCTGCCATACATGATCGCCGCCCTCGCCGCCGGCAGCGTCCTCGCCGCCATCCTCAACGCGCGCCTCGGCCAGGACGTCACCGGCATCACCACCGTCGGCGCGCTGCCCGCGTCGCTGCCACCCGTCTCGCTGCCGCCGGTTTCCCTCGATACCGCGCGCGAACTCGGCGGCGGCGTGCTCGCCGTCGCCCTGCTGGCGCTCACCGAGGCGGTTTCCATCGCGCGCTCGATGGCGATCAAGACCGGCCAGTCCCTCGACGGCAACCAGGAGTTCATCGGCCAGGGCCTGTCCAATCTCGCCGGCAGCTTCTTCTCCGGCTACGTGGCGACCGGCTCCTTCAACCGCAGCGGCGTGAACCTCGACGCCGGCGCGCAAACGCCGCTCGCCGCCGTGTTCAGCGCCCTGCTGCTGATGGCACTGGTGCTGCTGGTGGCGCCGATGGCGGCCTACCTGCCGAACGCCGCGATGGCCGGCGTGCTGTTCCTGGTCGCCTGGTCGCTGATCGACTTCAAGCATATCGGCCATGTGCTGCACGCCAGCCGCAGCCAGAGCGCGATCCTCGTCGCCACCTTCGCCGCCGCCCTGCTGCTCAACCTCGAAGAGTCGATCATGCTCGGCATGCTGCTGTCGCTCGGCCTCTACCTGCGCCGCACCTCGCGGCCGGCGGTGCTGCCGCGCGTGCCCGATCCGAGTTCGCCGCGCCGCAAGTTCGTCACCGCCCATGCCGACCAGCCGGAATGCCCGCAGCTGCGCATCGTGCGGGTGGATGGCTCGCTCTACTTCGGCGCCACCGGCCACCTGGAGGAACAGCTCGCCGCCAGCTCCGCCCAGGCGCACCTGGCCATCGTCGGCGATGGCATCAACTTCATCGACATCGACGCCGCCGAGCTGCTCGCCAACGAGGCCGAACGCCGCCGCGCCGCCGGCGGAAAACTCCACTTCATCCGGCTCAAGCGCGAGGCGCGCGAATTCCTGCGCCGCGGCCACTATCTCGACCGCATTGGCGCCGACAGTCTGTTCGATTCAAAATCCGAGGCCATCGCGGCCATCCACGCCAGCCTCGACGCGGAACGCTGCGCCCACTGCGAGCTGCGCATCTTCAACGAATGCCACGGCGTGGCGCACCCGCCCGCGACCGCGCCGTTGCGCATCGCCCTGGCGGGAGCCTGACATGAAAAGCTATCGACGCATCCTCGTCCCGGTGCTGGCCGGACAAGCCATCGCCCCCATGGCCCGGCGTGCGACCGCCCTGGCCAGCCCGGGTTCCGAGGTGCGGATCGTGGCGATCATCGACACGACCAGCGGCTTCGAGCCGGATGGCCCGGCCGCCGTCACCACCGCCGAGCGCGCGGCGCGCAAGCGGCCCGCCGTGCTGCGCCGCCTCGAACGCGAACTGGCGCACGGTCCGCTGGCCACCGCCGCGGCCCAGGTCCTGGCGGGGGAGCCGGGCCGGGTATTGCGGCGCCTGCTGTGCGAATGGCGGCCGGATCTGGTGGTCGCCCAGGACGGGCTGTTGCCGCCAGCCTGGCTGCATGGCGCGCTCGGCGCCACCGGGACTCCCCTGCCGGATGTCATCAAGGTCGCGCGCCCGCCGCTGCTCTCGCGGCTGCTCGGCATGATGCTGCCGCGCGCGGCGGCGCAGCCTTGAAAAAGTCGGCGCTCGCAAGATGGTGAGAACACCAAGACACACCCCGGCTTTCGGCGCAGGCTGACTTGGACAACGCCCAGGTCAAGCGCAGCGGCCGGAACCCAAAGTCGGCGCTCGCAAGACGGTGAGCGCGCGGCCTAAAGCTCGACCTGCGTCCCGAGCTCGACCACGCGGTTGGTCGGAATCTTGAAATAAGCGGTCGCCGGCTCGGCGTTGCGGAACATGAAGGTGAACAGAACCTGCCGCCAGCGCGGCATGCGCGCGACGCGGGCACGCGGCACGATGGTCTCGCGGCCGAGGAAGAAGGAAGTTTCCATCGGCTCGTAGCGGAGGCCATGGGGGGCGCACAGTGCGAGCGCGTGCGGGATGTTCGGCTCGTCCTTGAAGCCGTAGCGCACCAGCACCTGGAAAAAGCCTTCGGGCAGGCGGACCACGGCGACGCGTTCCTCTTCCGGCACGCAGGGCACGTCCTCGACGCGCACGTTGAGCAGTACCACGGTCTGGTGCAGCACCTTGTTGTGCAGCAGGTTGTGCAGCATCGCGCGCGGCACGCCGTCCGGGTTGGTGGTCATGAAGATGCCGCAGCCCTCGACGCGGTGCGGGCCGCCGTAGGCGAGGCTCCGGATGAAGGCGTCGAGGGGCATCGAGTCCTGCTTGAGCTTCTCGTAGAGCAGCGCACGGCCGCGTTTCCAGGTGGACAGGAAAGTGAAGATCACCACGCCGAGCACCAGCGGGAACCAGCCGCCGTCGAACACCTTGATGACGTTGGCCGAAAAGAAGGCGATATCGACGACCACGAAGAAGGCGAGGAACAGCACCGCCTTGCCCCAGGACCAGCCCCACAGCGCGCGCACCACGACGAAGGCCAGCAGCGTGTCGATCATCATGGTCAGCGTCACGGCGATGCCGTAGGCCGAGGCGAGGTTGGACGAGCTGCGGAACATCAGCACCAGCGCCACCACGGCGATCAGCAGTAGCCAGTTGATGTTGGGGATGTAGATCTGGCCCTTCTCGCGCTCGGAGGTGAACTTGATCTGGATGCGCGGCGCGTAGCCGAGCTGGATCGCCTGGCTGGTGAGCGAGAAGGCGCCGGAGATCACCGCCTGCGAGGCGATGATGGTGGCCACCGTCGCCAGGGCCACCAGCGGATAGAGCAGGACGTCCGGCGCCGCCATGAAGAAGGGGCTGCGGATCGCCTCCGGATGGTCGAGGATCAGCGCGCCCTGGCCCAGGTAGTTGAGATAGAGCGCGGGGAAGACGAAATACAGCCAGGCCAGCTTGATCGGCCGCCGGCCGAAATGACCCATGTCGGCGTAGAGCGCCTCGCCGCCGGTGATCGCCAGCACCACGGCGCCGAGCGCGAGGAAGGCGAGCGTGGCGTGCGCCATGAAGAAGTGCAGCGCGTACCAGGGGTTGATCGCGACGAGCACGCTGGGGTGCTTGAGGATGTTCCAGACACCGAGCGCCGCCAGCGCGGAAAACCAGAACAGCATCACCGGGCCGAACAGGGCCGCCACGCCGGCGGTGCCGCGGCGCTGGAAGAGGAACAGGCCGACGAGGATGGCGATGGCGATCGGCATGACGTAGGGCTTGAAGGCGGGCGTCGCCACCTCCAGCCCCTCGACGGCGGAGAGCACCGAGAGCGCCGGGGTGATCGCGGCGTCGCCGTAGAACAGCGCCGCGCCGAAGATGCCGAGGGCCGACAGCAGCCAGAGCATGCGCGGGTTGAGCCGCTCGATGCGCAGCGCGAGGGAGGTGAGCGCCATGATGCCGCCCTCCCCCTTGTTGTCGGCGCGCGTGATGAACATGACGTACTTGAGCGAGACCGTGATGGTCATCGCCCAGAACACCAGCGACAGGATGCCGAGCACGTTGTCCGGCGTCGCCGGCACCGGGTGGTGGCCGCTGGAGAACACCTCGCGCATGGTGTAGAGGGGGCTGGTGCCGATGTCGCCATAGACCACGCCCATCGCGGCGACCGACATCGCCGTCAGGCCCGCGCCATGGGGACGGCCGCCGGCCTCCGCTTGCTCCGCCACAGCGCTCATGTTCGTCTCCCTGCCCGCCGGCCGCGAGCCAGGCTCAGCCGGCGATGCGCAATCCGGTTTTCTTCAGGATGCGGCTGCTGTACAGCACGTCGCGGGCGCGGCAGGCGGGCCCGAGCAGGGCGGCGATCTCCTCCACCAGCCGGTCCGCGTCCTCGCGGCTTTTGCAGTGCACCATCGCGAACAGATTATAGGGCCAGTCCGGCAAATGGCGGGGGCGCCGGTAACAGTGGGTGACGAAGGGCAAGGCGCCGATCTTTTCGCCCATGGCATCGACCCGCGCATCATCCACGTCCCACACCGTCATGCCGTTGAAGCGGTAGCCGAGCGCATAGTGGTTGGGCACGGCGCCGATGCGGCGGATCGCGCCGGCGTCGAGCATGGCCGCCAGCCGCGCTCGCACCTCCGCCGCCGGGATGCCGAGGACGTCGGCGAGCGCGTGGTAGGGTCGCGGCACCAGCGGCAGGCCGCCCTGGGTGGCGACGACGAGGCGACGGTCGATCTCGTCCATTCAGGCCTCCAGCTTCATCTCGACGAAGTATTCGCGCTCCTTGGGGAAGGCGAACACGGGCAGGCCGGTGGCCGCCTCGATCTTGCCGATGGCGGCGGGAATGCCCTGCGGCGTTTCGGTGGCGAGCACGAACCACATGTTGAGTGCATGCTCGCGCCGGTAGTTGTGGGCGACCTCGGGCAGCGCATTGACCAGCCCGGCGATGCGCTCGTAATCCGCCTCGGGCACCTTGAGCGCCGCCAGCACGAAGGCGCCGCCGATGCGTTCGATCTGGTACATCGGGCCGAAGCGCGTCAGCACCTTGCGGTCGAGCAGGCGCCGCAGGCGTTCCAGCACCTCGTCCCCGCTCAGGCCGAGACCTTCCCCCACCGCGCGATAGGGCTCGTCGCAAAGCGGAAAGCCGCCCTGCAGGGCATTGACGAGGGCACGGTCGGTCGCGTCGAGGACGACCGGCGCGTCGTTCCGCTCAGTCGCCCGCGCGGTCAAAATACTTCGCCCCGCATTGCTTGAAGCGGCGCAGGCTGAACAACGCCTCGCAGGGGTGGCCGGCGACGCGGCAGAGACGCTCGATCACCGGCGCGACCTCTTCCCGCGAGCGGCCATGCACCATGCAGAACAGGTTGTGGTGCCAGTGCGGCAAATGGCGCTGACGCCGGTAGCAGAGCGTCACGCCGGCCTCGCGCGCGAGGCGCTGGCCGACCGCACCCACCTGGTCGTCCGGCACGTCGAACACCACCATCGCGTTGGCCTTGTAGCCGAGCTCGTGATGGCGCACCACGACGCCGAAGCGCTTGATGCAGCCGTCGTCCAGCCACCCGGCAATCCGCTCCACCACGACCGGCTCGGGCATGCCGCAATCCGCGGCGAGCCGCGCGAAGGGACGCGGCACCAGGGTCAGACCGGGTTGCAGCGCGGCGATCAGGCGCCGGTCCTGGGCGCTGGTCGGCCGCTGCTCGCAACGGCGTGTCTGGCGCTGCACCTTGGCGCCGTGCAGCAGGTCGAAGCCGAGATCGATGTGGAACTCCTCCAGCAGCGGCAGGGCGATCGGCGGACAGCCGGTGGCCGTGCCGATGTCGGCGAGCAGCGCGGCGAGCGCGGCCTCGTCGGCCGCCGTGGCGACGAACCAGAGGTTGTAGGCGTGCTCGCGCTCGTAGTTGTGATTCACGCCGGCATGGGCGCTGACCAGGGCAGCCACTTCTTCGAGCCGCGCGCGCGGCACGGACAGCGCGGCCAGGGTGCTGGCGCCCACCGAACGCGGGGCGAACACGGCGCCGACGCGGCTGATGGTGCCTTCCTCCTGCAGGCGGCGCAGGTTTTCGATCACGGTCGCCTCGTCGCTGCCAAGGCGGGCGGCGAGCTCGGCGAACGGCGCGGGCACCAGCGGGAAGTCGCGCTGGAACTCGTTGAGCAGCCGGAATTCGAGCGTCTGTGCGGGCATGGCTGGTTTCGGCATCGGTGCGTTCATCTCAGAACCCCATCCTCGCGGCGCGGCTGGTGAAGAAGATGCCGGACGGGCTTTGCGCCGGCAGCGTGGCCACGCGCTCGAAGCTCCGCGTGTCGTAGATCGAGACGGTGTGGTCGTCGCGCGCCGAGAGCCAGACATGCTCGCCGCGCGGCGTGAATTCCATGTGCAGGATCGCCTTGCCCGGCTGCAGGGTCTGCACCACCTCGCCCTTGAGCGTGTCGATCACCTGCACCCAGCCGTTGTCGGGAAAGGCGAAATTCACCCAGATCTGCCGCCCGTCCGGCCGCGCCATGACGAACACCGGCTGGCCCTTCACCTTGATGCGGCCGCTCTCCTTCCAGCTCGCCTTGTCCACCACCAGCACCTCGTGGCGGCCGATCGCCGGCAGGTAGGCCTGGTTGCCGGCCACCGCCCAGCCGCGCAGGTGCGGCATTTTGAACACCGGCAGCTTCTCCTGCCCCTTGCCGTAGTTTTCGAGGATCTTGCGCGCGCCCTGCTCCGGCTTCCAGGTGTCGAGCAGCGCGATGCCGTCCTCGCCGAACAGGCCGGCCATGTAGTGGCGGCCATCGGGCGTCACCAGGCCGTCGTAGGGCTGGCGGCCGGCGGGGAACTTCTGCGTCCGCGGCCGGCGCGGATCGGACAGGTCGGTCACCCAGATCTCGCCCTTGTCGAACAGGGCGTAGGCGAAACGGTTGCCGGACAGGTCGGCGAGGCCGACGACCTTGGACTGGGTCGGCACCTCGGACAGCAGCTCCAGCGTGGCGGCGTCGAAGACCTTGATGCCGCCCGGCTCGTAGTTCTGGGCGACGACGATGCGGCCGTCCTGGGAGATCGAGCCGCCGATGCTGTTGCCGGCCTGCATCACGCGCCGGTCGATGCGCCGCAGCAGGATATCCACCTTGGTGAGGCCGCCGTCGCGGCCGAAGACGTAGGCGTAGCGGCCGTCGCGCGAGAACACCGCCGAGGCGTGGGAAAGGTCGCCCAGCCCGTCGATGCGGCCGAGCACCGCGCGCGCCGTGGTATCGACCACCGCGACGCGGCCGTCGGCGCGCTCGATGACGATGCCGAGGTCGCCCGTGCCGCGCGGCTCCTCGCGCAGTGAGGTCTGCGCGCAGCCGGCGGCCAGCAGCAGGCTGAGGACAGCAAGGGTACGTTTCATCTGGGCTCCTCGGGGAAACCATTCATCAATTGACGCACGATCCATTCGGCCTCCGGCTCGCTGACAATGCTCCGCCATGGCGGCATCGCCGTGCCCGGGCGCCCGTAGACCACCGTCGCCACCAGTCCCTCGAAGGGCCGGTCCTTGAGCGCGGCGGCGGTCAGCGGCATGCCGAGCCCCCCGGTGAGCTGCATGCCGTGGCAGGAACCGCAATCCTGGCGCACCAGCCGCACCAGTTCGCGCTGGCGCGCCGCGTCGGGCTCCGCGGCCGGCGCCGCGCCGGCCAGCAGCAGGGAAGCGAGGAATACCAATGGACGTTTCATGGGATCGAAGCTTCGTCGCTTCGCCGCGCGCCTGCATTGACGCACGTCAATACGCCGCACTCACCGTAGCGCCAGCGCCGACTTTGGCGGTTATTCGACTTCGACCACGCCCTTCATTTCCGGGTGCGGGCCGCAGGAATATTCGTGGCGGCCGGAGGTGTCGAAGGTACGCTGCCAGCTTTCGCCGGGGAAGATGCGTTCGGACTCGAAGCCCCGTGGTCCGAGGAAGAGAATGGAATGGCTGGTGCGCTTCTCGTGGTTGGTCCAGCGCACCGTGGTGCCGGCCTTCACGCGCAACGTCGGCGGATCGTAGCGATAGTCCTTGATGCCGACCTCGGCGACGGCCTGGGCAAATACGCCGGCGCTCGCGAGGAAGCCCCCGAGAGCGCCGGCGATCAGGGCGATGCGCAATCGCCGCGGCACGTCCTGCGCCTTATTGCTTGGCGGCGGTGATGTCGCCCTTGGCGTCGATGCCGAGCGTGTAGCCCAGCGAGACGTGGTGGAAACGGCCGTTGGTGTGGTCGTCGTGGATGGCGAAGCCGAAGTTGTAGAGCTTGCCCGCGGCCAGCGCGATGTCGCCGTCGCCGCCGGTCAGCTTGCGGGTGAAGGTCACGCTCCACTCGCCGCCCTTGTTCTCGCCCTTGGCCTCGACCAGCGCCTTGCCACCCTGCATCACGCGCTTGTCGGAGACCATGCCGTCATGCCCCTTGTTGTCCTTGCTGGTCCATTGCAGCAGGTCGTAGAACTTGCCGGCATCGGCGACGTACTTGGTCTTCTTGTCGTCCTTGGCGTTCGGCATGGTGCGCGAATCCTCGTGGCAGGTCGCCCAGCAGCCACCGGCCTTCGACATGTCGACTTCCTTGCCCTTGGCGTCCTTGGCCATGATGCCGTCGTTGGCGAGCATGAAGGCCACCTTGACCTGGTTGTCGGCGTCCATCTTCGGGCCGCCGCCGTTGGGCTGCTTCCAGCTGAAGCGCAGGTAGAGGTTGGTGCCGTCGTGCGCGGCCTGGACGTTGACCGGGATGCCGGGGGCCTTGCCCTTGATCGGCTTCGGCTCGATCTTCTCGCCGCTCGACATCTTCTGGCCGAAGGTGGGAACCTCTTCCTCGTGGCAGCCGGTGCAGGCCTCGCCCTTGCGCAGGCCCTTGGCGCCGCTGTGCTCGACGCCGTTCATGATCCATTCGACGGGGGAGGCGCCGGGATAGAACACGTGCATTTTCTTGGCCGGCACCTTGCTCCAGTCGGGAGCGGCCAGCGCATTGCCGGCGGCGAAAGCCATGACGAGGGAAAGCGCGGAAGCCGAGATCAGTTGCTTGTGCATATTCGAACTCCTGATTGAGATTGAACTGGTAAGCGCGACGGCCAGATTCTATGGATGCGAACAGGGCCTTTACATTGATCGCGCTCAACCGGATGAAAAAAGGGGCCGCTGACGCGGCCCCGATTTCATTGCATGGAACGCAACACGGATCAATAGATGTCGTGCTGGGTGTTGTAGACGTTGAACTTGCCGGTCGGCGTGATCATCTTCGGATCGGTGATCACCTTCTTCACGGCGAGGGTCTTGTCGTCATACACCACGATGGCGGACTGGTCGGTCTTGCCGCCCCACAGCGAGATCCACACCTCGGAACCATCGGCGCTGTACTCGGGATGCACGGCGCGCTTGGTGGCCTTGGTCTCCGGCAGGCCGGAATCCTTGGCGACGTTGATGATCTTCTTCGGCTTGGACAGGTCGGCCATGTCCCACACCGCCACGGACTCGGCGAGATCCTTGTCGGGGTTCTGCGGCGAATCGGCCCAGAAGTGCTTGGACTTCGGATGGGTCTTGACGAACAGGTTGCCCGGCACGTGCTTCATTTCCTGGACGACCTTCCAGTTGTGCTGCTTGTACTTGGCGTACTTGGGATTGTCGGAAGGCGTGCTGATCAGCGTCACGACGTCGGCGCCGAGGTGGCCGGTGGCCCAGACGGGACCGTACTGCGGATGCACGAAGTTGGCGCCGCGGCCCGGGTGCGGGATCTTGGCGGTGTCGATCAGCGCGGCCAGCTTGCCGAGCTTGGTGTCGACCGCGGCGATCTTGTTCGAGGCGTTCGCCGCGACCAGGAAGTAGCGCTTCGAGGCATCCCAGCCGCCGTCGTGCAGGAACTTGGCGGACTCGATGGTGGTGGTCTTCAGGTTCTTGATGTCGCTGTAGTCCACCAGCAGGATCTGGCCGGTTTCCTTGATGTTGACGACCCACTCGGGCTTGATCTCGGAGGAGACGATCGAGGCCACGCGCGGCTCGGGGTGGTACTCGCCATCCACGGTCATGCCGCGGGTGCTGACGACCTTGAGCGGCTTCAGCGTGTCGCCGTCCATGATCACGTACTGGGGCGGCCAGTAGGAGCCGGCGATCGCGTACTTGTCGTCGTAACCCTTGAACTTGGAGGTATCGACCGAGCGGGCGTCGAAGCCGATCTTCAGTTCGGCGACCACGGCGGGCTTCTCCATCCACAGGTCGATCAGGCTCAGGCGACCGTCGCGGCCGATCACGTACACATAACGGCCAGACTTCGAGAGGCGCGAGATATGCACGGCGTAGCCGGTCTTGACGATGCTGCGGATTTCCTTGGTGTCGCCGTCGATCAGGGCCACTTCGCCGGTGTCGCGCAGAGTGACCGAGAACATGTTCTTCAGGTTGTACTTGTTCATCTGCTTCTTCGGCCGCTGGTCGACCGGGACGATGACCTTCCAGGAATCCATCGTCTCCTTGAAGCTGTACTCGGGCGGCACATCGGGCGTGTTCATGATGTAGCGCGCCATCAGGTTGATCTCTTCCTTCGACAGGATGTCGTCGAAGTTGACCATGCCACCCTCGGTGCCGAAGGCGATGATCTTCTCAAGACGCGACTGACCCAGCTTGAGCGTGCCGCCCTCCTGCTTGGTGCCGTCCTTCAGGGTCTTGGTCCAGTGCGGTTCGAGGTTCTTGCCGGTGGCACCCTTGCGCAGCACGCCGTGGCAACCGGCGCAACGCTCGAAATAGATCTTCTTGGCCTGGGCCTTTTCGTCGGCCGTCATGGCCGGGGCGGCGGCGTCCTGCGCCTGGGCCTGGCCGAAAGCGGCAACCATGGCGAACGGCAACACACCGAAAGCGAAACGTGAAAGCTTGCGAGTCTTCATCAAATGACCTCCCATTAGTCGTGGAAACAAGGTGTGCGACCACCCATGGCCGCGAAGCTTCCTCCTGCGCGATACCCCCTGCCTTGACAGGGATCAAATTCCGCGACGAATAGAACTATTCGCATGGATTACCCCCGCCGGCCGCTACAGATAATCGGTATTCGCCCTCACCGGGACAGGTTCAGCGTGTAAGTCCGCGTCGTGCCGGGAGGCAGCGCGTCGGGCGTCAGGCTGATGGTCGTCGGGGTGATTGCGTAGCCGCTCGGCGCCTCGATCTCCAGGTAGGCGAAACAGTAGGTGCTGGTGCAGGTGATCGCCAGCGTGTGCGCGCCGGCCGCGAGATCCACGTAGGTGGAAAGGTTGGCGGAATTCGTGTCCTTGATGAGCGTTCCGTCCAGGGCGACGGTGGCAAGCGTGGCCACGTCGCCCCCCAGATACACGCGCGCGGTCTCCGCCGCATCCGCCACCACCACGGTGACCGGCTTGCAATCCTGGTTGCCGCCGAGGTCGACGGCGCAGATGTTGAAGGTATAGCTGCCGGCCTGCCCCGGCGTGCCGACGAGGTTGCCCGTCAGCAGATCGATGTTGGTGTTCAGCGGGCGCAGGCCGTAGGCGAAGGAATCCTGTTGGAAATGATAGGGCGGCGATCCGCCGCTCACGCCGGCGACCAGCGGCACGTCGCATGCCACGCCCACCTGACAGGCGGCGCCGACCGTCGCGAGCGTCACCCCCGCGTCGTCGTCCGCGAAGCTTACGCTCGCGGTGGCGATGCCGAGCCAGTTGCCGCCATCGAGAGGGTCCGTCCCGGCCGGCACCGCCACGGCGGCGAACACATACTCGCCCACCGGCAAGCCGGCCGGCAAGCGCATGACGTAGAAACCCGGCGCATTCAGCGCCGCCAGGGGAAGACCAGCCAGGAGCGGGGTAGGCGCGGAATGCCAGGCAAAGTCGTCGCCGAGCGTCAGCAGCGTCCCGTCGGGCAGGATCGCGGCCACATAGAGATCGGCCGGCGTGCCGGCATCCGCCCCCGGAGCGATGCCGGCGGACAAGGACAGTTCATCGCCCGGACGGAACGCCGTTCCGCCCGCCGACAAGCTCAGTTCGGCGGCGCCGGCCGTGGGCATCGCCGCCAGGAGAAGCCAGAGAACCAACAGGATCGAGCGCATCACCATCCTCCATTCCAGTCGCGGACATAGCGCGCATGTCCATGCTACCCCTTCCGGGACAGGGCCGGATGAAGGCGGTTTCTCCTGACGAAACGCAGGGCCGCGTGGCGGAAGATCCGGGCGGCGGATGCCCCCCCACCGGCAAGCTTCATTTCGCTAGGCACCGCCTAGCGAAAGAGGCTCCCGAGCCCCATGGACAACAGGGCCAGCGCGGCGATCAATGCAACGTAAACGACCAGCATGGCGCGCGTGTTCCGGCAGCACTTGCGGAAAGAGTCGATCTGCTGGCGCAGCCAAGGGGAATTCTCCGCCTGCCTGCGGCAGGACTCCCGCATGCCGCAAACCGAACAGCGCAAGGTCGAGATGGATTCGATCATGATGTCCCCGCATTCAGGTTGCAAAGCCACGCAGGCTAGGGACCGTCGATTGCGGGATTGTGGATGGGGCTACCGCAAAGCCGGTATGCGTCGCGTCCAGGCGGCCGGGAATATTCATGGCATGCCCGCGGGCACGCTTCGGCCACGGGCCAATCCAGTCCCCGAAGAGCGCAACCAGCGGGGAAACCACCTGATTGCCAGGTGGTGCCGAGACCGGGACTCGAACCCGGACACCTTGCGGCGGCGGATTTTGAAAATGCAGGACCAACAGTAGGTCTATTTAAATCAATACCTTGTAACGCCCGCCAACTCGTTACGCAGCGTCACTAAGCGCCATAGCAAGTATTTCCCGACACGCGTAGCTACGCGTAGGCTACGTGTTCGCCACTATCCATAGCTGAGTGCATCCCATAATGGCTCCCTACGGCCAGAAGCTGACCTTTACCACTGTTCCACAAAGCGGCCAGAGAACCTACATGCGTCCGGTATATTGGAGTTGTTATACTGACAAAAGAAATGTTAAGTGACTGAAACCAATGAACTTAGCAGACTGCCTCCCCTGTCATCAATATCAATTGTTATACGGCCCCCCGTGTCCGTGTAAACACTGTTAGCGATCTTTCTCTATGGCTACCGAAAGCACTCGATTCGATACGTACCTAAAGGATCTTCTCTACCGAGATCTTTTGTTTCGCGGTCTGGTT
>JANJVS010000208.1 GCA_024709955.1 Rhodocyclaceae bacterium
CGCGAGAACCAGGGCACCGCCGTCACCGTCGAGTTCCATTAGGGCCTGTTCTCATTCAGGCGACGACTGCGAAGGGGGCTGCCGGGTTGCAGGGCAAGGCGGGAGGAGCGCGGTTTGGCCGTGCCAAATAAGCGACGACCAACGCAGCCATGCGGCCCGGCATGCCTTGCGTCCATCGCCTTCTCGTGCAACGCAGCTCGCCGTCTGAATGAGAACAGGCCCTAATGGAACTCGACGGTGACGGCGGTGCCCTGGTTCTCGCGGCTTTCGAGGCGCATCCGCCAGCCCTGGCGGTCGCAGATGCGCTTGACCAGGGAGAGACCGATGCCGGCGCCCTCGCTCGCCAGGTCGCGGAAGTGGCGCAGGAAGACCTGGCCGGCGACGTGCTCGGCCATGCCCTTGCCGGTGTCGGCGATGGTGAAGCCGCCGCCGTCCATGCGGACGCTCACGGTGCCGCTGGCGGTGTAGGAGAAGGCGTTGCGGATCAGGTTGCTGACGACGATATCGACGAGCGCGCTGTCGCAGGGCACCTGCAGCGCCGGGTCGAGATGCAGTTCCACCTGCACCGGCTTGTGCGCCAGCAGGTGGCGGTGGCGCTCCACGGCCCGCTCGATCACCGTCGCCACCACGCAGTCGCCGGGCGGCGCCAGCGCGTATTCCTCGCGCGCCATCAGCAGCAGTGCGGTGCCGAACTCCGCCATGTCGTGGGCGGCGCGGTCGATGCGCACGATGCGCTGTTTCTGCTTTTCCGTGAGCGTCGGGTCGTCGAGCAGGATCTCGGTGGTGCTGAGGATCACCGCCAGCGAGGTGCGCAGCTCGTGGCTCATGTCGGCGCTGAAGGCGCGCTCGCGCTCGATGAAGGCGCTCATGCGCAGCAGATGGCGGTCGAAGACGCGCGCCAGCTCGCCGATCTCGCCCTCGGTGAAGTCGTCCGCCAGCGGGCGCTGGCCGGTGTCGGCGCCGCGGTTGCGCACCTTGGCGGCCAGTTCGGCTAGCGGCGCGACCACGGCGCGCGACAGCCACATGCCGCCGAGGGCGGACAGCAGCGTGGCGACGATGACGATGGCTCCCAGGAACAGCTGGAAACGCTCCTCGCGCCGGATCTGCAGCGACTGGTCGTGCAGCAGGTAGAAGCGCGCGCTGCCGCGATCGACCACGGCGGCGCGATAGCGCAGGTTGCCCACGGCGACGTCGTGCCAGCCCGGCGCCAGTTCGGCGACGTAGGGGGGGGGCATGGCGCCGCCGCCGTCCGCGGCCGGTGCCTCGCGCACATAGCCCTGCAGCACGACGCTGGAGGGCGGCAGGGAGCCGGGGTTGCGCTCGCGCCGGGCGATATAGTCGTCGAGCTCGGCACTCAGCGTCTCGTCGATCAGGCGGCGGCCGAGGTCGTGGGCGGCCTGATAGACGACGACGGCGAGGGCGAGGCTTAGCAGCGCGCCGAGGCCGGCGAAAAACAGGGCGACGCGCTCGCGCAGGTCACGCGGACGCATGGGGCGCGGCGAGCTGGTAGCCGACGCCGCGCACGGTGCGCAGCAGGGCGGGACGCTCCGGCGGGTCGATGGCGAGGCGCAGGGTGTGCATATGCACGCGCAGGGCGTCGCTGTCGGGCGGCGAGTCGCCCCAGAGGGCGGTCTCGATCTCGGCGCGCGTCACCACGCGCGGGGAACGCCGCATCAGCAGTTCGAGGATGCGGCGTGCGGTCGCCGGCAGTTCGACCGGCTGGCCGGCGCGGCTCACCGCGAGGGTGGCGACGTCGAAGGCCAGGTCGCCGACGACGAGACGCTCCGCCGTCGCCGCGCCGCTGCCGCGGCGCAGCAGGGCGCGCAGGCGCAGGTCGAGTTCGCGCAGTTCGAATGGCTTGACGAGGTAGTCGTCGGCGCCCTCGGCGTAGCCCGCCTCCTTGTCGTCGAGGGTGGTGCGGGCGGTCAGCATCAGCACCGGCACGGTCGAGCGCGCGTCCTGGCGCAGGCGGCGGCAGACGCTCAGTCCGTCCATGCCGGGCAGCATGAGATCGAGGACGATGGCGTCGTAGCGGTGGGTCACCGCGAGGTGCAGGCCGGTGATGCCGTCCTGCGCGACGTCGGGCAGATAGCCGTGGTTTTCCAGGTAGTCGGCGATATTCGCCGCCAGATCCTGGTGGTCCTCGATGATCAGAATGCGGGCGGCGCCGGACATGGTTGCGGGGGCTGTGCGCGGAAGTCGGAGGCCGCGATTATGGGCCGAATCGTCGCCGGCATCAAAGCGCGGGCGAACGGAGCCGACGGCGGCGCGTGCCGGATGGCCGGCATGGCTCCAAGGACGAGCGACAGGGAACGGCGGTTTGCGGCATATTGCGATCGTTTAATATCCGGAATCCGTTAGGTGTATTCCGAAAGTAGGTATTGGAAAGGCGAGTTACTGTATGTAACATCATGCTTTCAATGGTTTTGTCGCGCTTTTCCATTTTTTGCGCTTTCCTGGAAACCCTTCATGCGCCGTTTTTCCCTCATCGCAAGCAGCCTGATTTTCGCCTGGCCTTGGATCGCCCGCGGCGCGGAGGGGAACTTGTCGGAACAGGTGTTTTTCGAGGATATGCCGGTGGTGCTGAGCGCCTCCCGGCTCGCCCAGTCCCCGCTCGACGCGCCGGCGGCGGTCACGGTGCTCGACCGCGAGACGATCCGCGCTTCCGGCTTCACCGAAATCCACGACCTGTTCCGCCTGGTGCCGGGATTCCTCGTCGCCGACTGGCCGGAGGGGTCGCCGATCGTCGTCAACCAGGGCCTCGGCGACGCCTATTCGCGCCGCCTGCTGGTGCTGATCGACGGCCGCGCGGTGTATGACCCCTTCCGTGGCGGCGTGGACTGGCAGGACCTGCCGTTGCGCGTGGACGACATCGAGCGCATCGAGGTGGTGCGCTCCCCCAATCCGGCGAGCTACGGCGCCAACGCCTTCCAGGGCGTGATCAACATCTTCACGCGCCGGCCGCTCGGCGACGACGAAACCGAGGTGGTGCTGCGCGCCGGCCGGCGCGGCATCGGCGAGGCCTACGCCAGCGCCAGCCGCGGCGACGGCGCCTTCGGCTGGCGCCTGTCCGCCTCGTCCCGCGAGGCGACCAACTACCGCGACCGCGGCGTGCCGTTGCAGGAAAACCGCGAGGGCATCCGCCGCCACATGCTGAACGCCCAGCTGCGCTGGAACCCGCGCGGCGACGAGGAATGGAATCTGAGCCTCGGCTTCACCGACGGCCGCAACCTGATCGGTCGGGCCAGCAGCAGCGAAAATCCGCCGCGCGCCAGCGACGGCGACTCCCTGTTCGTCCAGGCCGGCTGGAAGCGCTTCTACGCTCCCGATTCGGAGGCCTCGCTGCGCTATTACCACTACGGTCGCGGCCTGCGGGACCGCTTCCGGGTGTTCGCCACCGATCCCGCCAACGCGCCGATGCCGGCGCTGACCGTGGATCACGGCTATCGGGTGCGCCGCGACGACATCGAATTCCAGCAGAGCCACGCCTGGTCGGATGCGCTCAAGCTCATCTGGGGCACCGGCCTGCGCCACGATCGCGCCGAGGCGGCCGGCCTGCTGGCCGGGCGCGGCGCGGAGGGCGGCTGGCAGTGGCAAGCCTTCGGTACTCTCGACTGGGGCTTCGCGCGGGACTGGCGCCTGCAACTGGGCGGCATGCTGGAAAAGCACTACAACACCGGTCGCCTGTTCTCGCCGCGCCTGGCGCTCAACTACCGCCTCACCCCGGCCCAGAGCCTGCGCTTCTCAATCGGCCGCGGTTATCGCGCGCCGACCATCTTCGAGACCCGCGCCCGCGAAATGGTGACCTACCCCGGCGGCATCGCCGACATCCTGCATTACGCCTACCGCGATCTGGAGCCGGAGTCGGTGCGCTACGTCGAGCTGGGCTATCTCGGCCAGCTCAAGCCCCTCGGCCTGAGCCTGGACGCGCGCCTGTTCGCCAACCGCTACCGCGACTACATCGACGACCAGTCCTGCATCCTCGACGAGGAATCGCGGGGCAGCAATCTCGGCGTGCAGTGCGGCTTCCCGGAGCCCGCCGGTTACGAGCGTCCCCTCGGCTACGCGGGCAAGCCCTGGTACAACAGCCTCCTGCCGTTCGGTGGCGCGTCCCGCTTCGGCCATTACAAGGCCTTCTACTACTTCAACGCCGGGGAGCTGAAGGTGGTGGGCGGCGACATCGCCATCGACTGGAACAGCGAGTCGCTGGGCCGTTTCCGCCTGAGCCACGCCTATGCGCGCATCGCCGCCAGCGGTGTCGGCGCCGATCTCACGGTCAATCCGGCGGCGCTGACCAGGGATACCGACGTCGAGCTGTCGGCGCCGCGCCGCAGTTCCAGCCTGCTGTGGTCGCGGCGCCTGCCCATAGGCTTCAACGCCAGCCTGGGCATCTACCGCGTCGGCGCGATGAAGTGGCCCAACGACGGCGACTGGCAGCCGGCCTACCGCCGCGTCGATCTGCGCCTGGGCAAGATTCTCGGCCTGTTCGGCAACCGCGACGAACTCTCGCTCACCGTCCAGAACCTCGACGGCGAGCACACCGAGTTCGACGACTACCTGGTCGAAAAACGCGTTTTCCTGAGCTACCGCGCCCTCTGGTAAAAAGTCGGCGCTGGCGGGACGGTGGAACGGAGGCTCAGGGCGTGGCGGGGCGCTGGATCGAGGTCAGGTAGGCGAGGATGTTCTGCAGATCCTGCTCGCCGAGGCCCATCAGTGAACCCTGCTTGACTTCGTCCTCGTCGTGGGGGCGCTCGCCCGCGCGATAGGCCTCGATCTGCCGCGCCAGGTATTGGGTGTACTGCCCGACCAGCATCGGGAACATGCCGCGCCCCTTGCCGGTCTTGCCGTGGCAGGCGGCGCACTGCTTCTGGTAGATCGCCGCGCCGGCGGCGATGTCGCCCTCGACGCGCGGCACGATCATCACCTTTTCCATCGCCGTCAGGCGCGTCAGGGCGTCGTCGGTGTCCTTGAAATCCGGCGGCTCGGTCGGCAGTTCGATGGTGGCGAGATAGGCCGAGACGTCGCGGATGTCGCTGTCGGGCAGTTCGCGCTCCTGGGTGTAGGGATACATTGGGATGTTCACGCGCTGGCGCGCGCGGAAGGCCTTGAGCTGCTGTTCGAGATATTTGGCGTGCTGGCCGGCGATGCGGGGGTACTCGCCGCGCTTGCCCCCCTGGCCGAATTCGCCGTGGCAGCCGGCGCAGGTGCCGTTGATTTCCTTGCCCGTTTCCAGGTTCTGGGCGGCCAGCGGCCAGGCGCAGAGTCCGGCGCAGGCGACCAGCAGCCGGCGGACGTATGTAGAAAGTTGCATGAACGATTTCCCTCGAATCGGTTTGCGGTGGATTGTAGAAGACAGGCCGATGCCGCGCCGGGTTCCCGCGCGCGCCGGCCCTATCCTCGGATTGCGGCGGATTGTCGCACCCGGAAATGGCCTGCCGCCTTGATCCATGTCGGATAATCCACGTCCATGAACCTGCCCGAACCACAACGCCTCTCCGCCTTCCGCCGCCGCCTGGCCGTGCTGCGCTGGTGGCTCCTGGCGGGGCTGGCGCTCGCCGTGCTGGCGGCGCCGCTCTTCCTGGACATCGACCTGCCGCTGCCGCCACTGGTCGCGGTGCTGCTGCTGATGGCGGTGTTCAACGTCGTCGCCCAGCACCGCCGGGAGGGCGAGGAGTTCGGCGCGACCGAGCTCGCCGGCCAGTTGGCGGTGGATCTCGCCGGCATGGGCGTCCTGCTCTATCTGTCCGGCGGTGCCACCAATCCCCTGGTTTCGCTGCTGCTGCTGCCGGTCGCGGTCGCCGCGCTGTCGCTGCCCGGCGCCTGGGTGGCTGGGCTCGCCGCGCTGGCGGTCGGCCTGTATTCCTTCCTGATGCTGTATTCGCTGCCCCTGCCGATCGCCGACGTCGCGCGCGCGACGCGCTTGCACCTGGGGGGCATGTGGCTGACCTTCGTGGTCTCCGCCGCGCTGGTGGCCTGGTTCGTCACGCGCATGACCGCCTCCCTGCGCGAGCGCGACGCCCAGCTTGCCGCCGCGCGCGAGGAGGCCCTGCGCGATGCCCAGGTGGTGGCCCTCGGCCAGCTGGCCGCGGGGGCGGCCCACGAACTGGGCACGCCGCTCGCCACCATGAGCGTGCTGGCCGGGGAGCTGCGGCGCGATCCCGGCCTGCCGCGGGAGGCGCGCGAGGACCTGGAACTGCTCTGCCGCCAGGTGGCCCTCTGCAAGGAGATCGTCGGCGGCCTGACCCGCAAGGCGGGGATCGCCCGCGCCGGCAGCGCCGACGGCGTGCCACTCGACGCCTGGCTGGAGGGCCTGCTCGCCCGCTGGCGCACCCTCTGGCCCCAGGCGAGCTGCGCGCTCGACGTGGCCGGGGCGGAAGGCGCGCCCCCGCTGGTGGTCCCGCCGCCCGCGCTCGACCAGGCCGTCACCAACCTGCTCAACAACGCGGCGCGCGACGCGCCGCGGGGGATGCGGCTGGCGCTGGCCTGGGACGCCGGCCTGTTGCGCATCGCCGTGCATGACCGGGGCGCGGGCTTTCCGCCGGAGATTCTGCGGCGCTGCGGCGCCGAACCCATGCCGGCCCATGCCCAGGGGGCTGGCATCGGCTTGTGGCTGACGCGCGCCGCCGTGGAGCGCATGGGCGGGCGGCTGCGCCTGGAGAACACGCCGACGGGGGGCAGGGCGGCCATCGAGCTGCCGCTGCACGCCCTCGCGCCGCCAACGACGGAGGAAATGGACTGATGGGACCGGTACTGGTAATCGACGACGACGACACCTTCAACGCGGTGCTCACCCGCGCGCTCCAGCGGCGCGGCTACGAGGCGAGCGGGGCGCTGGAGGCCGAACGGGCGCTGGAGGCCGCGCGCCAGGCGCCGCCCGTTGCCGTGGTGCTCGACCTCAACCTCGGCAGCGCCTCGGGGCTGACGCTGATCCGCCCGCTGCTCGACATCGCGCCGGGCTGCCGCATCGTCGTGCTGACCGGCTACGCCAGCATCGCCACGGCGGTCGAGGCGATCAAGCTCGGCGCGACCCAGTATTTCGCCAAGCCGGTGGAGGTGGACGCGATCATCGCCGCCTTCGACGCGGCGCCGGCCGTTCCTCAGGCGGATGCGCCGCCGCCCAGCGACCCGCTCTCGGTGAGCCGGCTGGAGTGGGAACACATCCAGCGCGTGCTGCACGAGCACGACGGCAACATCTCCTCCACCGCGCGCGCCCTCAAGATGCATCGCCGCACCCTGCAAAGAAAGCTCGCCAAACGGCCGGTCAAGGCCTAGATGTGCTCATTCAGCTGGATGAGCACCGGCCCTAGCATCGGCGCGCGCGCCTCTCCATGGGAGTATTTGAAGCAGGCTTTGGGCGCGTTAATATCCCGAGGGTTCGGGCTACGGGATCGGATATGCAACTTAAGGAATACTTCCGCAAGATGCGCGGCAGCACGGCGGGTACGCCGCCGCGCGTCAGCAACAGCGAGATCGTCTGGTCCTGGATCGGCGCCTTGCTCGGCATGCTGGCGGTCGGCTGGGTTAACAGCCGCTTTTTCGCCGGCACCGATTTCACGCTGCTGATCGGCTCCTACGGCGCCTCCGCCGTGCTGGTCTATGGCGCCTTCCGCAGCCCGCTGGCCCAGCCGCGCAATCTGGTCGGCGGCCACCTGGTTTCCGCCCTGGTGGGAGTGGTCTGCTGGCAGCTGCTGCAGGACATGCCCTGGCTGGCGATGGCCGTTGCGGTGGCCACCGCGATCGCGCTGATGCACGCGACGCGCACCCTGCATCCGCCCGGAGGCGCCACGGCCCTGATCGCCGTGATCGGCTCGCCCGAGATTCATGCCATGGGCTACTGGTACGTGGTGGTGCCGGGCTTGGTCGGCCCGCTGATCCTGCTGCTGGTCGGCCTGCTGGTGAACAACATCCCGGCGACGCGGCGCTACCCGGAAATCTGGTTCTGAGCGCCCGCGCACCGTCCCGCCCGGGCCCCCCTTAGGCCGAGGCGCCCGCGGGGGGGGACTGCGTGAAAGTGCGGTTTTGCAATCCCCCCCCCCCCCGGCAACCCGCCCGCGGGGCGTGCAACCGGGCCAGGTCAAAC
>JANJVS010000055.1 GCA_024709955.1 Rhodocyclaceae bacterium
TGCGCGAGCCGGTCGGCGAGGCGCGCGGCGGTGGCGGGCTCAAAGAGGTCGGCGGCGTAGGTCAGCTCCAGCGCCAGCCCTTCGGCCACGGGCGCGAACTCGAAGACGAGGTCGAAGGCGGCGACGCCCAGCGGCACGGCCACGTCCTCGATGCGCAGGCCGGCGAGGCCGTCGTCGGGCGGGCGCGGCGCGTTCTGCAGGGCGACCAGCACGTCGAACAGCGGGTTGCGGCTGGCGTCGCGCTCGGGGGCGAGGTCCTCGACCAGCCGGTCGAAGGGATGGCGCTGGTGGTCGAGGGCGGCCAGCGCGGCGGCGCGCACATCGGCGAGCAGCGCGGCGAAGGGCGCGTCCATGCGCACGCGCGCGTCGAGCACCAGGGTGTTCACGCAGATGCCGACGACATCCTCCAGCTCCGCCGGATCGCGGCCGGCCACCGGCGTGCCGATGCGCACCGGCAGGCCATCTTCGGCATCGCAGAGCGCCTCGCCGTGGCGCGCGATCAGCACCATCACCAGGCTGGCGAGGAACTGGAACAGGCTCGCCTGCCGCTCCGCGAGCAGCGCGTCGAGCCGCGCCTGCGTTTGCGCGTCGAGGGCGAGCGTGCGCCGCAGCGCGCCGCCGCGGCCGCTCGCCATCGGCGGGCGCGGCCGGTCGGCGGGAATCGCGGGGATCGCTGGCAGCTCCGCGAAGCGCTCGCGCCAGTAGGCGCGGTGCGGTTCGAGGGACTGTTCGTGCGCGGGCGAGCGCGTCCAGGCCGCGTAGTCGCGGTAGCGCAGCGCGGGCGCGGCGGGCAGCCGGCCGTCGCGGTAGGCGGCGGCGAGGTCGGCGAGGATCAGGCCGAAGGACCAGCCGTCGCTGACGATGTGGTGCAGCGTCAGCGCCAGCACATGGTCCTCGGCGCCGCGCGCGTGCAGATCGACGCGCAGCAGCGGCCCGGCTTCGAGGTCGAAGGGCAGGCGCGCGGACGCCGCGATGCGCGCGGCGATCTCGTCGAGGGCCTGGCCCTGCGCGTCGTGGCGCGCGAGCGGAATGTCGAGATCGGGCAGCACCACCTGGCGCGGACCCTCGGCGCCGAGCGGAAAGATCGTGCGCAGCGCCTCGTGGCGCGCGACGACGAGCTGCACGGCGCGCCGCATGGCGGCGACGTCGAGGGGCCCGACGAGGCGGAAGGCGGCGCACTGGTTGTAGGCGGCCGGCGCGCTGCCCAGGCGCGAGAGCAGCCAGATGCGGTGCTGGCTGTGGGAGAGCGGGTAGTCGGCGGCCTCGGGCGCGGCGGGAATGCCCGAGGTTTCCGTCCGCGTCCGCGCGCCCTGTTCCGTCACTCCCTGTTCGGCGAGCCAGGCCGCGAGCGCGGCGACGGTGCCCAGCGCGTAGAACTTGGCGAGACCGAGGGCGCAGCCGAACTGCCGCTCCAGGCGCGAGACCACGCGCACCGCGTGCAGGCTGTGGCCGCCGAGTTCGCCGAAGGGGATTTCCGCCGGCACGCTCGCCAGTTCGATCACCTCGGCCCAGATCGCGGCGACGGCGCTTTCCAGCCCCGGCGCGGGCGGGCGCGCGTCCGCCGCGACGCCGAGGCTCGCCGCGCCGCGCAGGCCGTAGGGAATCTGCGCGGGCCAGCCCTGCGCGGCGGCGCACCAGGGCAGGAATTGCGCGGCATGGACGAGGCGGGCCTCGTCCGCGAATTCGATGGGCAGCGGCAGTGCGGCGGGAAGTTCAGTCGATGCAGCTTGAAAAGTCGGTGCTGGCGACACGGTGGCCGCTGCGACGGCCGGCGCCGGCGCCGCGAAGACATGATCCTCGCTCAGCTCCACGCCCGGCACGGCCTGCGCCGCGTCGGTGACTGCGCAGGCGTACTGGTTTTCCGCTTCCTGCGCCCACGGCGCCTGGGCGAGGAACTGGCGGATCGGCTCGTTGCGCTCGGTGGGCACGCAGGGCGCGAGGATGCGCGCGCAGCCCCAGCGCGCGGCGATGCGGCCGAGGGCGGCGAGGATCGCGCGCTCGACGCGGCGGCCGAGCACGCGGCAGCTCAGCAGGAAGCTGTCGACGACGAGCGCTCCGCTTTCATCTGCAGCATTGCGCGCGATCACCACGCCCGTGAGGCCGTAGGCGCCGAAGCGGTCTTCCACCTCGACGGCGAGCACCGCGTGGTCGTCCCGCGCCGCCAGCGCGGCCACCTCGGCCTCGTCACGACGGCGGCCCGAGAGGTTGAACTGGTTGGTGCGCTGGGTGAGCTGGGCCACGCGCGCGAGCTGGTGCGGCGCCATCGGCCCGACGGCGATCCTGAGGCCGATGCCGGCGAGGAATTCGTCGAGCCCGTGGGTCCTGGCCTGCAGGTCCTGGCGCGTCGCCTCGGCCTGCATCATGCGCGTGCGCTCGCGGTCCTCGGCGGTCACGGTCGGCACGTCGCCGGCCCAGAGCAGCGGCAGCCAGTCGGCGATGCGCGTCGTGTCCGCCGGCAGCGGCAGGGCCAGCACCTCGGGGCAGTGGTGCATCACCTCGGCGATCTCGGCCGGGTTGTCGTCGATGAAGACGAAGCTGTCGAGGCCGAG
>JANJVS010000075.1 GCA_024709955.1 Rhodocyclaceae bacterium
GGCGTCAGCGGCTCATGGCCGAGACGCCGGCAGAGGATCCTGGCGGACTCCATCCAGGCGGCGGCGTCCGGCCGGAACACGTCCGGTCCGGCGAGATATACCTTCATTTGTTGCGCGACTCCCATGGCGGTTGCGGGTTCGGGACACCGCGCCGCGACCCGCGCGCGAGCGCGATTTCCCGCGAGGATAGCGGATCGGCGGCGCTCCGGCGAAAACCGCCCGCCCATACCAAAGTTGGAGATAAGGAGAGCGCGGACTAGAATCGGCCAAGCACATCCCACCCTTGCCGCCCCACGGCGACAGCGAAGTTTCCAGCCATGCCGCCCCTCCAGCCCAGCGCCAGCCGTTTCAGCGACCTCGACCTCCACCTGTTCCGCGAGGGCAGCCACACGCGGCTCTATGAATGCCTGGGGGCGCATCCGCGGGTGCGCGACGGCGTGGCCGGCTGCCACTTCGCGGTCTGGGCGCCGAACGCCCACGCGGTGTCGGTGATCGGCGACTTCAACGGCTGGCACCGCCATACCCACTGGCTGCGTCGCAGCCACGCAGACGCCGGCGTCTGGGAAGGCTTCGTGCCCGGCGCGACGCGCGGCGAGCGCTACAAGTTCCACATCGAATCGGCCATCGGCGGCTACAAGGTGGACAAGGCCGATCCCTTCGCCTTCTGCGCCGAGGAGGCGCCCGCGACGGCCTCGGTGATCGCCACCCTCGATTACGCCTGGGGCGACGCCGACTGGATGGCCAGGCGCAAGACCGCCAACGCCCTCGACGCGCCGCTGTCCGTCTACGAGGTGCATCTGGGCTCCTGGCGCCGCTCGCCCGAGCATCCCGAGCGCCCGCTCGGCTACCGCGAGCTGGCCTGGCAGCTCGCCGACTACTGCGTCGACATGGGCTTCACCCACGTCGAGCTGCTGCCGGTGATGGAGCATCCGTTCTACGGCTCCTGGGGCTACCAGACCACCGGCTACTTCGCGCCGACGGCGCGCCACGGCTCGCCGCAGGACTTCATGTTCCTCGTGGACCACCTGCACCAGCGCGGCATCGGCGTGATCCTCGACTGGGTGCCCTCGCACTTCCCCAACGACGAGCATGGCCTGGCCTATTTCGACGGCACCGCGCTCTACGAGCACGCCGACCCGCGCCAGGGCTACCACCCCGAGTGGAGCAGCCAGATCTTCAACTACGGTCGCCACGAGGTGCGCGCCTTCCTGCTCTCCAGCGCGCTGTTCTGGCTCGACAAGTACCACGTGGACGGCCTGCGCGTCGACGCCGTCGCCTCGATGCTCTACCTCGACTACGCGCGCCAGCCCGGCGAGTGGATTCCCAACGAGCATGGCGGGCGCGAGAACCTCGCGGCGATCCAGTTCCTGCGCCAGCTCAACGAGGCGGTCTACCGCGACTTCCCCGACACCCAGACCATCGCCGAGGAATCCACCGCCTGGCCGATGGTCTCCCGTCCCACTTGGCTCGGCGGCCTCGGCTTCGGCATGAAGTGGAACATGGGCTGGATGCACGACACGCTCGGCTACTTCGCCCAGGACCCGATCCACCGCAAGTACCACCACGACCGACTGACCTTCGGCATCTGGTACGCCTTCCAAGAGAACTTCATGCTGCCGCTCTCCCACGACGAGGTGGTGCATGGCAAGGGCTCGCTGCTCGGCAAGCTGCCCGGCGACGAATGGCGGCGCTTCGCCAACCTGCGCCTGCTGCTCGGTCAGATGTGGGCGCACCCGGGCAAGAAGCTCCTGTTCATGGGCGGCGAATTCGGCCAATACGCCGAATGGAACCACGACAAGAGCCTCGACTGGCACCTGCTGCAATACCCGCTCCATGCCGGCGTGCAGCGCTGGCTGCGCGATCTCAACGCCTGCTACAGGAGCCGCCCGGCGCTGCACGCCCGCGACTTCGATAGCGCAGGCTTCGAATGGGTGGATTGCCACGCCGGCGACGAAAGCGTGCTGAGCTACCTGCGGCGCGGGCCGCACGGCGAGACCATGCTCGTCGTCGTCAACGCCACGCCGGTGGTGCGCGAAAACTACCGCATCGGCGTCCCCGCCGAAGGCTATTGGCGCGAGACGCTCAACAGCGACGCGCCCATCTACGGCGGCAGCGGCCAGGGCAACGGCGGCGGCGTCCAGGCCGAGGACCAGCCCTGCCACGGCCGGCCGCGCTCGCTGTCGCTCACCCTGCCGCCCTTGGGCGTGCTGTTCTTCGAGCCGGCGGACTGAGCCACCGTCCCACCGGCGCCGAGTTTTGTCTGCCCAGCCTCACCGGCAGCGCAGGCTTCCGATCAGTGATAGTCGCTTTCGCGCTGGTGCCGCACGGCAAGCACGGTCACGGTTTCCGCGTCGTCGATCTCGAACAGGGCGACATAGCCGGCGGCGCCGAACGGGATCACCAGTTCGCGCAGGAAGGGCGAGCCATGTCCGGCCTTGCGACAGGTAAAGGGCGTGAGTTCCAGGATACGGATGCCGGTCTTGATGGCCTGGAGCGCCTTTTCGGCGATCAGCCAGTCGCCCGCGTCCCGGTCGAGGATGAATTCGTAGAGTCTGACCAGGTCCGCCTCGGCCTCGGGGGCAAAGCGTACCCGGTAGCTCACGCGGCGGCCCTGCCGGCCTTGGCCTTTTCCAGCATGCCTTCGAGGCGGCTCACCACATCGGCCGCCTCGACATAGACGCCGCCGCGCCGCGCGTTGTCACGCGCCAGCAGTCCGCGCGCGATGAATTCGCGCTCGGCCAGGCGCTGCGCGACCGTCGCGCGAATCGCCTGTTCGACGAAGCTGGAAAGGCTTTCGCCTTCCGCAAGCACGCTCTCGGCGGACTGGCGCAACTCGGGATCGACCCGCAGGGATGGAATCGTGGCTGTTTTCATCTTTGCGCCTCACGCGTTGCATTTGCGATGCAGTATGCCCGTACTTGGCAAACGGTACAAGTGGAGCATCCCACCGTCCCATCAGAGCGCCCCGCAGGAAGTACCCTTGGGGTGCCGACTTTTTTGCGCCGCAGGGCTCAACCGGCCGACAGTCGGTTGAACGCCGACAAAGCGGCTGCCGCCGCTTTTCAAGCCTCGGCCAGCAGCGCCCGCCAGAGCGTCTTGCCCTTGCTTTCCTTGTCGATCTCCGCGAGCACGCGCTCGTGTTCGGCCAGCTCGTCGGCGCTGGCGGCGAGAACGCGGATCGGCGGGCGTTCGCCGATGGCGAGGGCGGCGACCTCGGCGGCGCCCATCTCCAGGTCCATCATCAGGCTTTCCTGGCCGCGCGTCATGCCGAGGTAGACCTCGGCCAGCAACTCGGCGTCGAGCAGCGCGCCGTGCAGCTGGCGGCCGGAGTTGTCCACGCCGAATTCGCCGCAGAGGGCGTCGAGGCTGTTCTTCTTGCCGGGGCGCATCTCGCGCGCCATCTTCAGGGTGTCGACGATGTTGTCCACGCCGGCCTTGAGCGGCTCCCGGTCCAGCAGCGAGAGTTCGTGGTCGAGGAAGCCGACGTCGAAGGGTGCGTTGTGGATGATCAGCTCGGCGCCGGCGACGAATTCGAGGAACTCGTCCACGATCTCGGCGAACTTCGGCTTGTCGGCGAGGAACTCGTCGGTCAGGCCGTGCACCGCCTGGGCGCCGGCGGCGATGGCGCGCTCGGGGTTGAGGTAGCGGTGGAAGTGGCGGCCGGTGAGCTTGCGGCCCATCAGCTCGACGCAGCCGATCTCGATGACGCGGTCGCCCTGGCGCCATTCGAGGCCGGTGGTCTCGGTGTCGAGGATGACCTGTCTTGCCGCGCTCATCGCGCCCCTCCCTTGTTCTCGATCGCGCGGCGCGCCAGCGCGTCGACGCGCTCGTTCTCGACATGCCCGGCGTGGCCGCGCACCCACAGCCATTCGATGGCATGGCCGCGCTGGGCGGCGTCGAGAGCCTGCCAGAGGTCGGCGTTCTTCACCGGCTTCTTGTCGGCGGTCAGCCAGCCGCGCTTCTTCCAGCCGTGGATCCACTCGCTGATGCCCTTCTGCACGTATTGCGAGTCGGTATGCACGCGCGCCGCGACCGGGCGCTTGAGGGCGCGCAGCGCCTCGATCACGGCCATGAGCTCCATGCGGTTGTTGGTGGTGGCGGGCTCGTAGCCCGAGAGTTCCTTTTCCTTGTCGCCAGTGCGCAGCAGCGCGCCCCAGCCGCCGGGGCCGGGGTTGCCGCTGCAG
The DNA here is from genome assembly GCA_024709955.1 of Rhodocyclaceae bacterium. GTDB lineage: Bacteria > Pseudomonadota > Gammaproteobacteria > Burkholderiales > Rhodocyclaceae > Sulfuricystis. The sequence continues at coordinate 4,185 of JANJVS010000075.1, forward strand.
GCGCCGTCGGTGTAGATGTCCACGGTTTCGGTCATTGTCGGTCCTGGTAATCGTTTTTCTGTGCCAGCGGTTTCTGCGGCATCAGGGCGAGCGCCTTGGCGCGTGCCATGCGGTCCTTCCACTTCGGCGTGACGAGGCGCATGCCGTGCTGGCGCTTGATCGCCTGCAGGATATACACCGCGCCGCCGATCGGCCACCAGCGGTCGCCGGCGGGTTCCATGAAGTCCCAGCGCTCCAGCCATTTCTGCTGGCGCACCGGCGGCGCGTAGCAACCGAAGGCGCCGCCGCGCGTCTCGAAACCGAGCAGGGCGAACCAGTCGCGCAGGCGCGGCACGCCGATGTAGCGCCCCCGCCAGGGCGGCTCGCCGCCGCGGCCGGCGAGCAGGCGGCGCAGGCCCCAGAGGCTGAAGGGATTGAAGCCGGTCACCACCGCGCTGCCCTCGGGCACCAGGATGCGATCCACCTCGCGCAGGATCTGGTGCGGGTTGGCGTCGAATTCGAGGATGTGCGGCAGCACGACGAGATCGACGCTGTTGGTGGCGAAGGGCAGGTGGTGCGGATCGCCGCACACGGCGGCCGCGCCGCCGCGCTCGCAGCAGTGCAGGCGGAAGGGCATGCGGTTGGCGCGCAGGAAGTCGAGCTGCGGAAAGCCGAGCTGCAGGGCGTTGAAGCCGAAGATGTCGGCGAGCAGGATGTCGTGCTTCTTCTGCTCCCACTCCCGCACGTAGCGGCCCTGGGGCGTCTCCAGCCAGGCGGCGAAGCTCTCAAGCGACATGGCGCCCCCTCCTGCTTGCGCGCGGCGACGATTTCGCGGGGAATCCGGCGTTCGCCATTACAATCCACCGCCATGCGGATCGAAGCCATCCCCGCCTTCGAGGACAACTACATCTGGGCGCTGCGTCACGGCGGCGCCGTGGCGGTCGTGGACCCGGGCGAGGCCGCGCCGGTACTGCATTTCCTGGAACGGACCGGCGACCGCCTGTGCGCGATTCTCGTCACCCACCGTCACGGCGACCACATCGGCGGCATCGCCGAACTCGTCGCGCGCCATCCCGTGCCGGTCTACGGCCCGGCGCTGGAGGCGGCCGAGGTGGTGACGCACCCCCTGCAAGACGGCGCGCGCGTGGCGCTGCCCGAACTGGCGGTGGAGTTCGAGGTGCTGCATGTGCCGGGGCATACGCTGGGTCATGTTGCGTATTATGCCCGCGCCGGGCAGCCCCAAGCGGGCATCAGTCCCCCCGTGGGGGGCAGCGAGCCGGTGTCGCGAGCGTGGGGGGCCAATCCTGCCCGCGCCGGGCAGCCCCAAGCGGGCATCAGCCCCCCCGTGGGGGGCAGCGAGCCGGGTTTGCGAGCGTGGGGGGCCAATAACAATCGCTTGGGCGAACTGTTCTGCGGCGACACGCTGTTCGGCGCCGGCTGCGGCCGCGTTTTCGAGGGCACGCTGGAACAGATGCACGCCTCCCTCGCCCGCCTCGCCGCGCTGCCCGCCGACACGCGGGTCTACTGCGCTCACGAATACACCCAATCCTGCCTGCGCTTCGCCGCCACCGTGGAGCCCGGCAATCCCGCCATCGCGGAACGCGCCGCGCGCGTCGCCGGCCTGCGCGCCGCCGGCCAGCCCTCGGTGCCCTCCAGCCTCGCCGAGGAGCTGGCAACCAACCCCTTCCTGCGCTGGGACGCCCCGGCGGTGCGCGCCGCCGCCGCCGCGCGCCTCGGCCACGCTCCCGCCGACGACGCCGCCACCTTCGCCGCCATCCGCGTCTGGCGCGACAGCATTTGACCGACCATTCCAACAAGGAGCTTCCCATGAACAAGAAAAAAACCATCGCCGCGCTGCTCGCCGCCGCCACGCTCGCGGCCCCGGCCGCCTTCGCCGCCGACGCGGTCAAGGTCGGCTTCGTCTCGACCCTTTCCGGCCCCGCCGCCGGCCTCGGCGTGGATATCCGCGACGGCTTCCAGCTGGCGCTCAAGCACCTGGGTGGCAAGCTCGGCAATCTGCCCGCCGAGGTGATCGTCGCCGACGACCAGCAGAACCCGAACACCGCCAAGCAGGTCACCGAGCGCCTGCTCAAGAAGGACAAGGTGGACTTCATGACCGGCATCGTCTTCTCGAACATCCTGCTCACCGTCGCCAAGCCGGTGCTCGACAGCCGGACCTTCCTGATCTCGGCCAACGCCGGCCCCTCGCAGCTCGCCGGCGAGGATTGCAACCCCTACTTCTTCAACGTCGCCTGGCAGAACGACAACGTCGCCGAGGCGATCGGCAAGTGGGCGAGCGACGAGGGCATGAAGACCGTGATCTCCGTCGCCCCCAACTATCCCGGCGGCAAGGACGCGGTGAGCGGCTTCAAGCGCTTCTACAAGGGCAAGATGGCCGACGAGATGTACACCAAGCTGGGCCAGCTCGACTACGCGGCCGAGCTCGCCCAGCTGCGCGCCGCCAAGCCGGACGCGGTGTACTTCTTCCTGCCCGGCGGCATGGGCATCAACTTCGTCAAGCAGTTCGTCGCCGCCGGCCTGTCCAAGGACATCCGTCTGATCACCTCCGGCTTCTCGGCCGACGAGGACGTGATCGGCGCCGTCGGCGAGCCGATGCTCGGCCTGTTCAATTCCTCGCACTGGGCGCACGACATGGACAACGCCGCCAACCGGAAATTCGTCGCCGACTTCGAGAAGGAATACAAGCGCCTGCCCTCGCTCTACGCCTCCCAGGGCTACGACGCGGCCATGCTGATGGATGCTGCCGTGCGCCAGGTCAAGGGCAAGCTCGACGACAAGGCGGCGGTGCGGAAGGCGCTCGAAGCCGCGCAATTCGCTTCGGTGCGCGGCAAGTTCAAGTTCAACGTCAACCACTACCCGGTGCAGGACTACTACCTGCGCCTGGTGCGCAAGGACGAGAAGGGCCGCATCACCAACAAGCTGATGGGCACCATCTTCACCAACCACGCCGACGCCTACGTCGGCCAGTGCAAGATGCCCAAGTAGCCTCCCCGCCCCGTCCGATCACCGTCCCGCCGGCGCCGACTTTTGTGGCGCCGGCGGGTAATCTCGCTCCCCCATGACCCAGCTGATCCTCGAACAGGCGCTCAACGGCCTGCAGTTCGGCCTGATGCTCTTTTTGCTCGCCGCCGGCCTGACCCTGGTGTTCGGCATCATGGACATGATCAACCTGTCCCACGGCTCGCTCTACATGGGCGGCGCCTACCTCGGCGCGGCGGCGGCGCAGGCCGCGGGTTCCTTCCTGGTCGGCCTGCTGGCGGCGATGCTGGGCATGGCGGTGGTCGGCGCCGCGCTCGAAACGCTGCTGCTGCGGCGGCTCTACGCGCGCGACCACCTCGCCCAGGTGCTCGCCACCTTCGCGCTGATCCTGATCGCCAACGAGACGGTGCGCATGATCTGGGGGCCGCAGCCGCTGCCGCTCAACCCGCCCGCCGCCCTCGCCGGCCCGGTGGAGCTGTTCGGCTTCAGCTATCCGGCCTACCGCCTGCTGATCATCGGCGTCGGCCTCGCCGTCGCCGCCTTCCTCTACCTGCTGGTGGCGCGCACGCGCGCCGGCATGTGGGTGCGCGCCGGCGCCGCCAACCGCGAGATGGCCGAGGCCCTCGGCGTGGACGTGCGGCGGCTGTTCACCGGCATCTTCGCCCTCGGCGCCGCGCTGTGCGCCGCCGCCGGCGTGCTGCTCGGCCCGCTGCTGGCGGTGCAGGTGGGCATGGGCGAGAACATCCTGATCCTCGCCTTCGTCGTCATCGTCATCGGCGGCATCGGCTCGATCCGCGGCGCGCTGGTGGGCAGCCTGCTGGTCGGCGTGGTCGACACCCTCGGCCGCGCGCTGCTGCCGACGCTGCTGCGCGCCGTCGCCTCCCCCGAGGTGGCCGGCCATCTCGGTCCGGCCCTCGCCTCGATCACGATCTACCTGCTGATGGCGGCAGTGCTGTTCTTCCGGCCCCAAGGCCTGTTCCCGGCGCGCGCATGAAGGACCGCCGCCACGCTCTCCTCGAACTCGGCCTGCTGGCCGCCGCCGCGCTGCTGCCCTTCGCGCTGCAGGCCATCGGCGAGGACTACTACATCGGCTTCGCCGCGCGCCTGGCGATCTTCGCGCTGGCGGCCACCAGCCTCAACTTCGTGGTCGGCCACGGCGGCATGGTGGCCTTCGGCCACGCCGCCTTCTTCGGCGGCGGCGCCTACGTGGTCGCGTTGCTGATGCAGGCGGGCGTCGTCTCGGCCTGGCTCGCCTGGCCCGCCGCCGTCGCCGCCGCCGCGCTCGCCGCCTTGCTCATCGGCGCGCTCTCGCTGCGCACCAAGGGCGTGTACTTCATCATGATCACCCTGGCCTTCGCCCAGATGATCTACTACTCGGTGATTTCCCTGCAGTTCGCCGGCGGCGACGACGGCCTGCCCCTCGACGCCCGCTCCAGCCTCGCTCCCTTCGACCTCGGCAACGACCGCGCGCTCTACTGGGTCGCCCTCGCCCTGCTCGCCGCCAGCCTCCACGCCCTGCGGCGCGTCGCCGCATCGCGCTACGGCCGGGCGCTGGCCGGCATCCGCCAGAACGAGGCGCGCATGGAGGCCCTCGGCTATCCGGTGTTCCGCCTCAAGCTCGTCTGCTTCGTCATCGGCGCGGCGCTGGCCGGACTGGCCGGCGCCCTGCTCGCCAACCAGAACGGCCTGGCGAGTCCGGGCCAGCTCTACTGGACGCAATCGGGCATGCTGCTGGTGATGGTGATCCTCGGCGGCGTCGGCAAGCGTTATGGCGGCGTGCTCGGCGCCATCGCCCTGCTCGGCCTGGAGGAAGCCCTCGGCCTCGTCACCGGGCACAGCCATTTCTACGTCGGCCTCGCGCTGCTCGCCGTGGCGCTGTTCGCGCCGCGCGGCCTCGCCGGACTGCTGGAGCGCAAGGCATGAGCGGACTGCTCGAAATCGCCGGCCTCAAGCGCCATTTCGGCGGCCTCTGGGCCACCAACGGCGTGGACCTCGCGGTGCGCGAGGGCGAACTGCACGCCCTGATCGGCCCCAATGGCGCCGGCAAGACGACGCTGATCCACCTGATCTCCGGCGCGCTGGCGCCGGACGCCGGCACGCTGCGCTTCGCCGGCGCGGACATCACGCGCCTGGGCATGCACGCGCGCGTGGCGCGCGGCATCACGCGCTCCTACCAGATCACGCAGGTCTTCCCCGAATTGTCGCTGCTGGAGAACGTGCGCCTCGCCGTGCAGGCGCGCCGCCGCGATTTCGGCTCGAGCTTCCGCTTCTGGCGTCCCGCCAGCGCCGACTTTTCCATGATCGAGGAAGCCGAGGAGTGGCTCGGCCGCGTCGGCCTCGCCGAGCAGGCCGGCGAACACGCGCGGGACGTCTCCCACGGCGAGCAGCGCGCGCTGGAACTGGCGATGGCCCTGGCCACGCGCCCGCGCCTGCTGCTGCTCGACGAGCCGATGGCCGGCATGGGGCCGGAAGAATCGGAACACATGGCCAGCCTGATCGCGTCGCTCAAGGGCACGCAGACCGTGCTGCTGGTCGAGCACGACATGGACATCGTGTTCCGCCTCGCCGACCGCGTCTCGGTGCTGGTGGCCGGCCGCGTCGTCGCCAGCGACGCGCCGGAGCGCGTGCGCGACGATCCCGAGGTGCGCCGCGCCTACCTGGGGGACGAGGTGCAATGAGCGCCTTGCTCGAAGTCGCCGGCCTGCGGGCCGCCTACGGCGCGAGCCAGGTGTTGTTCGACGTCGGCCTCTCGATCCGCGAAGGCGAGGTCGCCACCCTGCTCGGCAGGAACGGCATGGGCAAGACCACCACGGTGCGCGCGCTCTGCGGGCTGACGCCGGCCAAGGCCGGCCTGATCCGCCTGGCCGGCCGCGACATCGCGGCGCTGCGGCCCCACGAGATCGCGCGCCTCGGCGTCGGCCTGGTGCCGGAGGGCCGCCAGATCTTCCCCAACCTGACGGTGGCCGAGCACCTGGTCGCCTTCGCCGCCAACCGGCACGGCGCCGCCGATCCCTGGACGGCCGGGAAGGTGTTCGCCTTCTTTCCCCAGCTCGCCGAACGTCGCCACCACCTCGGCACCCAGCTCTCCGGCGGCGAGCAGCAAATGCTCGCCATCGGCCGCGCGCTGACCGCCAACCCGCGCCTGCTGATTCTCGACGAGGCCACCGAGGGCCTCGCGCCGCTGATCCGCGAGGAGATCTGGCGCTGCCTCGCCGCCCTGCGCGCGGCGGGCCAGACCATCCTGGTCATCGACAAGTACGTCGAGCGGCTGATCGAGCTGGCCGACCATCACACCATCGTCGAGAAGGGCCGCGTGGTCTGGCGGGGCGCTTCCGCCGCGCTGGCCGCCGACCACGGCATCTGGCATCGCTACCTCGGCATCTGATCCATGCCCTAAGTATTTTCCCGTATGGCCCGCGCGGACCCAAGTATGGTCAAATAAGCACGGTCGGGAGTCTTCCGCTCCCGCTTGTTCCCGGATCAGTCTCTCCCATGTCCACTCCGTTGCTGCTGGTAGTCGAAGACGAGCCGATCAGCCAGGCCATCCTGGTGGATACCCTGCGCGAGAACGGCTACGCGACGGTCACGGCCGACACCGGCGCCAAGGCCTGGGAAGAGATCGCCAAGAACTACGGCCAGTTCGACGCCATCCTGCTCGACCGGCTGCTGCCGGACATGGACAGCCTGACGCTGCTGCAGCGCATGAAGGCCGACACCAGCCTGACCCATGTGCCGGTGATCATGCAGACCTCCATGTCGAGCGACGCGGACATCGCCGACGGCATGCGCGCCGGCGCCTACTACTACCTGACCAAGCCCTTCGCGCCGGACACGATGCTCGCCATCGTGCGCGCGGCGGTGCGCGACTGGCGCGACTACCTCGAACTGCAGCAGAGCCTGCGCCGCACCCAGAGCATCCTCAACCACCTGGAGCGCGCCGAGTTCTGGTTCCGCACCCAGGTCGAGGCGCGCAACCTCGGCACCCAGCTCGCCCACGTCGCGCCGGACCCGGAGCGTGTCGTGCTCGGCCTCACCGAGCTGATGCTCAACGCGGTCGAGCACGGCAATCTCGGCATCACCTACGCGGAAAAATCCGCCCTGATCGCCGGCGACGCCCTCACCACCGAGGTCGAACTGCGCCTGGCGATGCCGCAATACCGCGACCGCCGCGCCCGCCTGCTGATCGAACGCAAGCCGGATGCCCTGTTCTTCGTCATCCGCGACGAGGGCAAGGGCTTCGACTGGACGCCCTACGTCGAGATGTCGCCGACGCGCGCCTTCGACACCCACGGCCGCGGCATCGCCATGTCGCGCCTGATCAGCTTCGACCATCTCGAATACCGCGGCAATGGCAGCGAAGTGGCCTGCCGCATCGACCTGCCGGACTGACGCCGCGACCATGAGTGTCCTCGCGCCGCGCCGCGTCCTCGTCGTCGATGACGATCCCGTGGTGCGCGCCACCGTCGCGATCGCTCTCGAAACCGACTTCCAGGTGGCCGAGGCAGCCTCGGGCGAGGAAGCGCTCGACCATCTCGCCGCCCACGCCGACACCCTGCCCGAGCTGATCCTGCTCGACATCGAAATGCTCCAGCTCGACGGCTACGACACCTGCCGCCGCCTGCGCGCCGCCGGCCACCGCATGCCGGTGATCTTCGTTTCCGGCCACGACACCCTGGCGGAGCGGCTGCGCGCCTACGACGCCGGCGGCGACGACTTCATCAGCAAGCCCTTCGACGCCCCCATCCTGCTGTGCAAGGCGCTGCGCGCCGTGGCCGCCGAGGCGCGCGCCAGCGACCTGCGGGAAAGCGTGCGCAAGGCGCTGCACAAGGTGGGCGAGACCGGCGTGCTGCTGGAATTCCTGCGCGCGGCGATCCGCATCACCGATTACGACGAGCTGGCACGCGTGCTGCTGCAAACCGTCGGCGAATACGGCCTGCGCTGCCACGTGCAGCTGCGCCACCCCGATGGCAGCGTCACCCTCACCCCCAACGGGGCGCCCAGCGCGCTGGAAGCCTCGATCCTGGAGCAGGCGATCGCCCTCGGCCGCGAATTCCGCTTCAGCCGGCGCCTGATCATCAACCACGACTTCGTCTCCCTGCTGGTGCTCGACATGCCGGAGGACGCGGACTACGCGAGCCGCCTGACCGATTATTTCAACCTGCTGGCCGAGTCCGCCGAGGCCGTCGCCGAAACCATCGAGATGCGGCACGAATCGGCCGGCCGCGCCGAAACCCTGATGACCGCCTCGGCGCAGAGCTACAGCGCCGTCGAGGAGCTGCGCGAGGCCTACCGCCGGCAGCAGGCCGACACGCGCGCGCTGCTGCAGGAACTCATCGAGACGGTCGAGGGCACCTATCTCTACCTGGGCCTCACCGAAAACCAGGAGGAGACCGTCAGCGCCACCCTGCGCGACGGCGCGGAGAAGATCCTCAAGCTGTTCGAGCAGGGCGTGGACTTCGAGCACCAGTTCGAGGCCGTGCTCGACTCCCTGCAGTACAAGCGTAACAACGCCGCCGACGTCTGGCTCTAGCCCTGGCCCCCACGGCGATCCCCCGATCAGCCGCCGATTCTCCGCCGTGATCATGCCGGCGGCGGCTGGCTTTCGGGTCCATGGTCACGTAAACTTCGGTCCTTCGATTTTTCCCCAGACCATGTCCGTCCTTTCCCAAGTGCGACTGCTGCTTTTCGCCGGCCTGTGCGGCTGCGTCCTGGCGAGCGGGGCAATGGCGGATGAACCGCCCGCCCAGGAGGCGCCGGTCCAGCTCGCCATGAGCCCGAACCTGGCGGACGGCGGCGACCCGGCCTATCCGACCCTGCCCCTCTCCCTGACCCTGCCGGTGCAGGCGATCGAGGAAGACATGGCCCCGCCGCCGCTGATCGACCTGACCGTCGTGCCCGACGAGCTCTGGCAGCGCATGCGCAACGGCTTCGGCATGCCCGACCTGCACAATCCCCTGGTCGCCGACCGCCAGTCCTGGTACCTGAACCGCCCCGAGATGCTGCAGCGCATCTTCGAGCGCGGCCGCCGCTATCTCTACCACATCGTCGAGGAGCTGGAAAAGCGCGGCATGCCCACCGAACTCGCGCTGCTGCCGATGGTCGAGAGCGCCTTCAATCCGCGGGCGGTGTCGAGCGCCCGCGCCATGGGCATCTGGCAATTCATCCCCGCCACCGGCAAGAGCTACAAGCTCGACCAGAACTGGTGGGTGGACGAGCGGCGCGACATCATCGCCTCCACCGACGCCGCGCTCGACTACCTGCAGACCATCTACGAGATGCACGGCGACTGGCACCTGGCGCTGGCCTCCTACAACTGGGGCGAGAACGCCGTCGCGCGCGCCATCGCCAAGAACGAAGCCAAGGGCCTGCCCACCGACTACAGCAGCCTGACCATGCCGGCGGAGACGCGCTATTACGTGCCCAAGCTGCAGGCGCTCAAGAACATCGTCGCCCAGCCCGAACTGTTCGGCTTCCATCTGCCGCGCGTGGCCAACCAGCCCTACTTCGACACCGTGGTGAAGCCGCGGCGCATCGACGTGGCCATCGCCGCGGATCTGGCGGAAATCCCCATCGAGGAGTTCGTCTCCCTCAACCCCGCCTACCACCGCCCGGTGATGCAGGGCCACCAGGCCGGCCCGCTGGTGCTGCCGGCGGACAAGGTCGGCACCTTCCTCGCCAATCTGGAGCGCTACGAAGCCCAGGACCTCCCGCTCACCAACTGGCAGACCTACCAGATGAAGCGCGGCGACACCCTGGAGAAAATCGCCGCCAGGCATGGCATCGACGTGACGCGCCTGCGGCAGATCAACGGCATCACGCGCCGCTTCAAGGTCAAGCCCGGCTTCAACCTGCTGGTGCCGCGCCCCGGCGGCCAGGCCGATCCGGACCTGATCGCGCGCGCCCTGCCCCAGCAGCCGCCGGAAAAGGCGGTGGTCAAGAAAAGCCGCGGCGGCAAGAAAGTCGCCGGCAAGACCCGCCCCGCCGCCAAGGCCAAGGCGCCGCCGAAGGCCGCCGCGAAGAAGGCCGCCAAGCCCCAGCCGAAGAAGAAGCGCTAAGGCGAAACGGCGGTCCCTCAGGGACGGACGATCCCCAGCAGGATGCCGCGGGCGATCATCTGCGCGCGGTTCTTGGCCTTCAGCTTGCGCCGCACGTTGGCCAGGTGCATGAGCACCGTCCGCTCGGCGATGCGCAAGCCATCGGCAATGTCCGCGACGCGCTGCCCCTGCGCCATGCGCTCCAGGCATTGCCGCTCGCGGCGCGACAAGCGCGGCGTCTCCGTTTCCTGCCGTGCCAGCAGCTTGTCCGCGGCTTCGTGGACGAAGCTGCCCAGCAAATGGACCCAGGGCAGCGCGCGCATCGTGTCGGTGTGGCTGCGTTCCAATTGGCTGTCGCGCGCGACGCCGAAACTCGCGCTGCCGACGGCACAGGGCGCCGTGATGCCGGCAGCCAGGCCATGGGAGACGGCGGTCTCGTAGAACTCCCGGGAAGCAGGCGCGGCGAACAGTTCCCGCGTCCAGGGAATCGGATAGGCATGGCGCATACTGTGCTGCGCGGCGGGATCGATGCGATCCAGGTGTTCGCTGGCGTAGTGGGATAACCAGGCTTCCGGATAGGTGCCCAGCAGGTATAGGCGCAGGTCCGCGCCGCGTTCCTGCGCCGGCAGGAAGCGGCCGTACATGAAGCATTCGAATTCCAGCGCGGCGACCACGGATTGGACTTCGCGCTTCAGCACCGCCTCGTCCTCGACATACAGCAGGTCGAGCAGACGCGGATAGGAAATCGGCGGTTCAGCCATGGTCGGGCTGGCGGCCGATCCGGCAAGGCAGACCGGAACGGATTGTCATGGGGCCAAATTTTGCCCGAAGGCGACGGGATGCGCAGGCGCAAACCTGCATGTTTTGACATCTAGCGCCCGGCGGCATGGCTGATGAAAATGACCTGCGAATGCAACGCCCCCCATCATCCAGGAAAGCAACCATGGCCAACGCCTCGCCCGATACCGCCGCCCCACCAGCGCCGACTTTTGCGCCGCGCCTCGAAGCCGTCTTCGTCGACACCGGTATCGCCGACTGGCAGAGCCTGGTGGCGGACCTGCGGCCGGGGGTCGAGGTGGTGACGATCGAGGCCGGCGCGGACGGCCTTGCCCAGATGGCGGCATGGGCGGCGACCCATTCCGGCTACGACGCCATCCATGTCCTCTCCCACGGCGCCGAGGGCAGCCTGCAACTGGGCCGCGCCACGCTCACCCAGGCCAGCCTGGTCGATGCCGGCGTACAGGCCGACCTCGCCGTGCTCGGCGCCGCGCTGAAGGACGACGGCGACCTGCTGCTCTACGGCTGCGACGTGGCGCGCGGTGACGCGGGACAAGCCTTCGTGGCGAACCTGGCCAGTCTCGTCGGCGCGGATCTGGCGGCCTCGACCGATGCGACCGGCGCCGGGGATTGGGAGCTGGAAAGCCACAGCGGAATGGTGGAGACATCCGGACTGCGCGCCGACGCATACGCCGGCACGCTGGCGCAGTCCGCGCTGGGCGCGGGCACCTACGGCTTCGACGGCTACACCGCCGCCACGACTTACGCCACCGGCGCCACCTCGGCTACCTGGACGCCAGGCAGCGGCACCTCGGCCTACAACTTCGAATTCGCCGCCGCAGGCACCGGCGGTACGGCGACCAACATCCGCATCCAGGTCAATGTCAGCGACAACTATCTTCAGTTCCAGCAAGCATCCGGCACGCTGGACTCGGCGACGTTACGCAGCGCCGACGGCGGCGAGTTCAAGCTGACATCGCTCCAGTGGCGCAACATCACCAACTCCAGCACCGCCACCATCACCTTCACCGGCTATCGCGATGGCGCCTCCGTCGGCTCGACCACCGCCACCTATAACAACGACAACGCATTCCTCGACAAGAACTTCGGAACGCTGTTCGAGAACGTCGATACCGTCGTGATCACCAACCTTCACGCCAATGGCATCCGCTTCGACAACCTCGTCGTCGCCGCGGCGGTCCTGCCCGGCCCTACCCTAACCTCCGCCACCTATGACGCCGGCACCAACGTGCTCACCGTCACCGGTGCCGGCATGACCGCCGGCGACAGCATCGACGAAACCAAGCTGACCCTCACCGGCCAGGGCGGCGGCACCTACACGCTGGTCGAACAGGGCGCCATCACCGCCACCAACGCCACCACCTTCGCCATCACCCTGAACGGCAGCAACGCCGCGGCGGTGGAGGCCCTGCTCAATAGCAACGGCACGACGGCCCTGGGCGGTACGGCCTACAACATCGCCGGCGCGTCGGGCTGGGATGCGACCCAGACGACTTCTGCCGACGCCACCGGCAACGGCATCACGGTGAGCAATGCCAATCCCAATGCCACTCTGACCTTCGAAACCGGGAACGGGACCATCGGCAATGCCGGATCGGGCACGGTCACTTACGACCACGCCGCAATATCGTTTGCCGTCACCGCCAAGCAAAGCGACAACACCACACCCTCCGGCAACATTGCCCTGGGGAGTGGCCTGGGAGACCCACTCGGTCGCAACGGCAGCGAATCCCTCTATTTCGTCGGCGATGGCAGCGGCAAGGCGGGCAGTGTCACCTTCACCGCCAACGGCAAGACCTTCGACCTGGTTTCGTTCTACCTGAGCAACCAGAACGGCAACGGCGACGAAACCTTCACCATCACGACAAGCAAGGGCGGCTCCACCACCGGGGTCTCGGGAAACTCCAGCCCGATCGACACCGACCTGATCACCCTGCCCGCGACGGCGGCGTTCCAGGGCATCACCTGGTTCACGGTCACCGCTCCGGCTGGCGGCGCCTTCATGGAGATCGACGACATCGTCATCGCCAATGTCCTGGCCGCCAACATCGCCCCCAGCTTCGTCGGCGCGACGACCACCCTGACTGTGGACGAGAACACCGGCGCCGCCGACATCAAGGGTCTGCTGCACGTCTCCGACAGCGACAGCGGCCAGACGCTCACCTGGTCGCAGAGCGGCGCGCCGGGCAAGGGCAGCCTGAGCTTCACCGGCGCCACCGCCAGCGCCGGTTCGACGGACGTCACCCCCGGCGGCACCATCACCTACACGCCGACGGCAAACAACATCGGCGCCGACAGTTTCACCGTGCAGGTGGCCGACGGCAACGGCGGCACGGTCACGCGCACCATCACCGTCACCATCGCCGACATCAACCCGGACATCGCCGACGCCACGGCCAGCCTGGCCGAGAACAGCGCCAATGGCACCGCGGTCGCCACGGTCGGCGCCAGCAACGATACCAACGGCCTCGTCTATGCCATCACCGGCGGCAACGCCAGCGGCGCCTTCGCCATCAATGGCGCCACCGGCGCCATCACCGTTGCCGACGCCAGCCAGCTGAACTACGAGGGCACCGCCTCCTACAGTCTCACCGTGACGGTGGACGACGAGGACGCCGATGCCACGGCGGACGACACCGCCACCATCACCGTCAACCTCACCGACGTCAACGAAGCCCCGACCAACACCGTGCCGGCGGCCCAGACCCTGAACGAGGACGGCACGCTGACCTTCTCCGCCGGCAACGGCAACGCGCTGTCGGTCGCGGACGCGGACGCCGGCACGACGCTCACCACCGTGGTCTCGGTCGCCAGCGGCAAGGGCAGCCTGGCCGTCACCACCGGCGGCGGCGCCACCATCACCGGCGACGGCACGAATTCCGTGCAGATCGTCGGCAGCGTCGCCCAAGTGCAGAACGCCCTCTCCAGCGTCACCTACACCCCCACCGCCAACGCATCCGGCAACGGCTACGCGACGCTGACGCTGCAATCCACCGATGGCGGCGCGCTTGCCGACACCGACACGGTCACGCTCGACCTCACCCCTGTCGCCGACACGCCCACGGTCACCGACGCCAACACCACCCCCGCCACCCAGACCACCGCCGGCCTGGTGCTCTCCCGCAACGCCGCCGACGGCGCCGAGGTCACCCACTTCAAGATCACCGGCATCACCAACGGTAACCTCTACCTGAACGACGGCACCACCCAGATCAACAACGGCGACTTCATCTCCTACACCGCAGGCCATGCCGGCCTCAAGTTCACCCCCACCGGCGGCGGCAACGGCAGCTTCGTCGCCCAGGCCTCCACCAGCAACGCCAACGGCGGCCTCGGCGGTTCCACCGTCACCGCCACCATCGCCGTCGGCGCCGCCGTCGCCAGCCCGACCATCGCCGAGGACACCGCTTCCACCGCCATCGCCATCACCCAGGGCGGCAGCGAATCCCATTACAAGATCACCGCCATCGCCGGCGGCACCCTCTATGCCGATGCCGGCCTGACCTCCCAGATATCCAGCGGCGACTTCATCGCCTGCGCCGGCGCCACCACCACCGTCTATTTCGTCCCCACCGCCGACCGCAACGCCACCACCGGCGGCAATGCCAGCTTCATCGTCCAGGCCTCATCCAGCAACGCCGACGCCGGCCTCAGCGGCAGCCAGATCGCCAGCACCATCACCCTCACCCCCGTCGCCGACACTCCCACGGTCACCGATGCCACGGTACCGGCCGGCACACAAAGCAGCTCCGGCCTGGTGATATCCCGCAACACCGCCGACGGCGCCGAAACCACCCACCTCAAGATCACCGGTATCACCGGCGGCACCCTTTACCAGAACGACGGTACCACCCAGATCAACGACGGCGACTTCATCAGCTTCGCCGAGGGCAACGCCGGCCTCAAGTTCACACCCACGGGTACCGGCAACGGCAACTTCTCCGCCCAGGCTTCGACGAGCGCCGCCGATGCCGGTCTCGGCGGTTCCACCGTCACCGCCAACATCACCGTCACCGTGCCGACCATCACCTCGGCCAGCTACGACACCGGCACGGGCGTGCTGACCGTTACCGGCACGGGCTTCCTCAAGCTCGACGGCGCCACCAACGATGTCGTCGCCAACAAGTTCACCCTCACCGGCAAGGCGGCGGGCACCTATACGCTG
>JANJVS010000094.1 GCA_024709955.1 Rhodocyclaceae bacterium
GGCGATGTCGGGCAGCTTCTTGAGGCAGCCGCCGCCGAATTCGATGCGCGGCAGGCGGGCGATGGAGAAGGGCGCGATCATCGTTCAGTCCGCCCGCACCGGCGCGATGCCCCATTCGGCCACGCCCTCGGGCAGGCGCACCGCCTCGAAGCCCTGCTGGCGCAGCAGCTCGACGGCATCTTTCGCCATCAGGCAGTAGGGGCCGCGGCAGTAGGCGACGATGGTCTTGCCGGCGGGCAGCTCGGCCAGGCGGTTCTTGAGTTCGTCGAGGGGCATCGAGCGCGCGAAGGGCAGGTGGGCGGCCGCGTATTCGGCGGCGGGCCGCACGTCGAGCATGACGAGCTCGCCCTTCTTCGCCAGCTTGACGAGGCTGTCGCGGTCGCGCGGCGCCAGCTCCTTCGGGTTGCTCGCCATCTGCTCCAGGGCCATGCGCAGCTCGACCAGCCGGTCCTCGGCCAGGGAGCGGATCGCCACCCAGAAATCGGCCACCGCCCGGTTGGCGATGCGATAGACGACGTTCTTGCCCTGCTTCTCGGTCTCGACCAGATGGGCGGCGCGCAGCTCGCGCAGATGGGCGCTGGCGAGCTTCATGCTGATCGCCGCCTCGCGCGCCAGGGTTTCGACGTTCTTCTCACCTTGGCAGAGCAGTTCGATGAGTTCCAGCCGCTTCGGGCTGCAGGCGGCCTTGCCGATGCGGGCGACCTGTTCGTAGAGCAGGTCCTTGATGCGTCGCGTGTCGTTCATGGGGCGAATCTATGCGGCGGTGGACCCGGTGTCAATTTTTGCTTGACGGCCATCGCGCCCCTGGGCTACATTGATCTAATAATCATTAGAATGTTATCTCGTGAGGAGGTTGATCATGAAGCTGAAGCGCATTGCCACCATCGCGGCCCTCGCCGCGCTGACGGCCGGACAGTGGGCCTGGGCCGACCAGTCCATGCTCGTTCCCGGCGCCATCGACGCGGCCGGCCGCAAGGTGCTGACCATCATCAACAAGGACCCGCCCGGGGTACGTTGCAACGGCAACACCCAGGTCGCCGCCGAGATCGCCAACGCCTACCGGGTGCCGATCCAGATCCTGCCGGCCAGCCTCGTCCCCGGCCTGCCGGCGCCGAGCGTGTTCTTCGGCCAGCAGTTGATCGCCGCCGACGGCAGGGACCACAACGGCCAGGCGAGCTTCCAGATCGTCGCCGACATGCTCGACCTGGAGGACGCGCCCAGGCAGCCCAAGGCCGGCCTGATCTTCCAGGAAAAGGTGCGCCGCGATTTCGACGCCCTCAAGACCACCATCAAGACCGGAGGCAAATGAAATGACCCGGACCCTGTTCATCCTCAACGACCCGCCCTACGGCAGCGAGCGCAGCTACAACGGCCTGCGCCTCGCCAAGGCCCTCGCCAAGCTGACCGACCAGCAGGTGCAGGTGTTCCTCATGGGCGACGCGGTGGCCTGCGCCAAGGCCGGCCAGAAGGTGCCGGAGGGCTACTACAACGCCGGCGACATGGTGCGGATGGTGGCGGCCGCCGGCGAGGTCGGTCTGTGCGGCACCTGTCTCGCCGCGCGCGGCATCGGCGACGGCAAACTGGTGGAAGGGGCGGCGCGCAGGACCCTCGCCGACCTGGCCGCGTGGACCGCGGCGGCGGACAAGGTCCTGGTGTTCTGATGCTGCCCCTCGCCATTCTCGCCGGCGCCGCCACCGGCGTGGTGCTCGGCCTGTTCGGCAGCGGCGGCTCGATCATCGCGCTGCCGGCGCTGATGTATCTGCTCGGCATCGAGGCCAAGTCGGCCATCGCGATGAGCCTGGGCATCGTCGCCGTCACCGCGACGATCACCGCCTGGGACCACTGGCGCCACCACAACGTCGATGTGCGCGTCGCCGCCGTGTTCGGCCTGTTCGGCGTGATCGGCACCTTCGCTGGCGCCAAGCTCGGCGTGGTCACGCCGGTGGTCGTGCAGCTCGTGCTGTTCGCGCTGGTGATGTACGCGGCGGCCTGGAAGATGCTCAAGCCCGCGCTCGTGCCGCAGCTTGCCGTGGCGGGCGGCCTGCCGCCGCCGGAGCGCCAAGTCGAGGTGCGCATGGGCCACATCGCCGCCCACGGCATCGGCGTCGGCGTGCTGACCGGCGTGGTCGGCGTCGGCGGCGGTTTCCTGATCGTGCCGGCGCTCGCGCTGCTCTCCGGCCTGCGCATGAAGCTCGCCATCGGCACCTCGCTGGCCATCGTCGCCGCGAAGTCCTACGCAGGCTTCCTCGGCTACCTCGGTTCCGTGCCGATCGACTGGACAACGATGGGCTCGTTCACCGCCGTCACCATCGCCGGCAGCTTCGCCGGCACCCGCATCGCGCACCGTTTCTCGCAGGAGGCGCTGAAGCGCGGTTTCGGCGGCTTTCTGTTGATCGTCGCCAGCTACATCCTCATCAAGAGCGCGGCATGAGTCCCGTCAAGGTCATCTCCCAGCAGCCGCCCGGCGGGCGCTGCACGCTTTACGCACGCTATGCGGCGGCCATCGCCGCCGAACTCGGCTGGCCGCACAGCGTCGTCCATGACGAGTGCCGCGACGCGCACGGCAACGGCTTCCCGAGCCTGTGGATCGGCGACGCGGCGCTTCAGCCAGCCGACGGCGTGATCCTCGCGCCCGAGGACATTTGCGGTTTCCTCACAAGCCAGGGCGTGCCGGCGGATCGGATCGCCGCCTTGCTGCTACGATTGCAGTCCATCCTCGACGATTTTCTCGAAAACGCCTGAACTGGACGATCCTGCTGCCATGTGCGAACTCTTTGGCGCCTCCGCCCGCCAGCCGCGCGACTACGCGCGCTGGCTGACGCG
>JANJVS010000100.1 GCA_024709955.1 Rhodocyclaceae bacterium
TGGCGCTTGGCCATGCGGTGCATGCCCAGCGCCAGGGTCACGGTGACGACCGCCGGCAGGCCCTCGGGAATCGCCGCCACGGCCAGGGCGATGGCGGTCATCGCGGTGCGCACCAGGTCGTCGCCGCGCAGCAGCCCGGCGATGAACATCAGGCCGACGACGCCGCCGGCGATCAGCGCCAGCCGCTTGCCGAGCGCGTCGAGCTGGACCTGCAGCGGGGTGGCCGACTCGGCGGTCTGCGCCAGCAGGCCCGCCAGACGGCCCATCTCGGTGGCCATGCCGGTGGCGGTGACGACCGCCTCGATGCGGCCGCGCGTCACCACCGTGTTCATGTAGACCATGCCGCACCGTTCCGCCAGCGCCGAGTTTTCGGACACCGCGTCCGGCGTCTTCACCACCGCGTGGGACTCGCCGGTCAGGGCGGCCTCGGCCACTTCGGCGCCATGGGCGCGCAGCACGCGCGCATCGGCGGGAACGCGGTCGCCGGCTTCGAGCAGGAGAATGTCGCCGGGCACCAGCTCGCCCGCGTCCACCTGGGCGAGGACGCCGTCGCGGCGCACGCGCGCGCTGGCCGCCAGCATGCTCTTCAGCGCCGCCAGGGCGTGCTCGGCGCGATGCTCCTGGAAGAAGCCGAGGGCTGCGTTCAGCAGGACGACGATGGCGATGACGACGGCGTCCTTGAGGTCGCCGACCACACCGGCGAGCAGCGCGGCCCCCAACAGGATCACGACCAGCAGACTACGGAACTGGTCGAGGAATTTCAGCCAGGCCGGGCGCGGCGGCGGCTCGGCGAGCCGGTTGGGGCCATGCAGTTCCAGGCGACGCGCCGCCTCGGCCGGTTCCAGGCCGGCGACCGGGGATGAGTCGAGCGCGTTGGCGACGTGTTCGGCGGACAGGGCATGCCAGGATGGGGTAGAGACTGTTTCGGTCATGGTGCGCTCAATGGCCAGCCGCCAGGGTGGCCCAGAAAAAGCCGCAGTACAGCCCGAGCAGCAGCATGCCGCGACCGCGCGGAATCAAGCCGGCGCGATTCGGCAGTAGCAGCAGCAGGGCCGCGAACCCGCAGGCCAGGGTGACGAGGATTTCCGCCGTGGGCACGGAAACCGGATGAATCGAGGCGGCGATGCCGACGATCGCCAGTCCGTTGAAGAGGTTGCTGCCGACGAGGGTGCCGACGCCGACCTCGTCGTGGCCGCGCAGGCGCGCCAGGATCACGGTCACCAGCTCCGGCAGGGAGGTGCCGATGGCCACCACGAGCACGCCGATCACGTAGGTGTCGACCGCGAAGGCCGCGGCGATTCCGCTCGCCCCGAAGACGAACAGACGCCCCGCCGCGATCAGTGCCGCCAGGCCGAACACGCCGAGAAGCAGCGTCCGCCAGCCGCCGGATGCGCTGCCCGCCACCGGGGCGTTGGCGCTCTCCAGTTCCCGCTGGCGCCGCGCGGCCCGCAGTGCGGTTCCGAGCCAGGCGACGAAAACGGCCAGCAGCAGCGCCCCCTCGCCGCGCCCGATATGGCCGTCGAAGGCCAGGATCAGGGTCAGCGCCGGCACGCCCAGAGCCAGCGCGAAATCGCGGCCGAAATCCTCGCGGGCGCCGCGAATCGCGCCGAACAGCAAGGCCAGTCCGAAAATCAGGGCGATGTTGACAACGTTGCTGCCCAGCGCATCGCCCAGACCGATTTCGGGCTTGCCGGAAAGCGCCGCGACGGTGGACACCGTAAGCTCCGGGCTGGAAGTGGCGAAGGCCGCCAGGGTGGTGGCGGCCACCGCCTTGGAAACACGCAGATGGGCGGCGGCGCCGAGGATGGACTTGAGAAACGCCTCGCCACCCAGCGCCGCCAGCAGCACGGCGCCGAAGAGGGCGGCGAGGTCGCCGACGGAAACGCTCACGGACGGCTCCGGCCTGCGGGATCAGACCCCGGCCAGCACCCCGGCCTCCTGGCGGATGCCGTGGCGATCCACTCGCACGAGACGGGACAGTTGGCGTCCCACGCTTTGCTGCACGCGTTCCGTCACGCGATCGATGGATTTGGCGACGTCGGAGCCCAGCTCCTCGATGATCACGAAGGAATTGTTCTTCATTCTCAGCACGACGCGGCAGAGCTTGTCGACGCCGCCGCGCTCGGGACCGTTGATATCGGTGAGGCTCATGGTCGCCTCCTGGATCACATGGGAAAAACGGGAGAGCGCGGCATTCAGTTTGTGCGCGGCGAACTGGCGCAGCTTCGCGGAGCGGGGCAGTCCCTTCACTTGAACTTGTACTTGCATGTCTGATCTCCTCTGTGTCGCAGCGGATGCTGCACGCAAACAATGTAGCCAAACAAATGGATACGGTAAATTCGTATAACATGAATAAACAATACGAGATAACCGTACTATTGAGTTCATGAACCTCAAGCACCTTTTTTATTTCTGGAAGGTCGCCAAGCATGGCGGCGTGATCCGCGCCAGCGAAGCGATCCACATCTCCCCACAAACCCTCAGCGGCCAGATCAAGCTGCTCGAAGAGCGCCTGGGAACGGCCTTGTTCGCACGACATGGCCGCAGCCTCGAACTCACGGACGCGGGAAGGCTGGCCCTCGAATACGCGGACGAGATGTTCGCCCTCGGCGCCGAACTCGACGAGGTGATACGCCACTATCCGAAGGGGCGCCCCACCGAATTCCGCGTCGGCGTGGCCGATGCGCTGCCCAAATCCCTCGCCTACCGCCTGCTGCGTCCGGCGATAGGCCTGCCGGACCCAGTGCGCATCGTATGCCGGGAATGGCGCCTCGACCGCCTGCTGACCGAATTGGCCCTGCACCGTCTCGACCTCGTGATCGCGGACTCTTCCGTGCCGGCGGGCATCGACGTGCGTGCCTACGGCCACAAGCTGGGAGAGTCCGGGATTTCCTTTCTCGCCCACCCCGATCT
>JANJVS010000136.1 GCA_024709955.1 Rhodocyclaceae bacterium
GCCATCGACGAGTTCACGCCACTGGCCGATTGCGTCCGCATCGTCGGCGTCGCGGAACTCGCCGCCCTCGGCCTGCCCACCGCATGGCTCGCCTGACCGCCGCGCAGCCACGCCAAAAGTCGGCGCCGGCGGAACGGTGCCCGGCTAGGCCGGGAAGTGGCAGCGCACGACGTGGTCCGCCGCGAGCGTGGTCTCGTCCGGATAGCTCGCGCGGCAGCGCGCCTCGGCGCGCGGGCAGCGCGGATGGAAATGGCAGCCCGGCGGCGGATTGGCCGGCGAGGGCGGATCGCCCGCGACGCGCGCTTCCACGCCGCCTCCGGCGATCCGCGGCACCGCCGCCAGCAAGGCCTGCGTGTAGGGATGGCGCGCGCCGCGCAGCACCGCCTCCGTCGTGCCGCGCTCGACGATGCGGCCGAGATACATCACCGCCACTTCCCGCGCCAGGTAATCCACCACCGCGATGTTGTGGGTGATGAACAGATAGGCGAGGCCGAGCCGCGCCTGCAGGTCGCCGAGCAGGTTGAGGATCTGCGCCTGCACCGAGACGTCGAGGGCGCTGGTCGGCTCGTCGCAGATCAGCAGGCCGGGCCGCACCGCCAGGGCGCGGGCGATGGCGATGCGCTGGCGCTGGCCGCCGGAAAATTCGTGGGGATAGCGACCGGCCATGGCGGCGTCGAGACCCACCTGTGCGAGCAGTTCGCGCACCTGCGCCGCGTGGTCGCCCGGCAGGCGCAGCGCGCACAGGCCCTCGGCGACGATCTCGCCGACGCGCAGGCGCGGATTGAGCGAACCGTAGGGGTCCTGGAACACCATCTGCATCCGTCGCGGCGCCAGGCCGGCGAGCGGCGCCCCGTCCAGGGCGAGCGCGCCGCCGCTCGGCGCCTGCAGGCCGAGGATGGCCTTGCCGACCGTCGTCTTGCCGCAGCCCGACTCGCCCACCAGGGCCAGCGTGCGGCCGGCGTGCAGGACCAGCGACACGCCATCGACGGCGCGCACGTGACCGACCGCGCGCCGCAGCACGCCCTTGCGGATCGGGAAGTACACCTGGAGGTCGCTCACCGCGAGCAGCGGCGGCGCGCCGCCCGGCGCCGCGGCGTCCGCCACCGTCCCGCCGGTCCCACAGGGATTTCCTTCGGTCACGCCGACTTTCCCGGCCAGGACGGGAAGCGCCGGCAGATGGCAACGCACCGCATGGCCCGGCGCGTACTCGCGCCAGGGCGGCGGCGCCGCGTGGCAGACCGGCAGCGCCTCGCCGCAGCGCTCGACGAAGCGGCAGCCGGCGTGCCGGGTGCCCGGCGGCGGCACGCTGCCGGGAATCGTCGCCAGCCGGCTGCGCCGCGCGGCGGTGTCGGGCAGCGCGGCGAACAGCCGGCGCGCGTAGGGATGGCCCGGCGCGGCGAAGAAGGCCGCGCGCGGCGCGATCTCGACGAGCTGGCCCGCGTACATGACGCCGACGCGGTCGGCCATGTTCGCCACCACGCCGAGGTCGTGGGTGATCAGCAGCATGGCCATCGCGCGCCGGCGCTGCAGCGCGCGCAACAGGTCGAGCACCTGGGCCTGGATGGTCACGTCGAGGGCCGTGGTCGGCTCGTCGGCGATCAGCAGTTCCGGCTCGCCGGCGAGCGCCATGGCGATCATGGCGCGCTGCTTCATGCCACCGGACATCTGGAACGGATACTCGCCGGCGCGCCGCGCCGGGTCGGGAATGCCCACCGCCGCGAGCAGCTCGACGACGCGCTCCCGCGCCGCCGCGTCGCCGTGCAGCCGCAGCGCCTCGGCGATCTGCGCGCCGACGGTCATCACCGGGTTGAGGCTCGACGACGGCTCCTGGAAGATCATGCCCAGCTTGCCGCCGCGCACGTCGCGCATGCGCGCCTCGGAGAGCGCGCAGAGGTCGGTGTCGGCGAAACGCACGGCCCCGGATGCGATGCGCGCGGCCGGCGGCAGCAGGCGCATCAGCGCCAGCGCGGTGAGCGACTTGCCGCAGCCCGATTCGCCGAGCAGGGCGAAGGTTTCGCCGGCGGCGATGTCGAAGGAGACGTCCTCCACCGGCAGGGCGTCGCCGATGGCGACCGAGAGGTCGCGGACCCTTAGTAGGCTCATGGGCAGGCTCATCGGCTTGCCCTCGGATCGAAGGCGTCCCTGACGACGTCGGCGAACAGATTCGCCGCCAGCACCAGCACGAACATGAAGGCGAAGGCCGCGGCGAGGGACCACCAGACCATGGGCTCGCGCGCGAGCTCCATGCGCGCGGTGTTGATCATCGAACCGAAGCTGACGGTGTTCGGATCGACGCCGATGCCGATGTAGGAGAGCACCGCCTCGGCGAGCACCAGGCCGGAGAAGTCCATGACGATGGCGATCATGACGATGTGCATGACGTTGGGCAGGATGTGGCGCCAGAGGATGCGCGCGCCCGAGACGCCGAGGGCGCGCGCCGCCTGCACGTATTCGAGCTCGCGCAGCTTGAGCGCCTCGCCGCGCAGCAGACGGCACAGGCCGGTCCAGCTGGTGATGCCGAGAATGGCGCAGAGCGCCAGCAGGCGCGCGTCGGCGCGCTCGGCGGCGGTGGCGAACCAGTCGGGATGGGTGTCGATGACCACCTGCATCATCAGCACCGAGGCGGCGATCAAGAGCACGCCGGGGATCGAGTTGAGCGTGGTGTAGAGGTACTGGATCACGTCGTCGATCCAGCCGCCGGCGTAGCCCGCCAGCAGACCGAGGGCCACGGCGGCCGGCAGCATGATCAGCGTCGTCAGCGTGCCGATCAAGAGGCCGGTGCGGACGCTCTTCAAGGTGAGATAGAGCACGTCCTGGCCGACCTTGTCGGTGCCGAGCACATGGTAGCCCTGGGCCAGCAGCAGCACCGGCCCGGCGACGAGGCAGAGGGCGAACAGGGTCGCCAGCACCGCGTCCCAGGCCAGGTGCGGCGCGGCCTGGCGCGCCGGCAGGAAGCCGAGCCAGAGCACGAGCCAGGCGACCACCCCGACGCCCATGCCCTGCACCGTCTTGGCCAGCAGGTCGGCGCCATGCCCCGCCGTGTCGGCGCCGAGGTGGGCGCCGCCGTGCTTGAGGCGCGGAAAGTCGCGGCCCTGGTCGCCCTCCAGGCTTTCCTTGGCGAACAGGTGGGTCGCCAGCGGCGCGGAATAGGTGCGCTCCTGGCGCGTGCGCAGGCCGGTCAGCAGCGCGTCGAGGGCGGAACGCACCTCGACCGCGTAGTTCTCCCCATCCCCCGGCAAGCGCTCGCGGTAGTGCAGCGAATCGAGCACGCCGATCAGCAGGAAGGCGGCCAGCAGCGTCGCCGCCGCCATCGCGACGCGGCTCCGGCCGACGCGCCGCCAGGCCAGCCGCAGATGCTCGGTGCGCGCCGCCAGCCAGCCGCCGGCGAACGTCGCGGCGATCAGCAGGAAGAACAGCAGGTCGGACCAGAGCAGGACGGGCTTGATCATCACTGGAGCCTGATGCGCGGATCGGCGAGGGTGTAGGAGATGTCGGTGAGCAGCAGGCCGACGATGTAGAGGGCGGAGCCGATGAAGACCAT
Organism: Rhodocyclaceae bacterium; assembly: GCA_024709955.1. Taxonomy (GTDB): domain Bacteria; phylum Pseudomonadota; class Gammaproteobacteria; order Burkholderiales; family Rhodocyclaceae; genus Sulfuricystis. Next base: position 3,542 of record JANJVS010000136.1, read on the forward strand.
CGCGCGCACCACGGCGAAGTCCTGGGCGTTGATGGCGTCGATGGTGTAGCTGCCGAGGCCGGGAATGCCGAAGAAGGCCTCGATCAGCAGGCTGCCCATGAACAACGTCGGGATCGCCACGACGGCGCCGGTGAGGATCGGGATCAGCGCGTTCCTCAGCACGTGACGGAACAGCACCAGGCGTTCGGAGAGCCCCTTGGCGCGCGCCGTGCGCACGTAGTCGCGGGTGTATTCCTCCAGGAAGATGGTGCGGTACCAGCGCGCCGACGAGCCGAGGCCGGCGAGCACGCTGACGAGCACCGGCAGCACGACGAATTTGGCCGCGGTGAGCCCTTCCGCGTAACCGGAGATCGGCACCAGGTGCCAGACCTTGGACACCAGCCACTGGCCGCCGATGATGTAGAACAGCCCGGAGATCGACATCATCGCCACGCACAGCACGACGCCGGCGAAGTCGAGGTAGCTGGCGCGGAAATACACCAGCAGCAGGGCAAAGGCGATCGCCGCGAACAGCCCGAGCGCGAACACCGGCAGCGCCACCGCCAGGCTCGGCCCCATGCGCAGGGATATTTCGCGGGCGATGTCGCGACCGTCGTCGGCGCTGCCGAAGTCGAGGGCGAACATCTTCACGGATTTCGTGAAGAAGATCGTCTCGGTGGCCTTGCCGGTTCCCGCCGCCGCGTCGTTCCAGAACAGCGGCTTGTCGTAGCCGCGCTCGGCCTTCCACCTCTCGATCGCCTCGGGCGTCACGCGCTTGACGCCGAGCTGCATGCGCGCCATGTCGTCCGGCGTGTTGACGACGAAGAACAGCGCGAAGGTAATCACATTCACGCCGATCAGGATCGGCAGGGCGTAGAGCAGGCGGCGGATCAGGTAGGCGAGCATCGGGGCGGACTATACCAAGCGAGGGGATAAAATGCCGCCCGTCCAGATACCTACAAGAAAGTTCCTCCCCATGAAACAGAGACTGACCATCGCCGCCCTGCTCGGCCTGCTGGCCCTGCCCGCCGCCGCCCAGGAAATCGCCGCCCCCGAGGCCCACGCGGCCGCGCGCGCCGGCAAGCTCACCCTGATCGACATCCGCACCCCGCCCGAATGGAAGCAGACCGGCGTCGCCCAGGGCGCGACGCTGATCAACATGATCCATCCGCGCGGCGCCGCCGGCTTCCTCGACGAGGTGCTGCAAAAAGTCGGCGGCGACAGGACGGTGCCGATCGCCCTGATCTGCCGCACCGGCAACCGCACCACCCAGGTGCAGAAGTTCCTCCAGGCCCAGGGCTTCACCAACGTGCTCAACGTCAGCGAGGGCATGGCCGGCAGCCGCGCCGGCCCGGGCTGGCTGGCGCGCCGGCTGCCGGTCGAAACCTGCGCGAGCTGCTGAACATGTGGGACGCGCGCTACGCCGGCGACGACTACGTCTACGGCACGGCGCCCAACGACTTCCTGGCCGGCCAGCTCGACCGCCTGCCGCGCGGCCGCGCCCTCTGCCTCGGCGAAGGCGAGGGACGCAACGCGGTCTTCCTCGCCCAACAGGGCCACGAGGTGCTCGCGGTGGATGCTTCGGCGACCGGCATGGCCAAGGCGCGGCGGCTGGCGCGGGAGCGCGGCGTCGAAATCGAGACCAGGGTGGCCGACCTCGCCGTCTTCCCCATCGCCCCGGGGCAATGGGACCTGATCGTCTCGGTCTTCTGCCACCTGCCGCCGCCGCTGCGGCGCAACGTGCATCGCGCCGTCGTCGCCGGCCTGCGGCCCGGCGGCGCCTTCCTGCTCGAAGCCTACACGCCGCGCCAGCTCGAATTCGGCACCGGCGGCCCGCCGGCGCGCGAGCTGATGATGAGCCTGGAGAGCCTGCGCGAGGAACTGCGCGGCCTGGACTTCGCCCATGGCGTCGAGACCGAGCGCGAGGTCGTCGAGGGCAGCCTGCACACCGGTCGCGGCGCGGTGGTGCAGGTGCTGGCGCTCAAGGGCTGAACCGCCGGGGCGATCAACCGTCTGCAGCGCCGGGCCTAGCGCAGGGCGTTGCGGTACTCGTGGTGGAAATGCCGGAAGGAACTGTCGAGCAGCTGGACGACACCGTTGAGCAGGTGGCAACGGCCGCTGTTCGGCAGCATGGCGCACAGGTTTTCCAGCGTCGCCAGGTCGGCCGGCGTACCGCGGCCGGTATCGATGCGGTCGAGCAGGCGCGAGAGCGTCGCCGTCCCAGTCTTGCACGGCGGGCACTGGCCGCAGGAAGAGTGGGCGAAAAAGCGCACGTATTCGGCGACGCGCTTGACGACACCGGTGCCCTCGGAAATGACGATCATCGCGCCGGTACCGAGGCTGCCGCCGCACTCGCGCAGCGAATCGAAATCCAGCGCCACGTCGAGGTCGGCGGGCGTCAACAGGGTATTCGACGGCCCACCGGTAAATACCGCCTTGAGCGGCTTGCCGGACAGCAGGCCGCCGCCATGCGCGTAGATGAGCTCACGCAGCGGCGTACCCATCGGCAGTTCGTAGACGCCCGGGTGCAGCACGTCGCCGGACAGCGAATAAAGCTTGGTGCCCGTCCCCCGCCCGATGCCCCGGCCGCGGAACCAATCGACGCCATACAGCACGAGATGCGGCACATGGGCGAGGGTCTCGACGTTGTTCACCAGCGTCGGGCAGCCATGCACCCCGGACTGGGCCGGATAGGGCGGCTTGCCGCGCGGGAAGGGAAACCTGCCCTCGATCCATTCCAGTGCCGCGGTTTCCTCGCCGCCGATGTAATGTCCCGAACCGGGCAGCAGTTCGAGTTCCAGTGGCCGCCCCAGCGCCCGCGCGGCAATTTCGGTCAACCCCGCCGCGCGCCACTGTTCGATGGCCAGCTTCAGCGCCGTCAGCGAGCGCGCCAGATCCGGATTGACGTAGAACACGACGCGGTTCGCGCCCACCGCCAGGGCGGCGATCACGGCGCCCTCGATGACCTGGTGCGGCGTCTCTTCGAGCAGCAGACGATCCTTGAAGGTACCCGGCTCGTCCTCGTTGCCGTTGACGACCAGATACTTGTCCGGCCGGGCGGGCTCGGCGGCGACCACGTCCCATTTCTTCCAGACGGGAAAGCCGCTGCCGCCCAGGCCGCGCAGGTCGGCCAGCCTGACCAGTTCGCGCACCGCGGCCGGATCGGCGGCGGCGGCCGACAATGCGCTGCCGCCGCCGTGCGCCTGCCAGCGTGTCAGATCGGCGCCGACGCGATGGTCGGGATGCAGCAGCAGCTGATTCAGCGGTTCCATGCGCCCCCCGCATAGGCCGGCAGCAGGCGCGGCGACTTGTGGGTCAGCGGCATGCCGGCCAGCGTAAGGGCGCGGCGCATGCGGTTGACGTGTTCGAGGGTGACCTTTTTCGGTCCGCGGTCGCGCTCGGCGACGGCCGCCACGCCGGCCCGCCGGCCGAAGCCGATGATGTCCAGCAGGGCGTTGCCCATGATGCGGTTGCGACCGTGGATGCCGCCCGCCAGCTCGCCGACGGCATAGAGCCCCGGCACGGTGGTCGCCCCGTTGACGTCGATGAGCACGCCACCGTTCTGGTAATGCAGGGTCGGATGCACCAGCAGGGGATCGACGCGCGGATCGATCCCGGCTCCCCGCGTGCGCGCCAGCAGCTTGGGAAACTGCCGCTCCAGCAGACCCGGCTGGCTGCGTTCGAGACGCGGCGTGTCGAGCCAGACGCCGAGGCGCGTCTTGTCGGTGCGCACGCTGAGGATGCCGCGCCCTTCCTGGCATTCGCGCAGGATGGCGGCGCTGACCACGTCGCGCGGCAGCAATTCGTCGATGAAGCGCCGCCCTTCGCCGTTCACCAGCAGCGCGCCCGCCGCGCGCACGCCCTCGGTGACCAGCTTGCCGGACAGATGGGTCGGATGCACGAGGCCGGTCGGGTGATACTGGAAGGAATCGAGCTCGCGCAATTTGGCGCCGATGCGATAGGCCAACACCAGCCCGTCGCCGGTGGCGCCGAGATGATTGGAGGTTGGAAAACCGTTCAGATGCAGCCGCCCCAGCCCCCCCGTGGCGAGAATCACCGAGCGGGTGCGCACGATGCGCAAGCGGCCGTCGGCGAGCGAACCGAGCACCGCGCCGACGCACTTCTGGCCGCGCTCGTTGGAGAGCAGTTCGACGGCCGGGCTTTGCTCCCAGACCTCGATGCCGCGATGCTGGATGACGGCTTCGCGCAGCACGCGCATCATTTCCAGCCCCGTGTAGTCGCGGCAGTGGACGATGCGCGCGGCGCTCATGCCGCCGGCCTTGCGCGTGTGCAGGTCGCCGGTGGCGGTGGTCTCGAACTGCATGCCCTGGCGGATCAGCCAGCGGATCGCGTCCGGGCCGTCCGCCACCAGCGCCGCCACCAGCGCCGGATCGGCGGCATGGTGGCCGCCGCGCAGGGTGTCGCTAATGTGCTGCTGCGGCGTGTCGTCCGGCTCGATGGCGGCCTGGATGCCGCCCTCGGCCATCACCGTGTTGCTGTCGCCGAGGCGCAACTTGGTCGCCAGCAGGACGCGCGCGCCGCGTTCGGCCGCCGCCAGCGCCGCCGCGCAGCCGGCGCCGCCGCCGCCGATCACCAACACATCGGTGTCGGTCACCGGCGTGCCAGCCAGGTCGGCCTCGTCGATGAAGGCTTCCGCTTGCAAGAGTTCGGCCAGCTCGCGCTGGCAGCCGTCGCCGGCGTTGGCGCCGATGGCGAGCTTGACCACGCTGCCGCGCAGGTGGTCCGGATGACAGGCCGCCAGCAGGGTGTCGGGATCGGTCAGCGCGGGCAGCGGCCCCAGATCCGCGTCGGGCCGGTAGGCCGCGCGCGCGGCGGCAAAGGAGATGCCGGTCTTATTCACCTTGAGGCATGCCCGACACGTCGTAGCGGCCTTGGCGCAACTCTTCAAGCCGGTGGATGAGGTTGGGCGGGCGCAGGTGGAAATGCGCCGTCACGCGGCGGCAGAACAGGCCGACGTGGGCCGGCGCGATCTGCTCCGGGCAGGCGCCGTCGCACAGCTCGCACATCACGCATTCGAAGAACATCGCGCCCGCGTCGCGGAAGCGGCCGGCCGCCGCCAGGACGATCGCCGCCTCGACATCGATGTCCTTCGGGCAGGAACGCACGCAGCCGTGGCAGTGACGACAGCGCGCCGCCTCGGGAAATATCTCGTGGAAGCGCGCCTGGACGTCCCAGCCATCCGCGAATTCCTCGATCTCGTAATGGTGGCGCGGCGCCGAGGGAGCCGGCAGGAAAACAACCTCGATGCCCGGCTCGACAAAGGTCTGGCAGGCCAGCGCGACCGTCACGTCCCGCCCGCGCCGCAGCAGCACGCGGCAGGAACCGCACACGCCTTCGAGACAGCCGACGCCGCGCACGCGCGGCACGCCGCCGCGCCAGGCCGCCTCGACGAGCGTCATTCCGGCGAGCGCCTCGACGGCGGTGCCGTTGATCGTCAGGGGAACGGACGCGGCGGCGGAATCGCTCATGGGCGCGACAGGTCGATGATCTTTCTCAGGTCGTATTCCGGATGGCCGCCGACGCGCTCCACCAACTCGGCCATGCGCTGGTCCAGCGTCGGCCGCTCGACCCGGTAGAGCAGCCCGGTCGGAACCCGGCCGGCGCGATTGGCCAAGTTGACCACGTGCATCGCGGCGTCAAGGTCGGCGACGTCGTGTTCGGTCGGCACTTCGTCGCTCGCCTCCTTGAAGCTCTTGGCATCGTCGATGTCGTTGAAGGTCGGGCAGTGCGACAGGACGTTGATGAAGGCGAAACCCTTGTGCTCCATGCCTTCCTTGATGAGACGCGTCGTCAGCTTGGCGTTCGCGGCGTAGGACTGCGCGACGTAGCTGGCGCCGTAGGTGAGCATGTAGAGCACCGGATCAAGCGGCTCCTCGACGCCCCCATAGGGCGTGGTGACGGTCTTCATCTCGCGTCGCGAGGTCGGCGAGGCCTGGCACTTGGTCAGGCCATAAACATGGTTGTCCATCAGCACGTAGGTGACGTTCACGTTCTTGCGCGCCAGGTGCGGCATGTGGCCGCCGCCGATCGAGAAGCCGTCGCCGTCGCCGCCGCTGACCACGATGGCGAGGTCCGGCCGCGCCAGCTGCGTGCCCGTCGCCACCGGGCCGGCACGGCCGTGCAGCGTGTGCATCTTGTAGGACTTGACGAAATAGGGCAGCCGCGAGGAACAGCCGATGCCGGAGATGTTCACGAGGAAATTCGGATCGACGCCGATCTCGGAAAGCGCGCGCAGCAGGCTGGTCAGCACGCCGTGGTGGCCGCAGCCCGGACACCAGAAGGGGGTGACGTTGTCCTTGTAGTCCTTGGACTGGAGCGAAACCTTGTGCAGGTGATTGAGCGGAGCGTTCATGCCAGCATCTCCTTGACCTTGGTGACGATCATGTCCGGCGTGAAAGGCAAGCCGCCGCAGATGGTGTAGGACTCCGGACGCAGCGAGGTTTCGGCGCGCACGAAGTGGGCAAGCTGGCCCTGGAAATTGACCTCGGGCAGCAGGAGACGCCGGCAGCCGGCGCCGAAGGCCTCGAACTGCTCCGCCGGCAACGGCCACAGCAGTTTCGGATAGAAGCCCTTCGCCTGGATGCCCGCGGCGCGCAGGCGCTGCAGGGCCTCGCGCACCACGCCGATGGTGCTGCCCCAGGCGATCACGCCGATGTCGGCCATGTCTTCCTCCGCGCCGGCATCGACTTCGGCGGGCGGCATGTCGGCCGCGACCGTCATCAGCTTGCGGAAGCGCTTGTCCTGCATCGCCTCGTGGTTGGCCGGCGTGTAATTGGGCATGCCCAGTTCGTTGTGCTCAAGGCCGGTGGCGATGTGGGTCGCGCCGTGGGTGCCCGGATCGGCCATCGGCGAGATGCCGTCCGCGGTGAGCTGATAGCGCTTGTATTCGCCCTCGCCGTCCCAGCGCTTGCGCTCGACCAGCGTGTAGCTGTCCGGATCGGGATAGGGGATGGTCTGGGTCGAGAAGGCCAGCGAGCCGTCGGAAAGCAGCAGCACCGGCACCTGGTATTTCTCGGCCAGGTTGAACGCCTGCACGGTGAGATCGACGCAGTCCCGCACGTTCTCCACCGACAGCACGATGCGCCCGGCGTCGCCGTGCGTGCCATGGATGGCGAGGAACAGGTCGGACTGCTCGTGCTTGGTCGGCAAGCCGGTGGATGGACCGCCGCGCTGCACGTCGACGACGACGCAGGGCGTCTCGCTCATGAAGGCCATGCCGAGCATCTCGCTCATCAGCGACAGGCCGGGACCGGAGGTGGCGGTCATCGACTTTTTGCCGGCATAGGAGGCGCCGACGACCTGCGCGATCGAGGCGATCTCGTCCTCGGCCTGGATCAGCGTGCCGGCGCGCTTGGGCAGATGCTTCGCGACGTACTGGGCGATCTCGGTGGCCGGCGTGATCGGGTAGGCGGAATAGAAGTCGAGACCGGCGATCAGGGCGCCGAGGCCGATCGCGTGGTTGCCGGACATCACCACGACGTCGCGTTTTTCCACGGCCTGGCCGACCGCGAAGGGATCGGTCTTGGTCAGCGCGGCCGCCAGTTCGCGCCCGCGGGCGAAGGCCGCCAGGTTGGCCTGCACGACGGCCTCGCCCTTGCGGCCGAACTTGGCGCCAATCACCTCGCGCAGCGAGACTTCCGGAATCGCGAAGAGTTGCGACAAGGCGCCGAGCGCGACCATGTTCTTCGCCTTCGGACTCTTCAGCTCCTTCGCCGTCGCCGTCATCGGAATCGGATAGGCGAACACGCCCTCGGGAATGTCCGGCTCGAAATCGCCGCCGGGGCTGTCATAGACCAGTGCCGTGCCGGACTTCAGGCGTGCATGGTTGAGGTCGTAGGCCTCGCCGTTGAAAGCGCAGAGTACATCGAAGGTATCGCCTTGGTTGAACAGGCGCTGGCCGCTGGCGCGCACCTGATACATGGCATAGCCACCCTTGATCTCGGCCGGGAAGGTCTTGAAGGTATAGACATCCAATCCGGCGCGCGCGCAGGCCTGGGTAATCATGTCGCCGGCCGAGATGATGCCCTCCCCGCCTTCGCCGGCGATGCGGATAATCAGGTCGCTCTTGCTCATCTGTTGCTTTTCCTCCCCTTCATCGTCGCAGCCGAGCGCACTCTCCATAAGCTTCAGCTGATAAAAACGATAAGGTTTTACTTATGCATTTAAAAATTATTATCAGAATTATACGAAGCGACCATATCGGACCCATCGATAATTTCAATCGCGGCAACCTCAGGCTTGAATCGCTGATCAAACAGTCCCTGGCGTCGTTGCGACAGCTTGCCGTACCGCTTGCACCGTCCGCGGAGCGCGGGCTTGACGGGAAAATTCGGGACCCCACGGGTACCGCGGGGTGCGCTGGCGAGACGGTGCGCCGCATGTCGTTCCAGCACCAGCCACCTCTCGAACAAAGAGGTTCGCAGCGGTCGATCGTTATTACTCTTCCATCTCCGCGTCACAGTCGCAGCCGCTGCCGGCGGCGATCCAGCGCCGCGCCAAGCGCGCCGCGAGCGGCTGCAGCAGGCGCGGCAGCCGGGGCAGATGCTCGCCGGGCGCCATCACCAGCCCGCAGACATAGCGTGCGTCCCCGGCTCGCCAGCTCAGCGCCGGACAGGAACCGGAGCGGTGGCCGAGCAGCAGGTGGCTCAGCGGACAAGGCGACAGGGCACAGCAGACGCCGCAGCCGTTGCAGGGCATGCCGGCCGCCGGCTTGGCCGGCGCCATGGCGTGGAGGGCGATCGTCCGCCCGCCGGCCGCATTGCTGCTGCGCATGATGACCTGCCTTCCCCTGGCGGTTAAAGTCGGGCGAAAGTATAACGAGCGAGGAGAGATTCCCCATGGCGGACAAGAACCACTGGGAACAGGTGTATCGCGGCAGGACGCCGCAGGACGTGAGTTGGTTCCAGCCCGAGGCGGCGGTATCGCTGCGCCTGATCCGCGCCGCGGCCGGCAGCGGCGCGGCGGTCATCGACGTCGGCGGCGGCGCCTCGACGCTCGTGGACGGCCTGCTCGACGCCGGCTATCGCGACCTCACGGTGCTCGACCTTTCGGGCGCGGCCCTCGCCGCCGCGCGGCAACGGCTCGGCGCGCGCGCCGCCGGCGTGCATTGGCTGGAGGCCGACATCCTGCGGGCCGCGTTGCCGGCCCGGGCCTACGACGTCTGGCACGACCGCGCGGTGTTCCACTTCCTCACCGCTCCGGCCGAGCGCGCCGCCTACGTGCGCCAGGTGCTGCATGCCGTCAGGCCCGGCGGCCACGTCGTCGTCGCCAGCTTCGCCGAGGACGGCCCGGAAAAATGCAGCGGCCTGCCGGTGATGCGCTACGCGCCGGACGCACTGCACGCCGAGTTCGGCGCGCCCTTCGAACTGCTGCACCACGAGCGCGAGGAACACCGTACCCCCGGCGGCATGGTGCAGCAGTTCGTCTACTGCTTCTGCCGGAAAATCTAATCCAGCCTGAAGCGCACCGGCAGCAATACCTGCGGCCGCGCTCCCGGCAGCCGGCCGATGCGCCGCACCGCCGCCAGCGCGGCGGCGTCGAGCAGGGCGTGGCCCGAACTCGTGGCGATGCCGGCATCGGCGATCGCGCCCTCCTCGTCCAGGCTCAGCAGCACGACCACGTCGCCTTCGAGGCCGCGCTCGATCGCCTCGCGCGGGTAGAAGTCCTGCTTGCTCAGGGCCGCCATGGCCGCGTCGAGCGCACGGCCCTTGAGCTCGCGCGGCGGCGGCGGTTTCCTGGGAAAACTCGGCTCCGGCGGGACGGTGGCCGCCGGCGGGGTCGGCGGCGCGGCGGGCGCGGGCGGCTCTTCCCGCGTCGCCAGTGCCGGCGCCAGCAGCACCGCCTCCAGCACCGGCGGGGGCGGCGGCGGCGCCGGGCGCGGGCGGGCGAAGCCCGGCGGCCAGAGCACGGCGGCATGCAGCAGCAGACTCGCCAGGGTGGAGAAACCGAACCGCAACGCTGGCGGGGCGGCACGCGATCGAAACGCCGTCATGGCGGCAATGCTACCGCAACGGGTAGACTGCGCGCCTCGTCCCATGGTCGCCACGATGAAACGCCTGTTCCTCCTGCCCTGCCTCCTGCTGCTCTGCCTCGCCCCCCTGCCCGTCCGCGCCGAACTGCCCGATCCGGTGCGTTTCTCCACCGTTCTGGAACTGGGCGATGTCGCCCAGGCGCGCGCCTGGCTCGACGCGGGGCTCGACCCGAACTTCGAGGGCACGACGATCGGCACCGGCCTGATGATCGGCGCCTGGGAGGGCAACATCGCGCTGATGGAACTGTTCCTCGCCCGCGGCGCCGACATCGACGCCGTCAACCGCTTCGGCGAGCAGGCGCTGATGCTGGCCGCCTGGAAGGGCCGGCGCGAAGCCGCGCAGTGGCTGCTCGACCACGGCGCCAAGCCGAACCGCGCCCAGGACAAGGAATGGAGCGCCCTGCACTACGCCGTCTTCGCCGGCCACGCCGAACTGGTGGAGGGCCTGCTGGCGGCCGGCGCGGACGTGAACGCGCGTTCCACCAACGGCTCCACCGTGGTCATGATGGCGGCGCGCGAGGGCCATGCGGCCATCGCCCGGCGCCTGCTCGCCGCCGGCGCCAACCCGGCCATCCGCAACGATTTCGACGAGGACGCCGTCGCCTGGGCGATGCGCCAGGGCCATTACAAGATCGCCCAGGGCTTCACCAGCGCCGAGAACTTCGCCGAACTGGCGCGCCGCGCGGCCCGGCTGCGCGAACGGCCGATACGCTCGATGCCGGTGCCGGACGTGGTCGAGGAGCACCTGCGCATGGCGCGGCTGGCCGAGTCCAGGGGCCGGCGCGGCGACGCCCTCGACGCCTACCGCAAGGCCCTCGCCGCCCTCAAGACCCAGCAGGCACCGCAAAAAGTCGGCTCTGGCGGGACGGTGAAGGACGCCAGGGCGCCGGCCGAGGCGAAGGCGCCGAGCGCGCTGGTGATCCGCGCCAGGCGCGGCGAGCCGGAGCGCCAGGGCATGAGCTTCGCCTACGAGGGCCAGGACGAGGCGGGCATCGACCGGCTGCTCGGCCAGGCGCGCGCCGCCGAGGCGGCGGGCCGCAGGGCGGAAGCGGTACGCCTGTTCCGCGAAGCGTCCGCGCGCATCCGCGCCGGACGCTAGGACCGGGGGAGGGATGCGGCCGGCCACGGCGCCGCGGCCTGAATTCGGCTATGCTGGCGCTCCCCTTCCGTTCCACAAGCCGTTCGCCGTGACCATGCCCGCTTCCGTCTCCCCCGAACCAGCCCGGCGCCAGCCGGACGGCGCCGCGGCGCGGCCGATGCAGTGGGATGCGGCCTACGACATCGGCCTCTCCGCCATCGACGACCAGCACCGCAAGCTGGTCGAGCTGGCCAACCGCCTGCTGGAGCATCCCGAGGCCGGCGTGCGCGACGAGGCGGTGGTGGATATCCTGACCCGGCTCGGCAAGGCCCTCGCCATCCATTTCCGCGGCGAGGAACTCATCATGCGCGAGCTCGGCATGCCGGCGCGGCGGCTCGACGCGCACGTGCGGGACCACGACCGCATCCTCGACCAGTACGCCGAGCTCAACATCGGCGCCGCCGCCGGGGCACCCTACCGCGCGGCGGACGTCTTCGCGCAGGTCATCGACTGGGTCGGCCGGCACATGCTCGAACACGACCTGGGCATCAAGGACTACCTGCCCGCCTGATCGGCGCACGCCGCGGCGGGCTGCATCTCCTCGGCGAGCGGCAGGCGCGGCGCGCTTTCCGCCGGTGCCAGGTCGCGGATTTCCTTGTCCCCCGCCACCGCCTGCAGGTCGCGGAAGCGCCGCGCCGTGACCAGCACTCGGCTTTCCAGCGAGGCGGTGGCCTTGTTGTAGGCGCCCACCGCGTCGGCGAGGTTCTTGCCGACACCGGCCCAGTGATCGGCCAGCGTGGCGATGCGCTCGTGGAGCTCCTTGCCGAGCTGGGAGATCTTCTGGGCGTTCTCCGCCAGCGCTTCCTGCTGCCAGCCGTAGGCCGCCGCGCGCAGCAACGCGATCAGCGTGGTCGGCGTGGCGAGGATGACGCGCTGCTCGACGCCGCTCTCGATCAGGCCCGGGTCGGCCTCCAGCGCGGCGCTGTAGAACATCTCGCCGGGCAGGAACAGCACGACGAAATCCGGCGCCGGCTGGAACTGCTCCCAGTAGGACTTGCGGGAAAGCTTGGCGATGTGCTCGCGCACCTGGCGCGCATGGTCGGCGAGCTTCTTGCGGCGTGTCTCGTCGTCCTCGGCCTCGATGGCGTCGAGATAGGCGGCGAGCGGCGCCTTGGCGTCGACGACCAGCTGCTTGCCGCCGGGCAGGCGCACGATCAGGTCGGGACGCAGCCTGCCGTCCTCGCCGTCGGCCGACTCCTGCTCGTGGAAGTCGCAGTGGTCGAGCATGCCGGCCATCTCGACGACCCGCTTCAACTGCAGCTCGCCCCAGCGGCCGCGCGCGTGCGGCGCGCGCAGCGCGCGCACCAGGTTCGCGGTCTCCTTGCGCAGCTGGCCCTGGCTGTCGGCGAGCGCGCGCACCTGCTCGAACAGGGTGGCGTAGGCGTCGATGCGTGACTTCTCGATACCCTGCACCTGCTGGGAGAAATTCTCCAGCGTGGCGCGGATCGGCGTGACGAGCTCGCCGAAGGCCTGCTGGCGCTTTTCCAGCTCGCCCCTGGCCGCCTCCTGCTGCTTTTCGAGGGCGGTCCTGGCCAGGTCGAGGAAGGCCTGGTTGTTGCGCTGCAGGGCTTCGGCCGACAGGGCGCGGAAGGCGTCGGCGAAGGCGCCGCGCGCCTCCTCCAGCGCGGCGATCTTCTCGTTGGCGACGGCGCGCTCACGCTCGAGATCGCCGTGCAGCAGGGCGGCGCGCTCGCGCAACTGGGCCAGTTCGGTGGCCTGTTGGGCGTTGCCCTCGCGCAGGTCGCGCACGCGCGCGGCGAAGGCGCTCCAGACCAGCCCGGCGCCGAGCAGCAGGCCGACCAGCGCGGCGATCATCGATTCCATGGCTCTTCCTTCAAAAAGTCGGCGCTGGCGGGACGGTGCATCGCCCTATTCATGGAATTGTACGTACTCGGACAGCGCGGCGCGCTCGGTGACCAGGCTGTTCTCGGGCGCGGCCGGGTCGGCGCGGCCAAGGGCCATGCCGCAGACGAGCTGCTGGTTCGGCGGCAGGTTCAGCTCGGCGGCGACGATGCGATGGAACTGCACCCAGGCCGCCTGCGGGCAGGTGTCGTAGCCGCAGGCGCGCGCGGCGAGCATGACGTTCTGCAGGAAGCCGCCATAGTCGAGCCAGCTGCCCTGGCTGAGGCGCCGGTCGATGGTGAACATCAGGCCCACCGGCGCGTCGAAAAATTCGAAGTTGCGGCGGTGCTGGGCCTGCATGCGCGCCTTGTCGCCCTTGGCAATGCCGATCAGCGCATACAGCGCGTAGCCGACCGCGCGCCGCCGCGACAGATAGGGCTCGAAGAACTCGGCCGGGTAGTAGGGATACTCGTATTCGTGCTCGTCGGCGGCGTGGTCGAAGGCCGCGCACACCGCGCGCACCAGCCGGTCGCGCGCCGCGCCGGCGGCGACATGCACGTGCCAGGGCTGGGTGTTGGTGCCCGAGGGCGCGCGCGCCGCCGCGGCAAGGATGCGCTCGACGGCGGCGCGCGGCACCGGCTCGGGCAGGAAGGCGCGGATCGAGCGGCGGGAGGCGATGAAGCGCAGCAGTTCTTCCTGATTCATGGCGCCCTCTTCACAGCCGGTAGTCCAGTTGCAGGCGGCCCTGCAGCTTCTTCGCCTGCTTGAAGGCCTCCTTGAGCACCAGGCGGTCGAGTTCGTTGAGCCGCTCGGGATCGACGCGGTTGGCGAGGCCGAGCGGCGTGCCCTCCTGCTGCTGGCGCAGGCGCATCTGCTGCAGGAAGAAGAAGCTGTCGATCAGGGCGGAAACGTCGTCGCGCCCGACCTTGCCGAGCGCGGCGGCGGCGCGCAGGCGCTCCGGCGTGCTGGTTTCGGCGATGCCGTTGGCCAGCGCGAGGATGCGCGCCGCATCGACGAACAGGCGCGTGCCGAAGGCCTTGAGGTCGATGGTGTGCGGAAAGTCGGCGCTGTCGTCGAAGCTGAAGTCGCGGATCATGCCGAGCGGCGGCCGCGTCCGCAGCGCGTTCTCGGCCATGAAGCGCAGGAACAGCGTGGCGCTCGGGATGTTGCGGCGCAGCCAGTCGCCGAGCTCGTCGGCCAGCGTCTCGTCGCCGTAGAGCGGACGGAAGTCGAAGTAGATCGTCGCGTTGAGCAGCGCCTGCGGCGTGGTGGAGCGCAGCCAGCCGGCGTAGCGCTGGTGCCACTCCTCGACCGCGAGGCACAGCTCCGGGTTGCTCGCCATGACGTTGCCCTTGCAGAGCGGGAAGCCGCAGGCGTCGAGGCGCCGGTTCACCTCGGCGGCGAAGGGCAACAGGGCGCGGCGCACGTCTTCCGCCGCCGCCTCCGGCGCGGCGAAGACGATGCCGTTGTCCTGGTCGGTGGAGAGCGTCTGCTCGTAGCGGCCTTCCGAGCCGAAGGCCAGCCAGGCCCAGGGCACCCGCGGCAGCTCGAACTCCTGCCGGGTCAGCTCGATCAGGCGTACCGTCAGGTGGTCGTTGAGGGAGGAAATCAGCTGGGTCAGCGCCTCGGCGGCGCCGCCCTCGGCGACGGTGCGCACGGCGAGGCGGCGGATGTCCTCGGCGGCGGCGACCAGGCCATCGAGGTCGCGCGCGCCGCGGATGGCACCGGAGATCGCCTTGCCGCCGCCGCTCTGCAATTCGTAGATGTCCTCCTGCGAGACGATGCCCACCAGCTTGCCGGTGGCGTCCACGACGATGACGTGGTGCACGCCGTTGCGCGCCATCACCAGGGCCGCCTGATAGACGGTGGCGCGCCAGTTGAGCATCAGCAGGCCGGAATCGCTCATCACCGCCATCACCAGCTGGTCGAGGTCACAGGACTTGGCGGCGACGCGGTGCAGCAGGTCGCGCAGCGTGAAGATGCCGATCGGCTTGCCGCTCTCCGGCTCGACGACGATGATCGAGCCGACGCGGTGCTCCGCCATCGCCTGCACGGCCTCGCGCAGGGTGGTCTCCGGCGTCGCGGTGATCGGCTTGCGCCTGATCAGGGCCGCCAGCTGGCTGTGCAGGTTGACGCGGACGGAAGAGGCTGGAGTGCTCATGATGCAGTCATCCTTCGATGCGAAATGTGATCTTGAGCCGCTGCTGCAGCTGGCGCGCCTGCTTGCAGGCCTCGTACAGCACGCGGCGGTCGAACGGGTCGAGCGCCCGCGGGTCGATGCGGTTGTCGGCGGCAGCCGCGGCGGCCAGCGCCCGGCGCTGCTCCTGCAGGCGGATACGCTGCAGCTGCTGGAAGGCGCCGCGGGCCGCCGTGGCCTCGACGGTCGGCAGGCTGCCGGCGGCGGCGGCGTGGCGCAGGCGGTCCACGGTGGCCGGCGACGGGCAGGCGAGGCCGAGGATGCGCGCGGCATCGACGAAGATGCGCGCGCCGAACTTCTTCAGGTCCAACAGGCCGTCGCGGGCGGCGAATTCGCGCACGAAGCCGAGCGGCGGCGCTGCCGCCAGGGCGTTGTCGGCGAGCATGCGCAGGAAGGCATCGGCGCCCTGCGTGCATTGCGCCAGGTGCGCGCGCAACGCCCGTTCCAGGCCGGCGTCGCCATGCAGCGCGCGGAAATCGAAGAAGATTGCGGCATTCAGCAGGGCCTCCGGCTCCGGGGTGCGCACCCAGGCGGCGAAGCGCTCCCGCCATTCCGCCAGCGACAGGCAGCAGGCGGCGTTGCCGGCCATGATGCCGCCAGCGCAAAGGGCGAAGCCGCAGTCCGCCAGCACCTGGTTCACCTCCTGGGCGCAGGCCATGAACAGGGGCCGCAGCGCGCGCGCCTCGACGGCGTCGGCGGCGCTGAAGACGATGCCGTTGTCCTGATCGGTGACGAGGGTCTGTTCGCCGCGCCCTTCCGAGCCGAAGGCCAGCCAGCACCAGGCCGCCGGCGGCAGGCGGTGGCGCGGCGCGCACAGTGCGATGGCGCGCGCCGCGACCAAGTCACCGAGCCGCGCCAGGGCCCGCGTCAGCAGGCCGGCGCCGGTGTCCGCCTCGATCATCGCGCCGGCGACGGCGCGCAACTCGGGGGCGAGCACGGTCAGTCCCGCCAGGTCGGCGGCAGCGATGCGCCGCGCCAGGCCTTCGCCCCGGTCGAGCCAGGCCTCGTGCGGCAGGAAAGCGGCGGCGGTCACGTCAATACTTCACGCGGGCGTAGTAGGTCTTCTCGGCGGCTTCAAGCGCCTGGCGCAGGGTGTGGATGCCCATCTCGGCCAGCAGCGGGATCATCTTGAGGAACACCTCGCCGGTGACGAAGGCGTCGCCGAGCGCGGTGTGGCGGCCGATGACGTTGATGCCGAGCCGCGCGGCGATGGCTTCGAGCTTGTGCGACTCCTGGTTCGGGTGGATCACCGCCGAAAGCAGCAGGGTGTCGAGCACCGGCTGGTCGAACTTGAGTCCGGTGCTTTCCTCCTTGAGCTGCAGGAAGCGCATGTCGAAGGCGGCGTTGTGTGCCACCAGCACGGTGTCGGCGCAGAACTCGTGGAACACCGGCAGCACGACGTCGATGGTCGGCTGGCCGCGCACCATGTCCTCGGTGATGCCGTGGATCGGGATGCCCTCGGGCTTGAGCGGGATGCGCGGATCGATGAGCTGGTCGATCACCTCCTGGCGCAGCAGGCGGCCGTTGATGGCGCGCACCGCGCCGATCTGGATGATCTCGTCGCCGGCGGAGGGCTCCAGGCCGGTGGTTTCGGTGTCGAACACCGAATAGGCGACCTCGGTGAGCTTGCGGTCGAGGTCGATGCGCGTGTCGCTGAAATTGAACAGGTTGAAGTCGTAGTACTCCGGCCGGCTCTCGCCGTGCGGCACGGGCCGCGCCTCGCCCGGCTGCGTCACCGGGGTGGCGGCGACCGGCAGCACGAAGCGGAAGAAGGCGCGGTGCGCCGCCTTCTCGCGCTGGTACCAGATCTCGCCGCCGTGGCGCTGGGCGACGTCGCGCAGCGTCAGCGGGCTGGTGTCGCCGCCGACGCTCATGGCTTCGAGCTCCCAGGTGTACAGCGTCTCGGAGGAAACGGTGGTGCCGGACCAGATCAGGTCGATGAAGGCCATCTGGCCCTCGGCGAGCAGGCGGAAGCGCAGCTCGCGGATATCGTAGTGGTCCTGCAGGCGGGAGGCGAGGAAGGTTATGGCCTGGATCAGCGCGAAGCTGTCGGCGCGGATCCACAGGCCGTCGTCGAGGGTCTCGGACTTGGTCGCCAGTCGCAGCTTGTCCTCGATGCGGCGCTGCGCGGCGGCGATGACGTCCATGCCGAGCACATCCTCCAGCGGCCAGCGCGTCTTCAGCGAATCGGCGAACTCGCTGGTGGTCTGCTGCAGGCGCGCGCTCATGCGCGCGGTCTCGTCGTCGATGATGCCGACGAAGCGCTCACGCAGCTCGCCCTCCATGTCCGGGTTGTCGCGCAGCATCTCCACCGCGGCGCGGAGGTTGCCGAGGGAGGAACGCGAGCCGTCGGTGAGCGACTGCAGCGCCTGGTCGCGCTGCGCCTCGCGCTCGAAACTCTTGGTGATGTTCTCGATGGTCAGCACGTAGCCGGTGATGCGCGCTTCCTCTGCCGCCTCGCCCGGGTTGCTGAGCACCGGCGCCATCTGCGCGCGCAGCAGTTGGCCGGCGCGCGTGGTGGTGATGAAGTTGGCGACCGGTTCGGCGCTGCCTTTTTCCAGCCGCTGGCGGATGTTCTCCAGCGCGTGGGTGATCTGCGCGCGCTCCAGCATTGAAAAGATCGAGCGGCCGAGCCCGATCAGCGCGCCGCCGCTCATCGCCGACGGCCCTTGGGCGAGCGCCTTGAACTGCAGACGCGCGCGGTTGTTGTAGAGCAGGATGCGGCCGTCGAGGTTGCAGACGACGACGCCGAGCGCGAGCTCGGACATCAGCGCCGCCAGGCGGTTCTTCTCCTCCTCCACCGAGGCGTTGGCCTGGGCGATGCGCGCCTCGACGTCGTCGAGCAGGGCGTCGCGCTGCTGGGCGAGGTCATTGGCGGCGCGCGCCAGCTCCTGCACCTCCGGCGGCCCCTCGGGGGCGACGCGGAAGTTGCGGTTGGCGCCGAGCATCAGGCGCAGCGTCTCGGCCATCGCCATCAGGCCCTGCACGTACTGCTTGAACAGCGCGCGCAGGAGCTGCAGGCCGAGGAACAGGCCGACGACGGTCATCAGGCCGCCGATCGGCAGCCAGCGGTCCATGTCGGCCATGAAGGCGGCGCGTCCCGCCGCGTCGAGGTCGGCATAGACGATCGCGGCCGTCAGGCCGAAGGGGCCGGTCATCAGCAGCACGAGCACGCCGACGGCGAGTATGAAGCGGATCTTGGCGTTCATGCGAGCAGCAACTTGACCTGGGCGACGAGGTCCTTGGTGGAGAACGGCTTGGTGACATAGGCGTCGGCGCCGAGCGCGATGCCCTTCGCCACCTCGGTCTCGCGGCCCTTGGCCGTCAGCATGACGATCTTGAGGCCGGCGCGCGCCGGGTCGGCGCGCAGCAGCTGGCAGACCTCGTAGCCGGACTTCTTCGGCATCATGACGTCGAGCAGCACCAGGTCGGGCGCAAAGGCGGCCACCTGCTCCAGCGCCGCGTCGCCGTCCGCGGCGACGGCGACGGCGAAGCCTTCCTTCTTCATCATGAATTCCAGGGACAGGACGATGTTCGGCTCATCGTCCACGATCAGTATTTTCTTGGTCATGGTCTCCTCCCGCCTATGCTTTTTGTTGCTCCGCATTATCGCCCGAGGGCAGGGGCAAGGTGAACACGAAATGCGCGCCGGCTTCCGCCGCCGCGACCGGCTCCAGCCAGAGGCGCCCGCCGAAGTATTCGACGATCTGGCGGCTGATCGGCAGGCCGAGGCCGGTGCCCTGCGGCTTGTCGGTCAGTACGTCCTGCCCGCCCTGGCGGAACTTCTCGAAAATCGTCTCGCGGTCCTCGGGACGGATGCCGGGGCCGTTGTCGGCGACCGCCACCCGCAGCGCCGCTTCAGTCCTGCCGGCCGCGTCCAGCATCACCGTCCTGCCGGCGCCGACTTTTACCCGGCCGCAGCCCGCCGGGGCGAACTTCACCGCGTTCGACAGCAGGTTGATCATCACCTGCATCAGGCGGTCGCGGTCGGCCATCACCGTCGGCAGGGGCTCCTCGATCTCCAGCGTCAGCGCCACGCCCTTGTCCTTGTAGAGCTGGCTCAGCGAGGCGCAGGCCTCGTGGATCACCGGCGCCAGATCCACCGCGACGCTGGTCCAGTCGGCGCGCCCCGATTCGAGCTTGGCGAGGTCGAGAATCTGGTTGATCAGGCGCGACAGGCGCTCGGTCTCGCCGACGATGATGCCGAGGAAGCGCGTGCGCTCGGCCAGCTCGATGCGCGGGTCCTCGTGGAGCATTTCCGAAAACGCGCGGATCGAGGTCAGCGGTGTGCGCAGTTCGTGGGTCACCGTCGAGATGAAGTCGTCCTTCATGCGGTCGAGCTCGCGCAGGCGCTCGTTGGCGGCGCGCAGCTCCGCCGTCGCCAGCGTGAGCTCCTGGGACTTCTGTTCCAGCTCGCGGCTGTAGGCGCGCGCCTGGGAAGCCTCGTCGAGGATGTTCATCACCTCGTCGCGGCCGAGCGGCTCCTCCTCCACCACCGAGGCGACCAGCACGCGCGCCGAGGCGGAGCCGATCGCGCCGGTGAGCTGGGCCTCGGCGAAATGCACCAGACTGGCGTCGGCGGTCAGCCGGTCGAGGCTCAGCTCGCGCGCGGCGGCATGGCGCTCGAAGGCGCGCCGCGCCTTGTCCGGGCCGAGGAAGCGTCCCGCCAGGGCGAGCAGCTCGGCCACTTGGGCGGCGGTACCGCCGCCCACCGCGCCGCGGCCGCGCCAGTGGCCGGTCTCCTCGGCGCGCAGGGCGTCGACGAACAGGCCGGCCTGGCGTGCCTCGTTGGCATCGGGAGCGCGCCACAGGGAAACCCCGACATAGGCGCCGAGGTTGGCGAGCAGGCTCCAGAGCAGGCAGTGGCTGATCTCGTCCAGGCCGGTGAGGCCGAACAGCTGCTGCGGCCGCAGCAACTCGATGCCGAGCAGCCCCGCCGCCATGAAGTCGTCCGGCAGCCAGCCGGACTTGGCGAACGAGGGCAGCAGCAGGGTGTAGAGCCAGACCGCGAAGCCGGCGCTCAGCCCCGCCAGCGCGCCGCCGCGCGTCGCGCCCTTCCAGTAGAGGCCGCCGATCACCGCCGGCGCGAACTGCGCCACCGCGGCGAAGGAAATCAGGCCGATGCTGACCAGCGCATAGGCCTCGCCGGCGAGCCGGAAGTACGCATAGCCGAGCATCAGGATGACGACGATCGCCCAGCGGCGGATTTCCAGCAGCAGGCCGGAGAGGTCGGTGCGTTCGCGCAGGCGCAGCCAGCCGCGCCGCAGCAGCAGCGGCATCACCAGGTCGTTGCAGACCATGGTGGACAAGGCGATGGTCTCGACGATGACCATGCCGGTGGCGGCCGACAGGCCACCGATGTAGGCCAGCAGCGCCAAAGCGCCCTGCTGATTGGCCAGCGGCAAGGTCAGCACGAAGGTGTCGGCGTCGACGCCGCCGCCCGGGCCGAAATGCAGCAGGCCGCCCAGGGCGATGGGCAGCACGAACAGGTTGATGAGGAACAGGTAGAGTGGAAACAGCCAGACCGCGCGCTTCAGATGCGCCTCATTCACGTTTTCCACCACGGCGATCTGGAACTGGCGCGGCAGCAGCAGCACCGACAGCAGCGACAGGAAGGTGAGCGCCGCCCAGCTGCCGTAGCCGGCCGCCGTGTCGCTGGCGGTGAGCAGGCGCTCCAGCTGCGGCAGCGCGCGGGCGCGCGCGAAGATGTCGGCCATGCCGTCGAACAGGCCGTAGGTGACGAACAGGCCGACCGCGAGGAAGGCCACCAGCTTGACCACCGACTCGAAGGCGATCGCCGCCACCATGCCCTCGTGGCGTTCGGTGGCGTCGAGATGGCGCGTGCCGAACAGGATCGTGAACGCCGCCATGATCGCCGCCACGTAGAGCGCGCTGTCCTGCAGCAGCGGCACCTCGCCGGCGCGCGGCATCACCACCTCGGGCACGGCGGCGAGGATGCTGAAGCTGTGCGACACCGCCTTGAGCTGCAGCGCGATGTAGGGAATCACGCCGACCACCGCGATCACCGTCACCATGCCGCCGAGCAGCTGGCTCTTGCCGTAGCGCGAGGCGACGAAATCGGCGATCGAGGTGATGCGGTTGGCCTTGGCGACGCGCACGATCTTGCGCAGCACGAACCAGCCGAGCACCATCATCAGCGTCGGCCCGAGGTAGATCGGCAGGAAGCCGATGCCGGTGGCGGCGGCGCGGCCGACGCTGCCGTAGAAAGTCCAGGTCGTGCAATACACCGCCAGCGACAGCGCATACACCGTCGGGTTGGCGATCAGCGAGCGCCCCTGGTCGGCGCGCCGGTCGGCGTGCCAGGCGATGGCAAACAGCACGCCGAGGTAGGCGAAGGAAGCGAGGACGACGATCCAGCCGGCGAGCATCTCAGTCCGGGCGCCGCTCGACGACGACGGCCACCAGCAGGATGAAGCCGAACCAGGCGAGGAAGATGTAGGCGTAGAGCAGCGGGATGCCGAACACCGCGACGGCCTTGTTGAACAGGGCCAGCACGGGATAGTTGAACAGCAGGCAGCCGAGCAGGAAGACGGCCGCCAGGCGCTGGGTGGTCAGGCGTGATCGGTACATTGGCTCCCCCGCAATGACACCGGCTGCAAATGAAAAAGGGTTTCCGGAAGCATAACCGGAAACCCTTTGAGATTGCTTGGTCGGGGTGGCGGGATTCGAACTCGCGACCCCTTGCACCCCATGCAAGTGCGCTACCAGGCTGCGCTACACCCCGACGAGGCGCGGATTATAGCAGAGCAGCGGCGAAACTTTTCAAACTCGCAGCAATTCGATGACGCCGAGCAGTTCGAGGCGCAGCGAGAAGCCGTCCGCGGCCGGCGCCGCCGGCGCGGGGGCGGCGTGGTGCCTGCCGGCTGGCTCGTCGAGCCGGTTGCGCGCGCCGCTGATGGTGAAGCCTTCCTCGTAGAGCAACTGGCGGATGCGGCGCACCAGCAGCACCTCGTGGTGCTGGTAATAGCGCCGGTTGCCGCGCCGCTTGACTGGCTTGAGCTGGGTGAACTCCTGCTCCCAGTAGCGCAGCACATGCGGCTTGACGCCGCACAGTTCGCTCACCTCGCCGATCGTGAAATAGCGCTTGGCGGGGATCGGCGGCAGTTCGGTCTTATCCGGGCTGGAGGTGGTCATGCGCCGTGGTCTCGACGATGGACTTCAGTTTGTGGCTGGCGTGGAAAGTGACCACGCGGCGGGCGGTGATCGGAATTTCCTCGCCGGTCTTGGGATTGCGTCCCGGACGCTGCGGCTTGTCACGCAGCTGGAAGTTGCCGAAGCCGGAAAGCTTGACGCTGTCGCCCCTTTCGAGGGCAGTGCGCACTTCCTCGAAGAAGGCCTCGACCATGTCCTTGGCTTCGCGCTTGTTCAGGCCAACCTTCTCGAAAAGAAGATCCGCCAGTTCCGCCTTGGTTATCGTCATGTCCTGATCCTTATCCGCGCAACACCGCGCCGAAGCGCTCGGTGGCCACCTGCAGCAACTGGGCAACCGCCGTGTCGGCATCGTCGTCCGCCAGAGTTTTTTGAGTATCTTGCATCACCACGCGAAACGCAAGGCTTTTGCTTTCCGGCGCGATGCCCTTGCCCTGATAGACGTCGAACAGCCGGATTTCGCGCACGTAGGCAGGCGCGGCGGCACGCAGGGCGTCCTGCAGTTCCTGCACAGCGCACTGTTGCGGCAACACCAAGGCGATATCGCGGGTCACGGCAGGGAAGCGCGAAGCCTCCCGGTAGGCAGGCAGCGGCGCGGCCAGCAGCGCGGCCAGATCCACTTCGAAGACCACGGCGGGCGCCGTCAGCTCGTACTTCTGGTGCCAGCGCGGATGGATCTCGCCGATCACACCGAGAGTCACGCCGTCAAGCAGCACCGTGGCCGCGCGGCCGGGATGCAGGGCGGGATGGTTGACGCGCTCGAAGCGCAGGTTGCGCGGCGCGAACAAGGCTTCGAGGTCGCCCTTGACGTCGTAGAAATCGGCATTGCGCGTCGGCGCGCCCCATTGTTCCGACAAAGCCGGACCGGCAGCCAGGGCGGCGATGCGCAACGGCTGGCGATGGCCGGTGCCGTCAGCCATGGCCGCCTCCGGCAGGAAGCAGCGCCCGAGCTCGAAGAGGCGCACGCGCTCGGCCTGGCGCTTGAGGTTACCGACCAGCGCGCCGACCAGGCCACCGATCAGGCTGCTGCGCATCACGCCCATCTGGCTGGCGATCGGGTTGGCGAGACGTATCGGCGCGGCGTTGGCGGCGAAATCCGCCTCCCAGGCGGCCTCGACGAAGCTGTAGTTCACGACCTCGTGGTAGCCGCGCTCGGCGAGCAGGCGGCGCGCCTGCATCGGCGTCCGGCGCGCCTCGGGTAGCGGCATCATCTCGACGCGCGCCGTCGGCGGCGGCGCCGGAATGTTGTCGTAGCCGTGCAGGCGGGCGATCTCCTCGATCAGGTCCTCTTCGATCGCGATATCGAAGCGGTGCGAGGGCGGCGTGACAACCAGTTCGTCGGCCTTGCGTTCATAGGGGAAGCCAAGGCCGGCGACAAGCTTTTCGATTTGGTCGTGGGCAAGCCCGATCCCGATCACCTTGGCAGCCCTGCTCATGCGCAGACGCACCGGGGCGCGCAGCGGCAGATGCGCGGGCTCGGCGGCCTCGACCACCGGGCCGGGCTGGCCGCCGCAGATGTCGAGGATGAGTTGGGTTGCGCGTTCGATGGCGCTGCGTTGCAGTTCGAAATCGACGCCGCGCTCGTAGCGGTAGGAGGCGTCGGAGCTGAAGCCGAGGGCGCGCGCCTTGCCGGCGATGGCCTCGGGCGCGAAGAAGGCGCATTCGAGGAACAGGTCGGTGGTCGCGTCGTTGATGCCCGAATGCTCGCCGCCCATGATGCCGGCCAGCGCCAGGGCCCTGGCCTCGTCGGCAATCAGCGCGGTGTCGGCCGTCGGCGTGACAGTCTGCTCGTTGAGCAGCAGCAGTTGTTCGCCGGGCCGCGGAAGGCGCACATGGATCGCGCCCTGCAACTCGGCGTCGTCAAAGGCATGCAGCGGTTGGCCGAGTTCGAGCATCACGTAGTTGGTGACATCCACCAGCGCCGAGATCGAACGCACGCCGCAGCGCTCGATGCGCCGCTTCATCCATTCCGGCGTCGGTGCCTTGGCATTCACGCCGCGCACGATGCGCCCGCAGTAGCGCGGGCAGACGGCCGGCGCGTCGAGCACGATGGCGCGCGTGTCCTGGATGGACGCGGCGACGGGCGTCGCCTGCGGCAGCGTCAGCGGCGCGCCGGTCAGCGCCGCCACCTCGCGCGCGATGCCGACCAGCGACAGGCAGTCGGCACGGTTCGGCGTGAGCTTGAGGGTGATCAGGTTGTCGTCGAGACCGAGATAGGCGCGGATGTTCTGGCCGATCGGCGCGTCGACCGGCAGCGGCAGCAGGCCGCCGTGGTCGTCGGACAGGCCGAGCTCGCGGGCGGAGCAGAGCATGCCGAAGCTCTCGATGCCGCGCACCTTGGCCTTCTTGATCTCGATGCCGGGCAGCTTGGCGCCGACCAGCGCGCAGGGCACGACCATATCGGCGGCGACGTTGGGGGCGCCGCAGACGATCTGCAGCACGCCGTGCTCGCCGGTATCGACCTTGCAGAGCTTGAGCTTGTCGGCGTCGGGATGCTTCTCCACGGACAGCACGCGGGCGACGACGACGCTGGAAAAGTCGGCGCTGGCGGGACGGTTCTCCTCGACCTCGAGGCCGGCCATGGTCAGCAGATGGCAGAGTTCATCGGTGGACAGCGGCGGATTGACGAGGGCGCGCAGCCAGGATTCGGGGAATTGCATGGCGGCTTCAGCCTTACTGGAATTGGGAAAGGAAACGCAGGTCGCCGTCGTAGAACAGGCGCAGGTCGTTGATGCCGTAGCGCAGCATGGTCAGGCGGTCCGGCCCCATGCCGAAGGCGAAGCCGGTGTATTTCTCCGGGTCGACGCCGCCGAAGCGCAGCACGTTCGGATGCACCATGCCGCAGCCGGCGATTTCGAGCCAGCGGCCTTCCATCGGGCCGCTCATGAAGGCGACGTCGATCTCGGCGGAGGGCTCGGTGAACGGGAAGAAGGAGGGGCGGAAGCGTACCTTGAGGTCGTCGCTCTCGAAGAAGCGGCGCAGGAAGTCGGCCACCACGCCCTTGAGGTCGGCGAAGCTGACGTTCGCGCCGACCCACAGGCCCTCGACCTGATGGAACATCGGCGAATGGGTGGCGTCGGAATCAACGCGATAGACGCGGCCCGGACAGATCACGCGCAGTTCGGGCATCACGTCCAGGTGCTTGTGCTGTTCGACATGCGCCAGCATGCTGCGGATCTGCACCGGGCTGGTGTGGGTGCGCAGCAGGATGTCCTCGCGCACCTGGCCGGCGGCGTCGAGCAGATAGAAGGTATCGTGCATCGAACGCGCCGGGTGCTTTTCCGGCGTGTTGAGCGCGGTGAAATTGTGCCAGTCGGTCTCGATCTCGGGGCCGTCGGCGACGGCGAAGCCGATCGAGCGGAACAGCTGCTCGATGCGATCGAGCGTGCGCGTCACGGGGTGCAGGGTACCGCGCCCCTGGCCGCGACCGGGCAGGGTGACGTCGAGGGCCTCGGCGGCGAGCTGGGCTTCGAGCTGGGCGGCGCGCAAGGCCTCGCGGCGTTCCGCCAGCGCCGTCTCGACACGGGTCTTGGCGACGTTGATCGCCGCACCGGCCGTCTTGCGCTCCTCGGCCGGCAGCTTGCCGAGCCCCTTGAGCAGGGCGGTCAGCGAACCATCCTTGCCCAGATAGGCCGCCTTGACCTCTTCGAGCCGGGCAAGCTCCGTCGCGGCGGCGAAATCGGCGGTTGCCTGTGTGATCAGTTTTTCCAGGTCGTGCATGGCGGCAAAAGTGTGGCACCCGAAACAGTAGAACCATCAACCACCCCTTTGCAGGGGCCTAAAGCCAGAAAGGCCGCCCCGTACGAAACCGAGCGGCCTTTCGGCTGGAGCGGCCAGTAATCAGGCCGCCAGTTGCGCCTTGGCCTGGTTCGCCAGCGCGGCGAAGGCCGGCTTGTCGAAGACGGCCAGGTCGGCCAGCACCTTGCGGTCCACCTCGATGGATGCCTTCTTCAGGCCGTTCATCAGGGTGCTGTACTTCATGCCCAACTCGCGGGCGGCCGCGTTGATACGGGCGATCCACAGGGCACGGAACTGACGCTTTCTTTGACGACGGTCACGATACTGGTACTGACCGGCTTTCATCACCGCTTCTTTGGCGATGCGATAGACGGTCGAGCGACGGCCGCGGTAGCCCTTGGCCTGATCGAGAATTTTCTTGTGGCGCGCGCGCGCCGTTACACCGCGTTTGACTCTTGGCATGGTGGCGTCTCCTTACTTAACCGTTGGGCAACATGGCGCGGATGGACTTGGCGTCCGACTCGTGCACGGTCTGCATACCGCGCAACTGGCGCTTGCTCTTGGTGGTTTTCTTGGTGAGGATGTGGCGCTTGAACGCGCACGCACGCTTGATGCTGCCGGACCCACGCACTTTGAAGCGCTTGGCGGCACCACTCTTCGTCTTCATCTTCGGCATCGAAGATCTCCTTTTACATGTCTGCCAGGTGGCTCCCACCTCGGGAACACTTGATGACCTGCAGCCACTTCTGTTCGCCCCGCCCCATGCAACCAGCGGCGTTGCGAAACTCCTGCCAGCCGCTCAGTGCGGCTTTTTCTTCGATGGCGCCAGCACCATGATCAACTGCCGGCCTTCCATCTTGGGAAACTGTTCGACCACTGCCTGCTGCTCCAGATCGGTCTTGATCCGTTCCAGCACGCGCATGCCGATTTCCTGGTGAGCCATCTCCCGCCCACGGAAGCGCAAGGTGATTTTCGCCTTGTCGCCTTCCTGCAAGAACTTCACGACGTTGCGCATCTTGATCTGATAGTCGTTCTCGTCCGTACCCGGGCGGAACTTGACTTCCTTGACCTCGACGACCTTCTGTTTCTTCTTGGCCTCGGCCAGGCGCTTGGCCTCCTGGTACTTGAACTTGCCGAAGTCCATCAGACGACAGACGGGCGGCTGTGCCATCGGCGCGATCTCGACCAGATCGACTGCGGCCTCCTCGGCCATCTGCAGTGCCTGGCGAGACGTGAAAATACCGAGCTGCTCGCCTTCCACCCCGATCAAACGAATCTCGGGGGCCGTGATTTCTTCATTGACGCGCTGCGTCTTATCCTGGGCTATGGCTCGAATCTCCAAAAAATCAACAAAAAATCAAGTCGCTACGCCCTTGCTGCTGCGTTCCTGCAACAGGCGCTCAATCAATGCATCCGGGGACATTGGCCCGAGATCCTGATTGCCTCGGGCACGCAAGGCGACCAACCCAGCGGCCTTTTCCTTGTCGCCGACGACGACGAGATAGGGCCGCTTCAACACGCTATGTTCCCGGATTTTATAGTTAATCTTCTCGCCACGCAAATCGCAGTCGACGCGCAGGCCGGCATCGCGCAACATTTTCGCCACACTCTCGGCATAGTCCGCTTGGGCTTCGGAGATGTTCATCACGACCGCCTGCACCGGGCTCAGCCAGAGCGGCAGGGCGCCGGCGTGGTTTTCGATCAGGATGCCGATGAAGCGCTCCAGCGAACCCAGGATGGCACGGTGCAGCATCACCGGCGTATGCCGCGCGTTGTCCTCGCCGACGTATTCGGCACCGAGGCGGCCGGGCATCGAGAAGTCCACCTGCATCGTGCCGCACTGCCAGGAACGGCCGATGGCGTCCTTGATGTGGAACTCGATCTTCGGACCGTAGAAGGCGCCTTCGCCGGGCAATTCGGTCCACTCGAGACCGGAGGCGGTGAGGCCGGCGCGCAGCGCGGCCTCTGCCTTGTCCCACAGCGCGTCGTCGCCAACGCGGCTCTCCGGCCGCAGCGCCAGCTTGACGGCGACGTCGGCGAAGCCGAAGTCCGCGTAAACCTTGCGCACCAGATCGTTGAAGGCGGTCACCTCGGGCTGGATCTGGTCCTCGGTGCAGAAGATGTGGCCGTCGTCCTGGGTGAAGCCGCGCACGCGCATCACGCCGTGCAGCGCGCCCGAGGGCTCGTTGCGGTGGCAGGAACCGAATTCGCCGTAGCGCAGCGGCAGGTCACGATAGGAGCGCACGTCGGTGTTGAAGATCTGCACGTGGCCGGGACAGTTCATCGGCTTCACCGCGTAGTCGCGCTTCTCCGACTCGGTGGTGAACATGTTGTCCTTGTAATGCTCCCAGTGGCCCGACTTCTCCCACAGGCTGCGGTCGAGGATCTGCGGGCAGCGCACTTCCTGGTAGCCGTTGTCGCGATAGACGCGGCGCATGTACTGCTCGATCTCCTGCCAAACCGTCCAGCCGTGCGGATGCCAGAACACCAGGCCGGGCGCCTCGTCCTGCAGGTGGAACAAGTCGAGCTGCTTGCCGAGCTTGCGGTGGTCGCGCTTCTCGGCCTCTTCGAGCATGTGCAGATAGGCGTCGAGATCCTCTTTCTTCGCCCAGGCAGTGCCATACACGCGCTGCAGCTGCTCGTTCTTCGAGTCGCCGCGCCAGTAGGCGCCCGCCACCTTCATGAGCTTGAAGTGCTTGAGTCTGCCGGTGGAGGGAACGTGGGGACCGCGGCAGAGGTCGATGAAATCGCCCTCGCGGTAGAGCGAAACGTCTTCGCCGGCCGGGATCGACTCGATGAGCTCGGCCTTGTATTTCTCGCCGATGGACTTGAAGAATTCGATCGCCTTGTCGCGCGGCCAGACTTCGCGCGTGACGGGAAAATCCTTCTTCGCCAGCTCGGCCATGCGCTTCTCGATGGCCGCGAGATCCTCGGGCGTGAAGGGCTTGCAGGCGAAGTCGTAGTAGAAGCCGTTGTCGATCACCGGGCCGATGGTCACCTGGGCATCGGGAAACAACTCCTTGACCGCGTAAGCCAGCAGGTGGGCGGTCGAATGCCGGATGATTTCGAGACCATCGGCATCCTTGTCGGTGACGATCGCGACCTGCGCGTCGGTCTCGATGCGATGGGAGGTATCGACGAGCCGGCCGTCGACCCGACCGGCGAGCGCCGCCTTGGCGAGGCCGGCGCCAATCGAGGCGGCAACCTCCGCCACCGTCAACGGTTGAGGATATTCGCGACGCGAACCATCGGGCAGCGTAATCACCGGCATGAGCAATACTCCAAAAACGAACAGGGCACCCGATCACTCAGGCGCCCTGTTCCGGGTACTTTCCGAACAGGACGATTTGCGCGCCCTGCTCGGCTATGTGTTGGCGGAGTGGACGGGACTCGAACCCGCGACCCCCGGCGTGACAGGCCGGTATTCTAACCAACTGAACTACCACTCCAAGCGCCTGCCGATGATAGCACCGGCAGGCGGTAAAACCTGGCGTCCCCACGGGGATTCGAACCCCGGTTCACACCGTGAAAGGGTGTTGTCCTAGGCCTCTAGACGATAGGGACTTCGTCTTGGTGGAGGTAAGCGGGATCGAACCGCTGACCTCTTGCATGCCATGCAAGCGCTCTCCCAGCTGAGCTATACCCCCAAAAGAGAGGCCGCATTATATGGAGACACGGGACATGTGTAAACAACTTCCGCGAAAATTTTTAAAAAATTTTGCCGGGGTTCATCCGGTTATGCGGATCGAATGCTCGCTTCAGCGCGCGCATCAGTTCCATCTCGACAGCACTCTTGTAGCGCGGCAGCTCGTCGCGCTTCAACTGGCCGAGGCCGTGCTCCGCCGAGATGGTGCCGCCGAGCTCATGGGCCAGATCGTGCACGATGCGATTGACGGCCGGGGTCTGGGCAATAAAGGCCGCGTTGTCCTGGGCGAGCGGCTTCGACTGGTTGTAGTGCAGGTTGCCGTCGCCGAGATGGCCGAAGCAGACGATGCGCACATCGGGGAAGACCGCCAACAATGCGGCATCGGCGCGCGCGATGAATTCGGGCAGGCGCGAGACCGGCACGGCGATGTCGTGCTTGATCGAGATGCCCTCGATCTTCTGTGCCTCGGATATGTTCTCGCGCAGCGCCCACAGGGCCCGTGCCTGGACCTCGCTGCGGGCGAGGGCGGCATCGCCAACCTCCCCCGCTGCGATGGCGGCGTCCAACACCTCTTCCAGGGCCGCGTCGAGATCGGATTCCATCGTGTCGGCGAGTTCGACGAGCACCTGCCATGGCGCGCGCCCGGGCAGCGGATCGCGGCTGTCCGGAATGTTCTTCAATACGAGGTCGAGCGCCGGGCGGCCGACCAGTTCGAAGGCCGTGACCCGGCCGCCGATGGTTTCGCGCAGGCGCGTCAGCAGCGCCACGGCCTGTGCCGGCGCGGCGACGGATGCCCAGGCGGTCGCCATCCGGCGCGGCCGCGAGTAAAGCTTGAGCACGGCGGCCGTGATCAGCCCGAGGGTGCCCTCGGCGCCGATGAACAGCTGCTTGAGATCGTAGCCGGTATTGTCCTTGCGCAGCCCGCGCAGGCCATCCCACAGTCGGCCGTCGGGCAGTACCACTTCGAGGCCCAGGCAGAGCTCGCGCGCGTTGCCGTAGCGCAGCACCTGCACGCCGCCGGCGTTGGTCGCCAGGTTGCCGCCGATGGTCGCCGTGCCCTCGGCGGCCAGCGACAGCGGGAACAGACGTCCGGCCTGTGCGGCCGCTTCTTGCACGGCGGCCAGCGTGCAGCCGGCCTCGACGATCATCGTGTTGTTGTCGGTGTCGATGGCGCGCACGCGGTTCAGCCGCGTCAGGCTCACCAGCACCTCGCCGCCGATCGGCGTCGCGCCGCCGCACAGGCCGGTGTTGCCACCCTGCGGCACGATGGCCACGCCCTGCGCGGCGCAGGCGCCCACGACCGCGGCCACCTCCTGGGCCGTACCCGGCCGCACCACGCAAAGCGGCTGCCCCTGGTAACGGCCACGCCAGTCGGTACCGTAGGGCGCGATGTCGATGGATTCGGTAAGGACGTGCGGTGCGCCGACGATGGCGCGCAATTCGGCCAGAAACTCGGCGCTCATGGGACGGTGGCGAGGCTGGCGTAGAGGTCGTGCACGTCGCAGTCGTTGATGGTGACCTCGACGAACTCGCCGATTTCCAGATCGTGGCCGTCGTCGATATAGACCAGGCCGTCGATGTCCGGCGCGTCGCCTTCGCTGCGCGCGATCGCACCCTCTTCGTCGATGTCATCCACCAGCACAGTCAGGGTGCGGCCGATCTTGGCTTCGAGGCGCTGGGTCGAGATGTCTTCCTGATGGCGCATCAGGCGCATCTTGCGTTCCTCGCGCACCTCCTCGGGCAGCGCCCCCGGCAGGGCGTTCGCGGCCGCGCCTGCGACGGGCGAGAAGGCAAAGGCGCCGACGCGGTCGAGCTGGGCGGCGTCGAGGAAATCGAGCAGTTCGTTGAACTCGGCCTCGGTCTCGCCCGGGAAGCCGGTGATGAAGGTCGAGCGGATCGTCAGCTCGGGCACGGCCTTGCGCCAGGCGGCGATGCGGTCGAGCACCTTGTCCACGTCGCCGGGACGCTTCATCAGCTTGAGGATGCGCGGACTGGCGTGCTGGAAGGGCACGTCGAGGTAGGGCAGCAGCTTGCCTTCCGCCATCAGCGGCAGCAGGTCATCCACGCTCGGGTAGGGATAGACGTAGTGCAGGCGCACCCAGATGCCGAGTTCGCCGAGCTCCTTGCAGAGTTCATGGAGCCGCGTCTTCACCGGCTTGCCGCCGACGAAGCCGGTGCGGTACTTGACGTCCACGCCGTAGGCGCTGGTGTCCTGGGAGATGATCAGCAGCTCGCGCACGCCGGCATCGACCAGGGTCTCGGCCTCGGCGAGCACCTCGCCGATCGGCCGCGACGCCAGGTCGCCGCGCAGGCTCGGGATGATGCAGAAGCTGCAGCGGTGGTTGCAGCCTTCGGAAATCTTCAGGTAGGCGAAATGATCCGGCGTCAGGCGGATACCCTGCGGCGGTACCAGATCGACGAAGGGATCGTGCTGCGGCGGCAGGTGGGCATGCACGGCCTCCATCACCTCGCCGAGCGCATGCGGGCCGGTGACGGCGAGCACGCTCGGGTGCCTGTCCTGGACGATGGTGCCCTTGGCGCCGAGGCAGCCGGTGACGATCACCTTGCCGTTCTCGGCGAGCGCCTCGCCGATGGCGTCGAGGGACTCCTCGACGGCGGCATCGATGAAGCCGCAGGTGTTGACGACGACGAGGTCGGCGCCGTCGTAGCTGCCTGAGATTTCGTAGCCCTCGGCGCGCAGCCGGGTGAGGATCTGCTCGGCGTCGCTCGCCGCCTTCGGGCAACCGAGCGAAACGAAGCCGACGCGGGGGATGGGTTTCTTCTTGCGGGCCGACACTATTTCTTCTTCTCGCCGGCCTTGTCGCTCGCGTCCTGGCCGGCGGCGGGCTGGCCGGGGAACTGGAAGCCGGTGAACATCTTGCGCGTCTGCTCC
Source organism: Rhodocyclaceae bacterium (assembly GCA_024709955.1). Taxonomy (GTDB): domain Bacteria; phylum Pseudomonadota; class Gammaproteobacteria; order Burkholderiales; family Rhodocyclaceae; genus Sulfuricystis. The sequence continues at coordinate 36,196 of JANJVS010000136.1, forward strand.
TGGATGTTCTCCTGCATCTGGTGGAACATCTTCTGGCTCTGTTCGACATAGGCGCCCATCATGCTCTGCATCGCCGGGCCCTGGAAATTGAGGAACTGCGCCCACAGGTCCTTGCTCATCGCGGCGTTGTCGCCATAGAGGTGCTTGGCCTGCTCCTGCAGCTTCTTCTGCATTTCGCTGAAGGCCGTGATGTTGTTCTCGAGGTACTGGCCCATCATGCCCTGCATGGCATTGCCGTAGAAGCGGATCATCTGCGCCAGCAGGTCGGAGGTGAACATCGGCGCGCCGCCGGCCTCCTCTTCCAGGATGATCTGCAGCAGGATGCTGCGCGTCAGGTCGTCGCCGGTCTTGGCGTCCACCACGCGGAACTCCTCGTGCTTGAGCACCAGTTCCTTGACGTCGGCCAGCGTGATGTAGGTGCTGGTGCGCGTGTCGTAGAGACGGCGGTTCGGGTATTTCTTGATGAGGCGGACCTGGTCGGCCATTACTTATGTCTCCCCTGGGTATATGTGATTGCGGTGCGGGCGCCGCCACCCCTGCAGCGGCGCCCGACCGTGCAGCTTAACTTATTGCAGGTACAAACCGCCGTTGATGTTGAGCGTCGCGCCGGTCATGTAGCCGGCGAGGTCGGAGGCGAGATAGGAGCACAGGGCGCCCATTTCTTCCGGCTTGGCGAGGCGCTTCATCGGGATGGTGTCGACGATGCTCTTGAGGATGTCCTCGCGGATCGCCATCACCATCTTGGTGGCGACGTAGCCCGGGGCGATGGCGTTGACGGTCACGCCCTTGGTCGCCAGCTCCTGCGCCAGCGCCTTGGTGAAGCCGATCACGCCGGCCTTGGCGGCGGAATAGTTGGCCTGGCCGGCCTGGCCCTTGACGCCGTTGACCGACGAGATGTTGATGATGCGACCCCAGCCGCGCTCGGCCATCTTGGCGGAGACCTGCTTGGTCATGTTGAACAGGCTGGTCAGGTTGGTGGAGATGACGGCGTCCCACTGGTCCTTCTCCATCTTGGCGAAGAAGCGGTCGCGGGTGATGCCGGCGTTGTTGACGAGAATATCCACCGGGCCGGCGGCGGCTTCGGCCTCGGCGACCATCTTCTGGCAATCCTCGATGCTGGAGACGTCGCCGGCGACGCAGACGAAGTCCTTGTAGCCGGCTTCGGCCATTTCCTTCAGCCATTCATCCTTGTTGTCGAACTGCGGGTGGTAGGCGGCGACGACCTTGTAGCCGTCCTTGGCGAAGGCCTGGCAAATGGCGGTGCCGAGGCCGCCCATGGCGCCGGTGACGAAAGCTACGCGTTGAGTCATGTCTTGCTCCCTTTTCTTGGGTTGTTGTTGAAAAACTCCGGCGGCCCTCAATACATGTGCTGACCGCCGTTGATGGAAATATTGGCGCCGGTGACGAAGGCCGCCTCCTCGGAGGCCAGGTAGGCGACCAGGCCGGCCACCTCCTCGGGCTTGCCCAGCCGCGACATCGGGATCTGCGGCAGGATCTTCGAGTCGAGCACCTCCTGCGGGATCGCCATGACCATCTTGGTGCCGATGTAGCCCGGCGAGATGGTATTCACGGTGACGCCCTTCTTCGCCACTTCGAGCGCGAGCGCCTTGGTGAAGCCGTGCATGCCGGCCTTCGCCGCCGCGTAGTTGGTCTGGCCGAAGGCGCCCTTCTGGCCGTTCACCGAGGAGATGTTGATGACGCGGCCCCAGCCGCGCTCGACCATGCCGTCCATCACCTGCTTGGTCATGTTGAAAACCGAGTCGAGGTTGGTGCGGATCACCGCGTCCCAGTCGCCCTTGGTCATCTTCTTGAAGGTCATGTCGCGGGTGATGCCGGCGTTGTTCACCAGCACGTCCACCGGGCCGAGGTCGCGCACGATCTGCTCGATGCAGGCTTGGCAGGAATCGAAATCGGTGACGTCGCAGGGATAGGCCTTGAAGCCGTAGCCCATGTCGTTCATGCGGCGCAGCCATTCCTGCGCCTTGTTGTTGTTCGGGCTGTAGGTGGTCACCACCCTGTCGCCGAGCGCGGCCAGCTTGATGCAGATGGCCTCGCCCAGACCGCCCATGCCTCCCGTTACCAGCGCCACTCGTTGCATGATGACCTCCTCGAAATTCCGCGGGCTTACGCCTTTTCCTTGACATAGCGGCCGGGAGCCGGCTCGCCGGGTGGGTATTGCTTGCCGCCCAGGCGGCCGCGCGCCTTGACCGATCCGCCGGCGTGCCGGCCAAGCCAGTCGATCCAGCGCGGCCACCAGCTGCCCTTCACCTCGCTGGCCGTCGCCAGCCACTCATCGGCGTCGGCGGTGGCACTGTCGTTGATCCAGTGGCTGCGCTTGTTCTTCGCCGCCGGGTTGATGACGCCAGCGATGTGGCCGGAGGCGCCGAGCACGAAGGTCGAATCGGCGGACGGGCCGCCGAGCAGCTTGCGGCCGAGATAGGAGGACTGCCAGGGCACGATATGGTCCTCGCGGGTGGCGAGGATGAAGTGCGGCATATCCACCTTGCCGAGATCGGCCTTGACGCCGCACATAGCCAGCCTGCCCGGCACGCGCAGGTTATTTTCGAGATAGAGGTTGCGCAGGTACCAGGCGGCGAAGGGACCGGGCAGGTTGGTCGAGTCGCTGTTCCAGTAGAGCAGGTCGAAGGCCGCTGGCTTGTTGCCCTTCAGATAGTTGCCGACCACGTACTGCCAGATCAGGTCGTTGGCGCGCAACGCCGAAAAGGTGGTGGACAGCTCCTTGGCGGTCAGCAGGCCGCCCTTGCCGATGGTCGCCTCGCGCGTCGACACCGAGTGCTCGTCCACGAAGCAGCCGATCTCGCCGGTGTCGCTGAAGTCGAGCAGCGTCGTCAGCAGAGTCAGCGAGGCGGCGGGGTTCTCGCCGCGCGCGCGCGCCACGGCCAGGGCCGAGGAGAGGATGGTGCCGCCGACGCAGAAGCCGAGCGCATTCACCTGCTCGACGCGGCAGATCTCGCGCGCCGCCTGCAGGGCCTTGAGGGCGCCCTGCTCGACGTAGTCGTCCCAGGTCAGGTGGCCCTGCTCGGCCTTCGGATTGCGCCAGGAGACGAGGAACACGGTATGTCCCTGCTCCACCGCGTAGCGCACGAAGGAATTTTCGGGCTGCAGGTCGAGGATGTAGAACTTGTTGATGCAGGGCGGCACGATCACCAGCGGACGCTTGGCCACCTTGTCGGTGAGCGGCGCGTACTGCAGCAACTGGAACAGCTCGTTCTCGAACACCACCGCGCCGGGCGTGACCGCCAGGTTGCGGCCGACCTCGAAGGCGCTCTCGTCGGTCATCGAGATGCGGCCCTTCTCCAGGTCGGCGATCAGGTTCTGCAGGCCGAGCTTGATGCTCTCGCCCTTGGTCTCCAGCGCCTTCTGGATGAACTCGGGATTGGTCGCCGCGAAATTCGACGGCGCCATGGCATCGGCCACCTGGCGCGCGAGGAATTGCAGCCGGTTCTTGGTCAGCCCGTTGGCGGCCGGGGCGATCTCGGCCATCTGCTTCAGGTAGCTCGCGTTGAGCAGATAGGCTTGGCGCACGTAGTCGTAGATCGGGCTCTCGCCCCAGGCCGGATGCTCGAAACGCCTGTCACCCGGCTCGGGCTGCACCATGATCGGCGCGGCATCGCCCTTGCGGCGCTGGAGCATCGCCTGCCAGAGGGCGGCGTGGCGCTGCCGCCATTCCTCGCGCAGGGCCGCCAGTTCGGCGCTCTCCTGACCCCAGGGCGCACCGGCGGGCGGCGTCAAGGCCCCCAGTTTCGACTGCCAATCCGGCTGCTGGCCGCTCATGAATTGCGCCATGCCCTGGGCGAATGCCTGGCCGGCCTGAAAAAACGCCTGCATCACGGCATGGGGGTCGTTGGGGTTCGTCATGCGGCTTCCGGGGTGGAGAAAGGAAGATGGATTTTGCAATGCACCATACTGGCTGTCAATGCGC
>JANJVS010000140.1 GCA_024709955.1 Rhodocyclaceae bacterium
GGCGGCGGCGCGTGGTGATCTACCGACGACACATCATCCTCCCGCTTCCAGGGTGGAAAGGTCGCCCTCGGGCAGGCCGAGCTCGCGCGCCTTGAGCAGGCGCCGCATGATCTTGCCGCTGCGCGTGCGCGGCAGGCTCGCCAGCACCGCGATCTCCTTCGGCGCCACCGCGGCGCCGAGCCGCTTGCGCGCATGGCCGAGCAGTTCCTTGCGCAGCGCCTCGCCGTCCACGAAGCCCTGCTTGAGCGAAACGAAGGCCTTGACCACCTCGCCGACCACCGGGTCGGGCTTGCCGATCACGCCGGCCTCGGCGACGGCCGGATGCTCCATCAGCGCGCTCTCGACCTCGAAGGGGCCGATGAGATGGCCCGCCGACTTGATGACGTCGTCGGCGCGACCGACGAACCAGTAGTAGCCGTCGGCGTCGCGTTTCGCCAGGTCGCCGGTCAGATACCACGCGTCGTCCGGTCCGGCGAAGCACTTGCGGTAGCGCTCCTCGTTGTGGAGGTAGCCGCGGAACATCGAGGGCCAGCCGGCCTTGAGCGCGAGCTCGCCCTCGGTATCCGGCGCCTCGACGAAAGCGATGGACCCGTCCTCGTTGCGCTTGACGATGGCCGCCTCGATGCCCGGCAGCGGCCGGCCCATCGAGCCGGGCCTGATGTCGAAGGCCGGCGTGTTGGCGATCATGATGCCGCCGGTCTCGGTCTGCCACCAGTTGTCGTGGATCGGCAGGCCGAGCACCTCCTGGCCCCAGCGCACCGCCTCGGGGTTGAGCGGTTCGCCGACGCTGGCGATGAAGCGCAGTCGCGGGAAGCCGTATTTGCGCGGAATCTCCGCGCCGGCCTTCATCAGCATGCGGATCGCCGTCGGCGCCGTGTACCAGACGCTCACGTCCTGGTCCCGCAGGATGCCGTACCAGCGCTCAGCGTCGAACTCCTCGCGGTCCACGATGGAGGTCACGCCGTGCAGCAGCGGCGCGACGATGCCGTAGGAGGTGCCGGTCACCCAGCCCGGGTCGGCGGTGCACCAGAAGACGTCGTCGGGATGCAGGTCGAGGGCGTACTTGCCGGTCGCCCAGTGGGTCGCCACCGCGCCATGCACATGCACCGCCCCCTTGGGGGTGCCGGTGGTGCCGCTGGTGAAGTGCAGCAGCGCCATGTCCTCGGCGCCGGTCGGCGCGACCTCGCAGTCGTCCGCCGCCGCGTCCATCAGCGTCGCCAGGTCGAGGGTGCCGGGCACGTTCGTCGCGCCCCCCTCGGCGGCGACGAGCAGCACGTGTTCGAGCGTCGGCATCCGGTCGCGCCACTTGGCCACCTTGCGCTCGTAGAGCTCGTCGGTGGTGACCAGCACGCGTCCGCCGCCGAGATTGACGCGGGTGGCGATGGGCTCGGGGCCGAAGGCGGAGAACAGCGGCGATACCACGCTGCCGTTCTTGAGGCTGCCGAGCACGGCGACGTAGAGCTCGGGGATGCGCCCGGAGAGCACGAACAGCCGCTCGCCCCGGCCGACGCCGAGGCCGCGCAGCACGTTGCAGAAGCGGCTGCTGAGCCGCGAGAGTTCGCCATAGCTCAGGTCGCGCGGCGCGCCGGCCGCGGACAGAAAGCGGTAGGCGGGTTTGCCGCCCAGGGGGCCTTGCGCGTGGCGGTCCGCCGCCAGCCAGCCGAGATTGACCCGGCCCGCCCCCTGCTCCGCCAATGCGCGCCGCACGGCGTCCCAGGAGAAGCGCGCGCGCTCCGCCGCGTAATCGGCGAAATTCGGCGGCACGCGCAGGGCGGACAACTCCTTCCGGATGATCGTGGCAGCGCTCATGCTTCCTCCCTTACTGGCTAATATAGCCGCAGCGGGATGGCGCGCAAAGTCGGCGCGTCTTGCGGCGCCGACAACTTGAACCTAAGGTGAAGGCTGGCGGGCAGAACGGGGCGCGCCGGCGCAGACGGAGGAAAGGGAGACCATGAGCCAGGAAAGTGCCGACCCCATCCGCCCGCAAACGGGCGACGCGCTGCTGATCGTCGATGTGCAATACGACTTCCTGCCCGGCGGCAGCCTGGGCATCGCCGGCGCCGACGCGGTGATCGCGCCGCTCAATGCCTGGATCGCGCGCTTCCGCGCCGCCGGCCTGCCGATCCTGGCGACGCGCGACTGGCATCCGCCCGACCATTGTTCCTTCGTCGCCCAGGGCGGCATCTGGCCGGAGCATTGCGTCGCCGGCTCGCCGGGGGCGCGCTTTCATGCCGATCTCGCCTTGCCGGAGGATGTGCTCGTCATCTCCAAGGCCACCCGCCAGGACGCCGAAGCCTACTCGTCCTTCGCCGGCACCGACCTGGCCGAGCACCTGCGGCGCCTGGCCGTGAAGCGCCTGTTCATCGGCGGACTGGCCACCGACTATTGCGTGCTCAACACCGTGGAGGACGGCCTGCACCTCGGCTATGCCGCCATGGTGCTGGTGGCCTGCGTCCGCGCCGTGAATGTGCGGCCGGGCGACGGCGAGCGCGCCCTCGCGGCGATGTTCGCCGCCGGCGCCGTGCCCGTGGAAGGCTGACCATGCGCCCAACTGAAGAAAGCGCGCTGCTCACCGATCTTTACCAGCTCACCATGCTCCAGGCCTATTTCGACCGGGGCATGAACGAAACGGCGGTGTTCGAATTCTTCGCGCGCAAGCTGCCCGCCGGGCGCAACTTCCTGGTCGCCGCCGGGCTGGAGCAATGCCTCGATTTCCTCGAAAACCTGCGCTTCGCCCCCGAGGAACTGGCCTGGCTCGCCGGCCGCGGCCGCTTCGCGCAATCCTTCGTCGACTCGCTGGCCGGCCTGCGCTTCACCGGCACGGTCGAGGCCGTGGCCGAGGGCACGCCGGTCTTTGCCGACGAGCCGATCCTGCGCGTCGTCGCGCCGCTGCGCGAGGCGCAGCTGGTCGAGACGCGGCTCATCAACCTGCTGCAGTTCCAGACGCTGGTCGCCGCCAAGGCGGCGCGCGTGCGGCTCGCCGCCGGCGACAAGCTGCTGGTGGACTTCGGCCTGCGCCGCGCCCACGGCGCCGAGGCCGGCCTGCTCTCGGCGCGGGCGAGCCACCTCGCCGGCTTCGCCGGCAGTTCCAACATGCTCGCCGGCATGCGCTGGAACGTCCCGCTCTACGGCACCATGGCCCACTCCTACATCCAGGCCCACGACAGCGAGCTCGCCGCCTTCGAGGATTTCGCGCACTCCCATCCGCAGGCGACGACGCTGCTGATCGACACCTGGGACACCGAGGCGGCCGCCCGGGCCCTGCCGGCGCTGGCGCAAAAGCTCGCCGCCGACGGCATCGCCATCCAGGCCGTGCGCCTCGACAGCGGCGACCT